>ONQW01000039.1:26739-29130 GCA_900320025.1 uncultured Lachnospiraceae bacterium
GCCCTTCCTCAAAGCTCCCCATACACCGATTTTGCCATATCCACCGTGTATGCCGCAAGCTTCTCGAGCGCCATCGCATGAGACGCCTTGAAATAGAAAACTGTCTCCGGACCGAGAAGAGTGCGCAGGATGGGCTCAGCCTCCTCTCTGCTCCGGCAGGTATGTACATCCGCGAGGCCGCAGCGCCTTGCCTCATCCGCGATCCAGCCTGCTGCCCTTCCCACTGTGATCAGTGTGTCGATCTTTCCCTCTGCCGCGGCGCGCCCGACCTCCCGGTGGAGTCTCTCCTCCGCGTCTCCGAGTTCCAGCATATCGCCGAGCACCGCCACATGGCGCTGCCCCTTTGTGTGCGACAGGGTCAGAAGTCCCGCCTTCATCGACTGCGGATTGGCGTTGTAGGTATCGTTATAGACAACGATACCCTCCGGCAGCCGGATCGTCTCCATCCGCATCGCGGTCGGCACATAATGGGCAATCCCTGCTGCAATCTCCTCTTTTGTCATGCCGTAATGCATCCCGATCGCGGCCGCCGCCAGCGCCGGATAGATCATGTGCCGCCCCAGTGCGGGCACTTTCACCGGAAATGACCCGGCCGGCGTCTCCATCGTGAAGCGCACCGCATCCTGCAGCGTGTCCTCGATATTCACCGCGCGGAACGTGCAATCCCCGCTCTCGCCGACCCAGGCAAAATGAAACCTGTCCTGCTTTTCTCTGTCCTCCCGGAGCGTCCGCAGATATGCGTCGTCGCCGTTCATGACAGCCAGTCCGCCCTCCGAAAGACCGCCGAAGATCTCACATTTTGCTTTGAAGATGTTTTCCTTCTTTCCTCCGAGATTGCCGATGTGCGCCTCTCCGATATTGGTGATGACCGCGCAGGTGGGCTGCGCGATGTGCACGAGATAGTCAATCTCACCGAAATGATTCATGCCCATCTCGACGACCGCCATCTGTGTCCCGCGGTCAAGGCGCAGAATCGTCCGCGGCACGCCGATGTTATTGTTGAAATTGGCCTCCGTCCGGAGCGTGCAGAATTTCTCCGACAGCACGGCATAGATCATATCCTTCATCGTGGTCTTGCCGACGCTGCCCGTCACCGCGACGACCGGGATGGCAAAGCGGCGCCGGTATGCCCGTGCCAGATCTCCGGCCGCGAGCAGCGTGTCCGGCACCTTCACATAAAACTTCCCCGGCACATATTCCTCCGGCTCCCCGGACACGACCGCTCCCGAAGCGCCTGCCGCGAGTGCCGCCTTCACGAACCGGTGTCCGTCCGCCTTTTCTCCCCGGAACGCAAAGAATACATTGCCAGGTTTAATTTTGCGGTTGTCGCTCTCCGCTCCTGTGATCAGCGTATCCTCCACGCGGAAGTCTCCCAGCAGCTCCCCGCGGACCGCCTCCCGCAGCTCCTTCAGTGTTATCGTCTCCATCCCGCACTCCTATCGCAAAATATGTCTTCCGTTCTCCGGCTCCGCCGGACTTATGCCAGCCGCGCGGAGTCTGTCACGTGGTTAGTCTGTCACATGGTTAGTCCGTCACGTGGTTAGCGGCAACGTCCCGCCTCGCCTGCCACTGCTTCCTGGTTTGCATCGCAGCGCAGAGTCCGTCACATCTGAGCGCCTCCGATACTTTTCCAGCTCTGCAAGGTAAGATCCATGCCAATCATCGTTTCAGCGCATCCTCCACGATGTACTCGCACAGGTCCTCGTATGACATGCCGACTGCGGCGGCCTCCTGCGGCACAAGGCTGGTCGGCGTCATGCCTGGCAGCGTGTTGACCTCGAGGAACCACGCCCGGTTCTCCGCGTCGACGATAAAATCGCTCCGGGAGTAGGTCCGAAGTCCCAGAATCTGATGCACGGCGAGCGCCATCTCTCCCATGCGTCTCTCCACCTCCGCGGTGCAGCGGCCGGGGCAGATCTCGTCGGTCGCACCCGCCGCGTATTTATTGGAATAATCATAGAAGCGCGTCTTCGGGACGATCTCCACGGAGGGGAGCGCCCGGTCCCCGAGGACCGCCATCGTGAACTCCCGGCCGTTCACATACTGCTCAATCAGCACATTGTCATCATAGGCGAGGACGCTGCGGATCGCCGGCGCGAGCTGCTCCTGTTCCTTCACGATCACGACGCCGACCGACGAACCCCCTGTCGGCGTCTTGACCACACAGGGGGCCTTCCACTCCGCGGCAATGGAAGGGATCTGTTCCTCCTTCACATGCTTGTACGATTTCCACGCCGGGGTATCCACGCCCTGCGGTGCCACCAGCTCCTTGGTGATCATTTTGTCCATCGCCATGGCGGCTCCGAGATAGCCGGACCCGGTGTATGGAATTCCCATCAGGTCGAAGGCCGCCTGAACTCTTCCGTCCTCTCCGTTCAGCCCGTGCAGCGC
>ONQW01000055.1 GCA_900320025.1 uncultured Lachnospiraceae bacterium
AGAGCCGGAGGGGGACCGCTCCTTCCGGGAGACGATCGCGCATTATCTCTACACCTCCCGCGGCGTGCTCTGCGATCCGGACAATCTGGTGATCGGCGCAGGCAATGATTATCTGCTCATGCTGCTCTGCCGGCTGCTCAGGCTGGAGCAGGACTTTGATGGGGGGCACACGTCCGGACTTCGGAATTTTCCGGGGGCTGCGAAGACAGCAGAGAAGCATGACGCCGATACCAGCGGTCAGCCGGTCATCGGGATGGAATATGTCACCTATCTCCGCGCGGCCCGTCTGTTTCAGACCTTTGGCTGGACCGTGGCACCGGTCCGGATGGATGAAGAGGGCATGTGCACGGATTCTCTCCGGGAGCAGCGCTGCAGCCTTGCTTATATCATGCCGTCTCATCAGTATCCGTCGGGCATTACGATGCCGATCGCAAGGCGGCTTCAGCTTCTGGCCTGGGCATCGGAGCAGGAGGGGCGTTTCCTGATCGAGGACGACTATGATTCCGAGTTCCGCTACCGGGGCAAGCCGGTCCCCTCGCTCAAGTCTTCAGACCGGGACGGCAGAGTGATCTATATCGGCACGTTCTCCAAGTCGATTGCACCGGCCATCCGCGTCAGCTACATGCTGCTGCCGGACGCGCTCATGCGCCGCTACCGCTCGTCCCTTTACTTTCTCTCCTCCACCGTGTCGAGACTCGATCAGCGGCTTCTCGACCGTTTTATCCGGGAAGGATATTTTGAGCGCTATCAGAATAAGATGCGGACCTGCTATCGGGGGAAGAGAGATGTGCTGCTCGGGGCGCTGGGACCGCTCGCAGACCGGTTTGAAGTGAGCGGCGAGGGTGCGGGGCTGCACCTTTTGCTCACAGAAAAATGTGACCCGCTTCCGCTCCCAGTCTCAAGGGCAAGGGAGGAGGAGCTTGCGCGCAGCGCTTCCCGCGCCGGCGTGAGGGTCTATCCGATGGGAGAGAATCTGATTCCGGGCATTTCGCACCCGGACATGGAGAAATTCCGGCAGCGGCCGACGATTCTTCTGGGCTATGCCGCCCTGACGGAGGAGCAGATCCGGGGAGGAGCGGAATGCCTGTGCAGCGCGTGGCGGCAGGTGTGAGGCACCCCGGCACCTGATCGGAAATCCGCGGTGAGAATCCAGGATAAGGCGCTGCGTCGTTCGCTTATTTCACAAATACCTTTTCCAGAAAGTCGAGATAGGAGTCGATCTCCTTCTGCAGCGCATCGGCGGAGAAGTCCTTGTCCTCGAGGTGGGAACGGAGCAGACCCTGTCTCGTGAAGCGCACGAGATTGTCCAGCCTGCGGGCGTCGTCTGACTCCGGTCCGTCGAAGCCGAGCTTCCGGTAGTCGGCGTTCTGGAGGAGGCTGTCATAGCAGTCTGAAATCAGGTGTCTCGCATCTGCGACGGCATCGAGCGCCTCGTCGCTGGTCTCCCGGAGAACACTGTCGAGATACAGAATGATATAGGGGTACTGCCGCTGAAGCGTCGTCTCGGCAGCCACGATCTGGCGCTGGATGGCAAAATAACCGGTTTCCTCCCGGCGGACACCGGACTGCAGTTCTACCACTGCAAAATGTGACGCATAGTCAAACAGAAACTCATAGAGTCCGATTTTGCTGCCGAAGTAGTGGAAGAGAAGTCCCTTGCTGATTCCGGCCTCCAGCACGATATCGTCCGTGCTCGCGTGGCGGTAGCCGTTCAGCGCGAAGACCTTGAGTGCCGCATTGATCATGCGGTCCTGCTTTTCTTTCTTTAGATCAAAGAATTTATCGTTCATCATGGTACAGCCCCCCCAGAATTGACCAAAATGGTTAATCATTAGAGTAGCACGCTGCCGCCGGAAGCGCAAGATGCAGCGGACAGGACAGAAAGCAGAGTGTCCATCTGGAATTCGGCCGGAATGCGTGATACCATGACATCACATAGCGGGAGGTGCCTATGAAGTACGATTTTACCAGTATCATGGACCGGCATAATCACGATGCGATCGCAGTCGATGGAATCGGCGGATCCGGGTTTGCGCCCGGCAAACCGAAGGAAGGGTTCGATTTCATTCCCATGTGGGTGGCGGATATGAATTTCCCGACGGCTCCCTCGATTCCGGAGGCCATCATCGAGCGGGCGAAGCATCCGGCGTACGGATATTTTGAACCGACCGACGAGTATTTTGACGCGATCATTCACTGGCACGAAATCCGCAAGGGCGTGACGGGCATCACGAAGGAGGAAATCGGCTATGAGAACGGCGTCCTCGGCGGCGTCGTCTCAGCGCTGAAGGTGTTTGCGGCGCCCGGTGATCCGGTGCTCCTGCACAGCCCGACTTACATCGGATTCACCGGCAGCGTCGAGGCAAACGGCTACCACATTGTCCACAGCCCGTTAAAAAAGGACGCGGATGGGATCTGGCGCATGGACTACGAGGACATGGACAGGAAGATTCGGGAAAATCACATCCATGCGGCGATTTTCTGCAATCCTCACAATCCCTGCGGGCGCGTCTGGACGCGGGAGGAGATAGAGAAGGCCATGGCGGTGTACGAGAAGAATCACTGCTGGGTCATCAGCGACGAGATCTGGTCGGACATCATCCTCGGAGGAAATCGGATCACGACCGCGCAGTCGGTCAGCGACTGGGCAAAATACCACACCATCGCCTTTTACGCGCCGTCCAAGACCTTCAATCTCGCGGGGCTTGTGGGAAGCTACAGCATTATCTACAACCCGGAGATTCGCGACCGGGTGCACAGCATCAGCCGGAAACTTGTCTATAATTCGATGAATGTTCTGTCGGAGCATGCCCTGATCGGCGCTTACAGCAAGACCGGAGACGAGTGGGTGAGCGAGCTGTGCGAGGTGCTGACCGGCAATGTGGATTTTGCCTGGGACTTTATCCGGGATCATCTGGAGGGGGTCGAGGTCATGAAGCCGGAGGGAACCTACATGATGTTCCTGGACTGCGGCGCATGGCTGGAGAGGCACGGCAAGACCATGGATGAGCTGCTGCGGCGCGGCTGGGACTATGGCATCGGCTGGCAGGACGGCAGACGATTCCACGGACCGACCCATATCCGCATCAATCTGGCCTCGCCGCTGACCCGCATCGAGGAAGCCTTCCGCAGAATGGATCAGTATGTTTTTCACGGAGAATGGTGAGAAAAACGGCAGACAGTAAGGAAAGGAGACCCTGCAATGAGCAAATTTGGGAAGTTTCTGGCCGGTGCCACGATCTTTACCGCCGCGGCGGTCGGAGTCTACGAGGTGATGAAAAAGAGCGCCGCGAAGGAGGAGACGGAGGACGGAGCAGCGGGGGAAAGCACGGATTTTGCCTCGAGAGCGTACACAACGATCCGCAGGGGAACGGAGCAGGTCGCTGATAAGGTGACGCAGGAGGTGATGCCCCGCGTAAAGGAAGCGATCGGACCGAAGGGCAGCGAGGTTCTGGACACCATCGGGGAGACAGCCGGGAAGGTGAAGGACACCGTGGCGGAATCGGTTTCAAGGGTGGCGGATATCGTTCGGGGAGATTCGCATGAGACGCATTATAGCACCGTGGATTCCGCGGCCGGCTGCGGCGCCGGAGAGACCGGCGCGGACGCGGATGCAGCAGAGAGCAGCGAGATCCCGGTAAAGGAACCGGAGGAGACCGGCGCTGACGCGTTTGCGCGCTATGCGGAGGAGCAGGCGGACGACGCGGATGCAGAGGCGACCGGTTCAGAAGCAGAGACTGCCGGGGATAGCAGTGAGATCCCGGTGCAGGGGTCGGAGGAAACATCGAAGCAGGCACCGAAGGAGGAACCCGCGACAGGCGCGCTGAAAGAAGAAGCCGCTGATGGAGCACCGTCGTCCGGGCAGGATTCCATGGAGGATCTGGTGCAGCAGGGACTCGATATGATCGATGCCGCACAGAAGATGAGTGAGACTGCGGAGCAGCAGGCGGCAGAGAAAACGGATGCCGCGGATGGACATACAGCCGCGGAGGACGCCTCCGGAGAATCCTTCTTCGATGACAATGCAAAGTAATGGAAGACGAAGCAGAGCGGCAGACAGATAGGCGGCAGAAGCGCTCTCCGATGAAAATGTATGGTGACTGAAGACGAAGCAGAGCGGCAGACAGATAGGCACCAGAATCGGTCTCCGATGAAAATGTACAGTGATTGAGGGCGGAACAGAAGCAGCAGACAGAGGGGCCTCTGCAATCGTTTTTGATGGCGATGAAAAGTAACTGGAGAAGAAGAATATGACGGCGGACAGTGCGCGGGAGATGTATCATCAGAATTATGGCCTTCTCGAGGGAGGCATTCTCATGCTCGCGGCGGATGGGGCCGAGCAGGTCATTTTTGCCAGCAGACCAGCCGCCGGACTGTATGAGTGTGATTCAGAAGAGGAATTTCTGACGTTCATCTCCTCCCGCTTTCAAAATATGATGGTGCCGGAGGACTATAAACCGGTCAAAGAGATCGTGAATCCGGAGACCGGCCGCTTTCATATTACCTTCCATTATCTGACGAGGCAAAAGCATTTCCGCAAGGCGGAGGCAGTCGGGAGTCCGCGGGATACGGCCTTCGGCAGAGTATATCTCATCGAGCTCTTTTCGGACGAGCAGATCGCCGAGGACAGGAAATCTGACGACAATTCCAAGCTTTTGGGCATGCATGATTTCTACCGCGAAGCTCTGCGCCGCGCTGTGGAGAGGAAGGAAGACGGCACACTGGGAAAATTTTGCCCGGTGAGCCTGGATGTCACACGCTTCAAGGAATATAACCGCCTTTATGGGATGCACCGCGGAGACCAGTGTATCCGGAAAATCGCGGAGACGATCATGGTACATTTCCCGGGAGCGCTGGCGGGACACCTGATGGCGGATCATTTTGTGGCGCTGCTGCCGTCTGATGATCTGGAGAGAAAGCTGGAGCAGGTCTGCAATGAGGTCAATCTCTACATTGATAACGATGCTATCCAGCTGAAGGCGGGAATCTATCGCCCGACGGATCATGATTCCATGGAGGACCTCCGGCATGCTTTCGATATGGCCAAGATTGCCTGCGACAGCATCAAGACCGATGGCAACCGGACAGTGGCTGTCTACCAGAGTACCATGGGAGAGAGCATCGGGCAGAAGACGTTTATCTTACGTCATTTTGGGGAGGCGCTGGAAAAGCATTACATCAAGGTGTTCTTTCAGCCGATTGTCCGGACTCTGACAGGCCGTCTGTGCGGCCTCGAGGCGCTGGCCCGCTGGGAGGACCCGAAGCTTGGGATGATTTCTCCGGCCGTTTTTGTGCCGGTTCTGGAGGAAGCCCAGCTGATCAACCGTCTCGACCGGTTTGTGTTTGAACGGGTGGCGAGGTTTCTTCGTGACAGGATGGATAACGGATTACCGCTGATTCCGGTGTCCATCAATCTGTCGGGGTATGATTTCGAGGTCGCCAATCCCTTTGACACGATCGAGACACTGATGGAGCGTATGCAGATTCCCCGCAGTCTGCTCTGCATTGAAATCACGGAGCGTGTCATGCTCCGCAACTGGATCGGTATGAGCGCGGCGATTCACCAGTTCCAGGACGGCGGCTATCAGGTCTGGATGGATGATTTCGGAAACGAATATTCGTCGCTCAATTCTCTCCACAATTACCACTTTGATGTCATCAAAATTGATATGGGATTCTTCAGTCATTTTGACGACCGGAGCAGGCAGATTATCACGGCTGTCGTGATCATGTCCAAGATGCTGGGCATACAGACGCTGGCAGAGGGCGTGGAAACCGCGGAGCAGGTAGCTTTTCTGGAGCGGATCGGATGCGGCAGAATCCAGGGATATTATTACGGACGCCCGATGATCCTGGAGGATGTTCTGGAATCCCTGTACCGCAAGGGGATCAGGACAGAGAGTACAGAGGAGGGAGAGCTTCTGGATGCCGCGGAGCAGGTGAATGTCGCCACGGAGACACCGACCGCCATTTTCCATTTTGACGGAAAGCAGATCAGGCTACTGGTGGAGAATGACGCATACTGCCGGGAGCTGAGGAGCACAGGCACGCAGGATACAGAGGAGGCCAATGCCAACCTGAGCGCGCCGGGATATCCGTTTCGCGGCCGTTTCAATCAGCTTCTCACGAAAGCGTTTCAATCCCGGGCGGAGGAGACCCTGATCTACGAGGACAACGGACAGTACCTGAAGGTCACGGTCCGCTGGCTTGCCGGAAAACAGGACAACTGGGTCGGCACTGCACACATTTACAATATCAGTTCCAGGCCGGCGCTTCATGATGCGGCGGAGTGGGACCAGGTGCTCCGCGACACCTTCCAGCTCTATGAAGGTGTCTATCTGATCGACCGCGGCAAAAATGAAATGCGCATCCTGCAGAGCAGCCACGGGGTACTTCCTCACGATGCGTCGTCCTCCCGGCCGATTACAGAATATGTCTCAGACTTCGCCAGGATGCAGGTATACCCGGAGGACCAGGAGCGGTTCATCACATTCCTGCAGCCGGAGCATCTTGCGGAAGAAATGCGCCGTACGGAAAATGTCCACACGGCGGATCTGTTCCGTATCCGGAAGGACGACGGGAGCTTCCGCTGGACCGTCTTTGAGGCACTGCGGATCTACAAGAGCCTTTCACATAATATCCTGCTCTGCGAGCGGGAAGATATCTGGGAGCGGAAGGAGGACAGGAAGACGCTGCTCCCTGTCTTCTGCCGGTCCTTTGGCGTCGAAGCCTGCAGCGGCAGAGCTCCTGCGGTCACGAGGGACAGCAGTCTGTTCCGCTCACTCTGTCTCTGCTCTCCCTACTCCTTCTTCTGGAAGGACCGGGATGGGCATATCCTCGGGGGCAGTGCCGCTTTTCTCCGGCGGATGGGAATCCGCGACAAATCCGTGCTTCTCGGGCGGACAGAAGCAGAGCTCGGATGGCAGATTGAGTCAGCCTCATCACAGAAAGCCGAACAGGATATCCTGACGAAGGGCAGTCCGGCATCGGAAATCACGGAGCAGATCGTGAGCGGCGGTCATATCATCAGGTGCCGCGTGAACAGAGTACCCTGGTATGAGGAAAAGGAAATCGCAGGGATCATGGAACTGCTTGATGACGGCACGCTGGAGGAACAGAAGAATGATCCCATGGGGCTGCTTGACGCAGACACCGGCTGTCTGAGTTATCGTGGCGCGATGGAGGTGGGCCTTCAGTATAGCGATCAGTATCGTCTTCATCATATTGACTATATCGGCATCCTGTTGGATGTACCTGCCTATGCCGGGACGATGCGGGAGGAGCCGGACAGAGCAGATGAGATTCTGAAAGGCTTCACGCAGTTTCTCCGGGAAAGCATGACACCCGGGTGGGCTGTTGCCCGGATCGGCCTGTGCTGTTTTCTCTGCTTCTGTCAGAAGAGCAGCGCGGGAGATGCGGAGGAGAAAACAGACACCGCCGCAGGTATGCTGCAGCAGCTGTGGAGGAAGCAGGGATTAAAGACGATTCCGGTAATGACACGGTCGATTGCCTTCGGCTCCGAGGTGAGCGGGCTGGATGAACTGCTCCGTCTTCTTACCAGCCGTCTTTCCCGGTCGGAAGAGATGAACACAAGGGAACATCTTTCCGCGGGGGACTACATCTCTTTCCGTCGGGATGCACTGGATGCTCTGCCGGAAAGCATCGTGGTGAGCGATCCGAAGACCTATGAGCTGATTTATCTCAATCAGATTGCACGCAGGGATACGGGAATCGGTCCGGAGGAACCGCTCACAGGGAAGCACTGCTATGAAGTGCTGGAAGGAAAAGAAGCGCCCTGCGGGGATTGTCCCAATCTGATGCTGCGGCGGGATCGTGCCTATGCTGCCACACATCTGAGCGGCAGGACAGGGGAAAATCTCCTGATCCGCTCCATTCTGATCCCGTGGGAGGGCCGCTCCCTGCGGTTCACCATTGCGTTTCATCTGAGTGAATATATGAACACCCTGGCGAAGGATCACGAGCTGATTTACCAGGAGGCGCGGGCAAACGAGGCCATCTCGGCCGGGATGGCGGAGGAAAATCCGGATCGGGGAATCGAGAAGATCATCGAGTGTATCTCCCAGAATCTGAAACCGGAGCGATTTCTGATTTTTGAGGAGCGGGAAGACAATACGGTCAGCGCCACCTATGAATGGACTGCGCCTGGAGTAATGCCTCTGCGGGATGATCTCCAGAGCCTCTCACGGGCCAGCGTCGGGGCACTGTACCGGAGCTTTGCGCTGCACCATGTTGTCCTTGTCAGCGATATCGGGGCATTCAAAAAAGAGAATCCGGACTTTTCGCTTCCCATTTACGGTATTCGCAGTTTCGTCTCTGGTCAGCTGACCCTGCAGGGAAGGACAGAAGGGTTTACCATGGTGATCAATCCGCAGGAGGATACGTTCCGCCTTGCCAGCCTGCTGCTGTCCACGCTGACGGATTTTATTGCGATTATGATCCGGAACCGCAACAGCATGCACATGCTGGAGAAACAGAGCATGCTGGATCAGATGACCGGCGCCGGAAACCGCCGGATGCTGGAACAGACGATCCGGGAATGGGGCGGAAACGGCTCTCTCGGTGTGATTTCCATCGATCTCAATGGGTTAAAGAATGTCAATGATTCGCAGGGACATCACGCGGGTGATATGCTCATCTGCAATACGGCGCGGATTCTGCGGGAATGCGCTGGGGAGAAGTGCGTCTACCGGACAGGCGGAGACGAGTTTGTCGTGGTGACGGAGAATATGCAGGAAAAGGACGTGCTGATGCTGATTCAGCACATCCGCGAGAGCGCGGAGCGAAACGGCATCAGTCTTGCAGCCGGCTATGCGTACAGCAATGGGAAGGAATGCAATTTTGACCGGATTATGACCGAAGCGGATTTCAACATGTACAAGGACAAGGGACACAGCTACCGGCGGAGAAGAACAGACCGCTGAGCCGGGGCGGTGTTTCCGCAGGCGCGGACGGAAATACACCCGGGATACAATACCCCCGGCTTACTTTTTTCTTGACGCGGAAACCGGCGGTCAGTAGAATAGGACCCGATAAAGTTGACACGGGTTTCTGGGAGCTGGCCATGAGTTTCATCATACCGGAAGGCAGAATGCATACGGCAGCACATAGAGGAGCACTACAGGGAAGATATTTCTTCCCTGTAGTGCTCTTTTCTCGTGCGCGGATGTGGCTGGATGGATACGGCAGGCCGGAGGGTGGGGACGGATGTCTGGCACCAGAAATCCGGGGATTCTTGTGAGGAGGTAAAAAATGAGTACATTCCAATCTACTGCGCAGGAGGGCGCCATTTATGACGCGCGGAGTCTGGGCAGGCCGAAGATGATCATCCTGGGCCTGCAGCATATGTTTGCCATGTTCGGCGCCACGGTTCTTGTGCCGCTGCTGACAGGGCTTTCCGTCTCGACAACGCTGCTGTTCGCCGGACTCGGCACGCTGCTGTTCCACCTGATCACAAAGCGGAAGGTTCCGGCGTTTCTCGGTTCGAGCTTTGCCTTTCTCGGAGGCTACGCCGCGATTGCGCCGATGGTAAACGGACAGCCGAGTCACGATCTTCCTTACGCCTGCTTCGGCGTCGCCTGCGCTGGTCTGGTGTACCTGGTGCTCGCCGGATTGTTCCGGGCGTTTGGCTCGAACAAGGTCATGCGCTACTTCCCGCCGGTGGTCACGGGACCGATCATCATCGCCATCGGCCTGAATCTGTCGGCGTCCGCGCTCAACAACATTCTGCAGACCTCTACGGACGACGCGGGAAACACCGTGCTGGCGAACCCGCACACCTGGTGGATCGCCCTTGTCGCCATCGTCATAGTCATCGTCTGCAACATCTGGGGACGCGGCATGGTCAAAATCATCCCGATTCTGCTCGGCGTTCTCGGATCTTACGGCTGTGCCATTCTGTATGACCTCGCCATCGGCGGCGGATTCATCAAATGGGAGACAGTGCAGAACTCAGCCTGGATCGGCCTGCCGGTGAAGGCGGAGAACACAGTGTTCTCGCTGTTTACCTCCGGCAATCTGGATCACGGCAAGCTGATCGCAGCGGTCGTCACGATCGTTCCGATCGCCTTCGCGACCATGATGGAGCACATCGGAGACATCTCCGCGATTTCCTCCACCACCGGGATCAATTACATCAAGGACCCTGGACTTCACAGAACGCTGACCGGCGACGGTCTTGCCACCACGGTCGCCTCTCTGTTCGGCGCGCCGGCGAATACCACCTACGGCGAGAACACAGGCGTTCTGACCCTGACGAGGGTATATGATCCGGCGGTTATCCGCCTTGCGGCCTGGTTCGCCGTAGCCCTGAGTTTCTGTCCGAAATTTGCGGCTATCATTGAAATCATGCCCTCCGAGGTCATCGGCGGCATCTCTCTCGTGCTCTACGGCATGATCTCCGCGGTCGGTGTCCGGAATCTGGTTGAGACGCACTGTGATTTCTCCAAGAGCCGCAACGTCCTGATCGCGGCGCTGATCCTCGTTCTGTCCCTCGGCATCAGCAACAGCGCAATGGGTGCCATCAATAT
>ONQW01000082.1 GCA_900320025.1 uncultured Lachnospiraceae bacterium
CGCAGGTTGTGGTATTATTTCCATCGTATGTGTGTCTGTCCCGGGTGTGGGGCAGTATTTGCATTGCATGATTTGAAAATTTAAAGCAGCAGAGAGGTTATTAAGATGAGCGTTAAGGCAGAGAAGCTCGAGAAGAGCATGGTGAAGCTGACGATCACGGAGCCTTCGGAGAAGTTTGAGGAGGCAGTGAAGAAGGTTTACAACAGGCAGAAGGGGAGGATTCAGATCCCCGGATTCCGCAAGGGGAAGGCGCCGCTCTACATCATTGAGAAGGAGTATGGCGAGGGGATCTTCTATGAGGATGCTGCCAATGAGCTGATCAATGAGACGTACACGGAGGAGGCGAAGGCTTCCGGCGAGGAGATCACGTCGATGCCGAAGATCGGGATCGAGCAGATCGGCCACGGCAAGGATTTTGTCTACACGGCTGAGGTCGCGGTGCGTCCGGAGTGCAAGCTCGGCGAGTATAAGGGCGTCGAGGTGACAAAGCAGGATAGCGCGGTCACGGACGAGGAAGTCGATGCGGAAATCAAGAAGGAGCTCGACAAGCAGGCAAAATACAATGATATCACGGATCGTCCGGTGAAGGCCGGGGATCAGATCAAGCTGGATTTCACCGGCACGGTGGACGGCGTGGAGTTCGAGGGCGGAAAGGGTACGGATTATCCGCTGACGATCGGCTCCGGTTCGTTCATTCCGGGATTTGAGGATCAGCTCGTCGGCGCGGAGATCGGCAAGGATGTGCAGGTCAATGTGACGTTCCCGGAGAATTATCAGGCGAAGGATCTGGCCGGCAAGGCAGCTGTGTTTGCCTGTGTCGTCAAGAGCATCCGCGAGAAGGTTGTACCGGAGCTGACGGACGAGCTGGTTGACGAGATTTCCGAGACCGCGAAGAATGTCGACGAGTACAGGGAAGAGATTCGCGCAAGGCTCCAGAAGGAGAAGGACGAGCGGATCAAGACTGACTACGAGAATGAGGCGGTCGACAAAATCGCTGAGAACCTGGAGGTAGAGATTCCGGCGGCGATGCTGCAGACGCAGGCGGATCAGCTTGTGGATGAGTGGGGACAGCGGTTCCAGGCGCAGGGTCTGTCCCTGGATCAGTACTTCCAGTACACGGGTTCTGACCGCAAGAGTATGGCGGAGACGCTGAAGCCTGAGGCGGAGAAGAGAATCAAGACAAGACTTGCGCTGGAGGAGATCGTCAAGGCGGAGAACATCACGGCTTCCGAGGATGATTTTGAGGCGGAAGTGAAGAAGATGGCGGATCAGTACCGCATGGAGCCGGAGAAGATCAAGAGCTTCATCACGGATGAGCAGAAGACACAGATGATGAAGGATCTTGCCGTGCAGAAGGCTGTCGACTTCGTCTACGAGAACGTAAAGCCGGTCGAGAAGAAGGAAGAGCCGAAGGACGAGAAGGCGGAAGAGGCTCCGGCAGCGGAGGAAGTGCCGGCTGAGGAGAAGTGATTTCAGCAGGCCATGGTTTTGTGCAAAACGCTGGATCGGCAGAGAAGGTATCTGCCGGGGAGAAGCGATTCCGGCACAATTCAGATGCTTTATAAGCCAGCCAATTCGCAGGCCCGTTGGGTCTGCGAATTTTTCTATGAGTGCACCGGAATTTACGCTAAATTTATGTTCTTTCCGGGCGGAATCTGGTACACTGAAGAGCAGAGTGTCCATTTGACCGCGGAATTTTCAGACGGCGGGATGGATGGAAAGGTGGTTTTAAGAGTATGTCAAATTATATTCCTTACGTTGTCGAGCAGACCGGCAACGGTGAGCGCTCCTATGATATTTTCAGCAGACTGCTGAAGGAGCGGATTATTTTCCTCGGGGACGAGGTGACGGATGCGAGCGCCGAGCTGATCGTGGCACAGATGCTGTTTCTGGAAGGCGAGGATCCGGAGAAGGATATTCAGTTTTATATCAACAGCCCGGGCGGCTCTGTGACGGCCGGGATGGCGATCTATGATACGATGCATTTCGTGAAGTGCGATGTCTCCACCATCTGCGTCGGAATGGCGGCAAGCATGGGCTCGTTCCTCCTTGCGGGCGGCACGAAGGGCAAGCGGTATTCCCTGCCGAACGCGGAGATTTTGATTCATCAGCCGCTCGGAGGGACGCAGGGGCAGGCATCCGACATTGCGATCCAGGCGGCGCACATGGCGCGCACGAAGGAGAAGATGAACCGGATTCTGGCGGAGAACACGGGCAGGACCTACGAGGAGCTTGTGCGCGACACGGACCGCGACAACTGGATGACTGCAGAGGAGGCTAAGGAGTACGGCCTGATCGACGAGATCTTCACCACGCGCAAGGAAATCAAGCTGCCGCAGTAAGGGATGCTGTCAATCATTTGGCATGGGGTGCAATTATGTCAGATAATCAGAGAATGACACCGGGCGGACTGCGGCGCTGTTCCTTCTGCGGCCGCACGGAAAATCAGGTGAACAAGCTGATTTCGGGACCGGACGGAATTTATATCTGCGACGACTGCGTCAACGTCTGTAATCAGATCATCTCGGAAGATGAGGATGAGGTCGAGAGGAGACCGGCCCGGAAGAAGACATCGGATCCGGCGGCGGACATCAATTTACTGACGCCGGTGGAAATCAAGCAGTTTCTGGACGAGTATGTCATCGGGCAGGACGAGGCCAAGAAGGTCCTCTCCGTCGCGGTGTACAATCATTACAAGAGAATCAAGGCGCCGCGGCAGGCAAAGAAAAAGGACGACGTAGAGCTGCAGAAGAGCAACATTCTGATGCTCGGGCCGACCGGATCCGGCAAGACGTACCTCGCACAGACGCTCGCCAAAATCATCGGCGTCCCGTTCGCGATCGCGGACGCGACGACCCTGACAGAGGCAGGCTATGTCGGCGAGGATGTCGAGAATATTTTGCTCAAGCTGATCCAGGCCGCGGACTATGACATTCCAAAGGCGGAGATCGGCATTGTCTATATCGACGAGATCGACAAGATCGCGAAAAAGGGCGAGAACGTCTCCATCACGCGCGACGTCTCCGGCGAGGGCGTGCAGCAGGCGCTGCTCAAGATCGTCGAGGGTACGCAGGCCTCCGTGCCGCCGCAGGGCGGGCGCAAGCATCCGCAGCAGGAGCTCATCTCGATCAACACCTCGAACATCCTCTTCATCTGCGGCGGAGCGTTCGACGGCCTCGATAAAATCATCGGAGCAAGACTCGACCACCGCAGCATCGGCTTCAACGCCGATGTGGAGAGCCGGGACGAGGCGGACATCAGCGCGCTGCTGAAAGAAGTCATGCCGCAGGATCTCGTCAAGTTCGGCATCATTCCGGAATTCATCGGACGTGTGCCGATCACCGTTTCTCTCGACGGACTCGATAAAAATGCGCTCGTGCGGATCCTGAAGGAGCCGAAGAATGCCCTGGTCAAGCAGTACCAGAAGCTGTTTGAGTACGACGGCGTGAAGCTCACCGTGCGCGACGACGCGTGCGAAGCGATCGCGGACATGGCGCTCGCGCGCAAGACCGGCGCCAGAGGGCTGCGGTCCATCATGGAGAACGCCATGATGGACGTGATGTTCACCATTCCTTCGGACAAGACAATCGAGGAAGTGATCATCACGAAAGAATGCATCACCGGCGCGGCGCGGCCGCTCATCGTGCGGCGGGGGCAGGACGCCCTGGCGAAACGCCCGCAGGAACTGAAGGAAGCGAAGTAATAAACAACAGGCAAGACACCCGCGGGCGCCTTGCCTGTTCTGCTGTGGCACATGACATTGTCCCTAACGAGTTCAGCGTGTTTGGGACAAAAATTGTCCCAAACACGCTAAACTCGTTAGGGACAATCCGGAGGAAGTATGGTTATCAGGTCGGTGAATCTTGAGACGGTATGTGGCGTTACGAGCACGCTGCCGGTGCACTCGCTGCCGGAGTTCGCGTTTGCCGGGAAGAGCAATGTTGGCAAGTCGACGCTGATCAACGGGCTGATGCGGCGGAAGTCGTACGCGCACACGAGCGGAAACCCGGGCAAGACGCAGACGATCAATTTCTACAATGTGAATGACGCGCTGTATCTGGTTGACCTTCCGGGATACGGGTTTGCGACGGCCGGTGTGGAGGCGCGGAGGCAGTGGGGGCGCATGATTGAGAATTATCTGCATCATAGTGCGTCGCTGCGCGCGGTCTTTCTGCTGGTCGACATCCGCCACGCGCCGACGGACGACGATGTGATGATGTACGACTGGATTCTGCAGTCGGGCCTTACGCCGGTGATTATCGCGACGAAGGCGGACAAGCTGAAGCGCTCGCAGGTGCAGGGGCAGCTGTCGATGATTCGCCAAAATCTGGAGGCCCGCAGTCTGGTGCGCCTGTCCGGCACCTCGGACATGACGCTGATCGCGTGGGGAGGCATGGGAAAGGGAGAGGACCGGATCGGCCGGGATGAAATTTATCAGGTGATCGACGGATACCTTGGCGAACCGGCGTGAGACGCAAATCCGGTCTTTTCGATTCAGCGGCAGTAGCCTATAATCAGGTCATGGGACTGACTTTCAGTCAACAATGAGGAGGTGCAGCGATGAGTGCTGTCAATGAGTTGGAAAAGGATGTCATGAAGAAGCTCCGCAAGATTACAGCAAGCAAAATCTGCGGCTCGGTGCTGAGTATTGCGTTTGGTCTCATTCTTCTTGTCTGGAGCAATGCGGCCATCACCGTGATCTGCAAAATTTTCGGCGCCTTTCTGGTGATCGGCGGCGTGGTCCTGATCGTGAGCTTTCTGATTGACCGGGAGGGAATCCGCAGCATTCTGAGCGTGATCGGCGGCGCCATCGCGGTAGTGCTCGGCATGTATATCTTCATGAAGCCGGAGACTCTGGCAAAGTTCTTTGCCGTGATTCTTGGCGTGATCATTCTGATCAATGGCATCATCGACATCAAGGAAGCGATCACGATGGCGCAGCGCCACTATTCGAAGTGGTATGTGTCCCTGATCATCGGTATTGTGATTTCCGTTCTCGGCCTGCTCGCCATTTTCCGTCCGATGGGGCTTGCCAATCTGATTGTTGCGTTCCTCGGCGTGGTGCTCATTCTCAATGGTATCTTTGACATTGTGGTGACCGGCTCCTCGAACCGTGCGGCAAAGGACCTGTATCAGGCTGTCCATGCCGTGGATACGGTCGGGCAGGAAGTGGACGAAGAAAAGAACTGATGGAGTGCAGAATAAGCGGGCGCCCGGGATTTCTCCCGGGCGCCCGCTTTATATCATCAGGACACGTGACAGGCTGACTGATACAGCCTTATCGTCATCTCTGTCACGGCCTCATTTTCACCGCCGGGTCAGCGCCGTCGTCTGGCCAGCGGATGCCCTCGTCGGTCATGGTGCGCTGCACGGTCTGGAACTCCGCAAGCACCCAGTCGTTGCTGCCGGTATGGATGACGGATCCGCAGTACGGGCAGCGGACGGAGGCACCGGCCTCGAGCGGCGCGCCGCAGTTCGGACAGGTGTGCGTCTGGATTTTGCCGTTGTCGCCCGTCTTTGTCCCGCGCGGGCGCTGGAAGCGCATGCGGTAGGCGAGTTCCCAGCGGGTAGTCTTGTTGCCGCGGATGATCTCGCCCGTCTGCTCGCGATACTGATAGTCGATCATTTTGGCGACCAGATAGACGGTGAGATACTCAAACTGAGCATCTCGGGCAAGGTAGGTGGTATACGCGTTGCCGATCGCGATGCTCTCGAGCGCGTTTATGATCCCCTCCTGCTTCTTCTTCTCAATCTGCGCCGTTGTCTGATTGTACAGGTTCTCCTGCAGAATCGGCCGCACGGCACTGAGATCGCGCTTGCACCAGGCGTCCTGGATATCCATATAGACGTTCTTGACGAAGGCGATGAAGTCCTTCACCGAGAAAGCGGGATCTGTCCCGCGGATGGTCTGCTCGATCTCCGCGTCGCGGTTCGGGAACACACGCGCGTCGAAGGCAGGGTCATGCTCGACCACAAGACCTCCTGCGAACGCGCCGGGGACATTGCCGGGGTGCGGCGAACTGCTGTCCATATTTCTTCCTCTCGAATTCCTCGTCCTGTTCCTGTAGTAAACTGCCAGAACAAAAGCAATCAGGATGAAGATGATGACCAGATCGGCAAAATCGACGCCGCTGCCGCCCGAGGTACCGGAACCACCCCCGCCATAGCCTCCGCCGTAGTAGATAGTTCCGCCGTAGTCCCGGTCATCGTCGTCGGAATCCCAATCGCTGCCGGAGTCCCAGCCGCTGTCGCTGTCGTTTCCGCCCCAGCCACTATCGCTGTAATCATTGTAGTCGCCGAATCCGGCGTGAACGGGGATCCCGCGGCTGATGACCAGAACCATTCCGCAGATCAGCGCCGCGAGAATGGACACTGCGCGCCTGTGCTGCTTGAACCAGTTTTTCATCGAAGTTCCTTTCACATGACTTCCGCACGTGCGTGAATCGCATGCTGCGAGTATCGTTTACAGCACCATTGTACCAGACAAGATTAGCATGTTCGGGATAATTTTTGTCCCGAACATGCTAATCTTGTCTGGTACAAATTTGGGCTTGACATGAATAATACAAGTGTTATAGTACTAGTAGAACAGATTCAATGAAACAATAGCTTTGGATGCAGGGCTGCGGCAACATGGAGCAGTCGGCAGTATGAGGAGGCTTTGATATTATGAATATTCAGAAATTCACACAGAATTCGGTGCAGGCCGTGAATAACTGTGAGCAGCTGGCGTATGAGTATGGCAATCAGGAGATCGGGCAGGAGCATCTGCTTTATTCTCTG
>ONQW01000061.1 GCA_900320025.1 uncultured Lachnospiraceae bacterium
GGAACCTATGTTTCTATAGATCCAGCCGAACACTTTTCCCTTGTTTATATGCATCAGACGGATCCGAATAACGAGCAGTATTACCATTTGCGTGTCCGCAACGCGGTTTATGGCGCCATTGAGTGAACATCCATTTCTATATAAACAATACAACAGCCGAAAGGAATTTAGATATGAAAAATCATATAAGATCAAAAGTGGATGAAAATACTGCTCAGGCTAAGGCACCACTCATGACACCGCGCTATTGTCTTCTGATCCTCGTCAGTTTTCTTACTGCGTTCAGTTACAGTATGATACAGACACTGATCGCCAGCTATGCTGTTGATCTTGGTGGAACACTTGGCATAGCGGGAACACTCACCGGCATATTTTCTGCAGCGGCCATGGTCTGCCGACCGGTTGGGGGTGCTTTGTGCGATATCAAAAATAAGAAAACAATCTGCATCATTGCGACGGTACTATTTACGGTTGGCTTTTTCGGCTATGCGGTCTCAATGAATGTTCCAATGCTTCTTCTGTTTCGTGTTTTGCATGGCGCAGCGTTCGGAGTCAGCGGAACCGCGAATATGGCACTCGTGGCGGAGGTGATTCCCCGCGAACGCATGGGGGAGGGCCTTGGCTATTTCAGCGTCGGGCAGGTCGTTTCTCAGGTGATTGGTCCGATTATCGGTATCGCTCTGCAAGGAGTCCTGGGATTTAAACTGCTATTTCTATTAGTTGGGTTTGTCTGCTCTGCGGCAGTGATGGTACTTATATTTTTGCCGACGGATACGCCTTGGCGAAAAGCAGGCCAAAATTCGTCTGACTCCGGGCTTCATATCTCTCTGCGCAATCTGATTGCGGTCGAATGCATCGCTTATGCGCTTACCGGCGGAATGTTTTCTATGCTGAATGGCGTGACAAGTTCCTTCCTGGTTATGGTGGGAGAACAGCGGGGAATCGGTCATATCGCCCTGTTCTTCACGGTCAATGCGATCATTTTGTTTATTGTCCGGCTGCTGATGGGGAAAGTCAGTGATTCGGCGCCGCTCCTGTGGGTTGTCACAATTTCCCTTGCTGTCAGCATGACTTCGATGTTTTTGCTGTCAAAGGCCGATACACTTTCAGTAGTTCTGATCGCCGCGGTTTTCAAAGCACTAGGCCAGGGCAGCGGGCAGATTTCGCTGCAATCTGCATGCATCAAAAGCGTCGATGAGCATCATGTGGGAGTTGCATCAAGTACTTATTACATAGGAGCGGATATCGGCAACAGCGTTGGCCCTATGCTGGGCGGCGCAATATCCGGAGCTCTTGGGTATGAAGCCATGTTTCGTGATGTTGGCATGATTACTTTTGGTACAATCATTTCCTTTGCTCTTTACGAACAAATTATGAAAAGGAAAAGGGCTCATGTTTGACAGTAATCAGATTTAGCACTGTGTACGGCGGCAAATCCGGTATCAGAGGAATGTGCCGCCTTTTTCATGTCAACCGTCTTTATGAATATACTTCTTCTGGGGATATGCGTGGCTGTGCTGCAGATATCGGGATCTCTGAAATATTCTTGTCTGTCAGTCTCTGATGGATGAGAAGCCTGCGCGTGGCATAAAGAATAGGAGACAGAAGAAGTCAAACGATGTAAACGGTTGCAATATAAGCATTACGCATAGTAATAACCTGGTAAAATTATATATAATCAACAATATTACCAAAACAGCCCAAATTTAAGTTGACTATATGGCGATGAGTTAATACAATTCAGTATGTAAGGTAAAACGATAAACATAAGACAAGAAGCTTTTAAAAAGTAGGGGCTGGCCGATGCTCCTGACATGACAGAAAAGAGGCGCACAATGAGAAAATGGTTTGCAAATCCCAGGAATAAAAGGTCCTTCACCGAGTTCTTATATATCTGTCCGTTCCTGGTGCTGGTTGCTATCTTTTCCTATTACCCGCTGTACGGCTGGGTTTACGCATTCTTTGACTATCGACCACCGTTTCCGCTGGATATCCATAAGTTCGTCGGACTCAAGTGGTTTATCTCCATGGTGGAGAATCCGGTGAAGGCGAAGCAGGTTTTGAGTGTCCTGCGCAACACCTTTGCAATGAGCGGACTGAATCTGTTCTTCTCCTGGTTCCCGATGGTCTTTGCGATCTTTCTCAACGAGATCAACTGCCGGTGGTACAAGAAATTCGTCCAGACAGTGACGACGCTGCCGAACTTTATTTCCTGGGTTCTGGTGTTCTCCATCGCATACGGCGTGTTCAACAGCACGGGCGCAGTCAATACAATTTTGCAGGAGCTTGGCATTACAAATGAACCGATTATGTTCCTGCAGTCAGACAAGCACATCTGGTTCAAGATGTGGCTGTGGAATACATGGAAGAATGCCGGGTGGGCAGCCATCATGTATATCGCAGCGATTACCGGTATCGACGGAGAACTCATCGAGGCGGCAAAGGTCGATGGAGCGACCCGAAGACAGATTATCTGGCATATTGAAATTCCAAGTATTCTGCCGACTTACTTCGTTCTCGTGATGCTTCAGCTGGCAAACTTCCTGTCGAACGGAATGGAGCAGTTCTACGTCTTCGAGAACTCCTTCAACAAGGATACGATCGAGGTGCTGGACCTGTATGTATATAACCTGGCGATGGGCGCCGGAGGGTACTCGCTCTCCACGGCAATCAGTATGCTGAAGAGCATCGTCAGCGTGGTTCTCCTGAGCGCAACAAACCTCATTTCCAAGAAGGTTCGTGGCGAGGGCTTTATCTGATGACATGGCAGCGGTTTGCTGCAGAAGGGAAGCAAAAGCAATGGCAAAGCAGAAGACAAGCCATACAAAGTATAAGGTGAATGTCGGGGACCGCGTGATGAGCGTTCTCATCTATGTGATCTATGCTATTTTCGCCTTTGTCTGCGTATATCCGTTCTATTACATTTTTATCAATTCCATCAGCAACAATGATATCTCTGCACGAGGAAAGGTGTTGTTCCTGCCGAAGGAAATTCATTTCACGAACTACGCGAGGGTAGGACAGATCCCGGGTCTTGCGGATGCTTTCAGAGTTTCGATCGGCAGAACAGTGATTGGAACGGCACTCACTGTCGTGATCGCCGCCTTTCTGGGATATATGTTCACGCGGGATACGCTGTGGAAGAGAAAGCTCTGGTTCCGGCTTGTGGCGGCTACTATGTATTTCAACGCCGGCATCATTCCGTGGTTTATCACGATGAAGAATCTGCATCTGACAAATAATTTCTGGGGTTATGTCCTGCCGATGGCAGTGCAGCCTTTCTACATCATTCTGTGCAAGACGTTTGTTGAGTCTGTCCCGCATGAGCTGCAGGACGCCGCGGAAATCGACGGTGCCGGAACGCTGAAAGTGTTCTTCTACATTATCGTTCCGGTTATCAAGCCGATTCTCGCTACCATCGCGATTTTTGCCGCGGTAGCGCAGTGGAATGCTTTCCAGGATACGCTGCTTCTGGTGACAGATCCAAAGCTCTATACGCTGCAATTCGTGCTGTATCAGTACATCAATCAGGCAAGTTCTCTGAAGTCGCTGGTGAATAATGCGACCAGCGGGAACCTCGCGGCATCCCTGGCCCATGCGCAGACGGCAACCTCGATTCGTATGACGGTTTCCGTGGTAGTTGTGACACCGATCATGCTGGTCTATCCGTTCTTCCAGAGATATTTCACAAAGGGCATTATGATCGGTGCAGTCAAGGGATGACGGTATGCTGCTGCAGAGGCGAAAAGGGAGAGGATCAGCCGGATGCTGTGCGCTGCGGAATGATGCAGAGCGATGCAAAGTATGAAACAGAGCGATGCGGAGCATGAAAGCAGAAGGATGGAGGATATGGTTGTTTGGATGACGGATATGTCATCTGTGTTCATTGCTGAGAAGTAAATGAAGCAATCAATAAAAGCAACGAATCAATACAAGGAGGGAGTTATGGAAATGAAGAGAGCAACATCACTTGTCCTGGTTAGTGCCATGGCGGCAGGACTGCTGGCAGGCTGCGGCTCAGGCGGAGGGGGACAGCAGAGCGGAGATGTATCGTCCAAGGCGGAGAGCACTGCTTCTGCTTCTACAGAGGCGGCTGCACAGAGCACGACAGAGTCCGCTGCGACGGCGGATACGCAGACAGCGGCGGCGGAGAAACCGGAGGTTTCCCACGACAAGGAAATGACATTCGAGATCTATGATGCCGCTGCAAACTATCAGGGCGAGCAGACCGGATGGTTTGCAAAGGTTCTGAAAGATAACCTGAATATCAAGGTCAATATTGTCGCACCGCAGGTGGCAGGTGATGCAGTATACCAGACGCGTGCCTCCTCTGGCAATCTCGGCGATATCGTGATCCTTGACGGTACCCAGTTCAATGACTGCCTGAGTGCAGGCCTGGTCAAGGATATCTCCGCGGATATCTACAAGTATCCGAACTTGGCTGCGTATAAAAAGCAGATTGATGTCTTCAATGAAAGTCTCGATGGAATTCAGAAGGGGCAGATCTATGGCATCCCCTGCCAGATGACGGATACGTCTCCATTGACCTATTCCGGGACGCTTGTTTATTCCGCACCGCTTCTTCGCTGGGACCGTTACAAGGAGATTGGCGAGCCGGACATCAAGGACCTTGACGGGCTGCTCGACGCGCTTGATGCAATTCACAAGGCACATCCGAAAAATGACAAGGGAGATCCGGAGTACCCGCTTTCTCTCTGGGCTGACTGGGATGGCGGCGACGGCATGATCGGTATTGCCAACGTCGTACAGCTCACCACCTGGTACGGAGAGAAGATCAAGGGATCCGCGATTCTGAAGAGTGACAATACCTTCACCCCTCTCACAGACAAGAACGCATCTTACTACAAGATGCTGCAGTTCCTGAATCATGCCTATCAGAGAGGACTGGTCGATCCGGACTCCGGTACGCAGGATTGGAACTCGGTGATGACCAAGATCAGCAATGGCCAGATCGATCTCATGTGGTACAACTGGCAGAGAGGATTCTGGAACAGCCTTGACCGTCTGCACAATGGTACGGCCTACACCTTCATCCCTGTGGATGATCAGATGTACTACTCCGATTCCGATACGTATTTTGGATCTGGACGTGTCTTTGGCATTGGTTCGCAGGTCGATGACGAGAAATATCAGCGTATTCTCGATTTCCTTGACTGGTATGCAAGCCCCGACGGACTCCGCTTTGAGCATGATGGCATCAAAGATTTTACTTATAAAGTGGGCTCAGACGGCAAATTCACGGTGATTAATGATAATGCGCTGATGGACAACCTTCCGGTCCCGGAGGAATATGGCGGCGGCGGTTACAACGACGGCAACAACCAGATCAATCAGTGGATCTGCGATGCTATCTGCACCGATCCGACAACCGGAGAACCCTATAATAAAGACTACTGGGCTTCCTTCCTGGAAGATCAGAACAAGGGCACGATGGAAGAGTGGAGCAAGAAGTTTGACGCGACGGATGCCACAGACTGGATGAAGAAGAATAACAAGCTGCTTGTCAGCCCGAACGTTCCTTACACCGTGAAGTCGGATGATGCGGATACGTCGGTCATCCGCAACCAGGTCAACCAGTCCGTCTGCGACTACTCCTGGAAGATGATTTTTGCAAAATCTGACAAGGAGTTTGACCAGATGTGGGATGCCATGACCGAGGAGCTCAACGGACTCGGATTTGAAACACTGTACAAGTTTGACTGTGACAATTATCAGGGACAGGTCGATGCCAAGATTGAGGCAGCAAAGGAAGCCCAGTAAGGCAGAAGAACAGGGAATAGCCTGACAATTTGCCCGGCATCAGGGGGAGCGCCTCGCAGGGGGCGCTCCCTTCTTTATCAGCCCATTTTCAGAAGGAATTCCCAGATAGGGGAAAAGCTGCGTCTATTTGTAAAGGCGGCAAATCATGGCTTTTAGCAGCCGCTCATCATCGAGTGCGAAGCCCGATATGACGGCGGAGCCGCCGTATCGGACAGGACGGATTTAGTCTGCACTACCCGATATCGGGTCGACTGGCAGACAGGGGGATGAGATGGAAGATCTTCAGGCAATTCTTCCGGATGGATCAAAATTTGATTTCTGGGAGCAGGAAACATTGTGTAAGCGGGAATGGATTGTAGATGCGCAGGCGCCGGAGGACGGGGCGAATGGAACGGCGGCACATCCCTTCCCGCGGATTCAGCAGGCAGCTGATCTGGCAGAACCCGGTGACAGAGTCCGGATTCATGCCGGCGTGTATCGGGAATGGGTGCATCCGGAGCGCGGCGGGACGGACCCCTGTCATATGATCAGTTATGAAGCATACGGGGACGGAAAGGTAGAGATCCGCGCGTCGGAACAGGTGACAGACTTCCAGAAGAGCACGGGATGGAGACTTTCTTCCAACCCTTTCGAGAGCGCAGAGACGGGGCAGATGCATGTCTATGAGTATGATCTCGATCCGGATCTGTTTCGTGGTTATAACCCGTTTGGGATGGTGAACATCCTGCATGACCGTCTCTTTCTCGAATATGACAAGACTGATATGACGCCGTTCCTTGAGCGGAGAGGACGCATATTCTGTGACGGAGTACCGCTTCGGCAGGTCGCTCTGTACAACCAGATGAGCGAAGGGGACGGCACGTACTGGGTGGAGGCAAACGGCATGAAGGTCCATTTCCGGCTGCCCGGAGATGCGGATCCGAAGGACCATATGATCGAGGTCACAGTACGGGAGCAGTGTTTTGCGCCTGCTGTTCCGTTCCTATCTTATATCCGCGTGAAGGGCCTCACGTTTCTGCATGCGGCGACCGGCGCGCCGGTGCCGCAGAGAGGGGCGCTTTCCGCCTTTCGCG
Source organism: uncultured Lachnospiraceae bacterium (assembly GCA_900320025.1). Lineage (GTDB taxonomy): Bacteria > Bacillota > Clostridia > Lachnospirales > Lachnospiraceae > CAG-791. The sequence goes on from ONQW01000061.1 coordinate 6,855, forward strand.
GCCATCACTGGATCATCGAAGACTGCACGGTGGACTGGCCCGGCTGTGTCGGCGTGGACGTTGGGGACGAGTGCTGGCACCATGAGCACGAGGCGGATCGTCTCACCGGATACAGCGTGGTGCGCCGGTGCCGGATTTTGCATGCCGGCGTCTGCGGCCTCGCGGGATTGTTCGCGCGTCACATGCTGGTGGAGGACTGTCTCTTTGAGGGAAGCGGATGGCAGAAGATGGAGCTTTCCTGGGAAGCTGGCGCCATAAAGTTTCACAACAGCGTGAATGGATTGATCCGAAGGAATGTGTTTCTCAATACCTTCCGTGCGGACAGTATCTGGCTCGATTGCGGCAATGAAAATAACCGGATCACCGGAAATCTGTTTCTGAACGGGCGGGAACAGCGGGAGGCAATCTTCATCGAGTGCACACGCGATGGAGTAAATCTGATCGACAACAATATTATCTGGAATGTAGAGGGCAGATTTGATCCGTCCAAAATTCCGGCCGAGCCCGGGTCGACCGGCTGGTACAAGCTGGTGGAAAACGATGCTGTGAATGGCTACGGCATCTATGGAGAGGGGACGGATCATCTGTACGTTGCTCACAATCTGATCGGACTTTGCCGGGGATCCGGATATTATGAAAAACCGGTGGCGTTTCGGCAGTCCGGCATAGACCGCGGAGGGACCTCGAGAGACGCGCATATCAGAAATAATATTTTCTATCAGTGCGGGAATGCTGCCATCACTTTCCCGACCAGGGACAACGACAGCGATGGGAATCTCTTTGTCAATATGCGCGGCGGTTATCTTCGCGTGATGTATCCGGAACCGGAGCTATGTCTCCATCTGCCGGCCTGGAAGGAATTTCTGGGGTTTGACCTGCATAGCCAGGAAGCGTTTCTTAAGGTGCAGCTGACGGGAGAGACAGATATCACGTCTGGAGGCTCCGATGCTGCAATGAATAAGGCAGAATCCAGCGGGAGTACGACTGAGAGCACGGCTGGTATTTTGTTCAGCACCGGACAGACGCCACCCGGCCTGCCGGAGGAGATCAGAAGAAGACATTTTGTTTACAGGCCGGAGGATATCTCCCGGGTTGAAGCGGATGCGCATGTGGAATGTGATTTTCTGGGGCAGAGACGAGAGGAGGGCGGCGTGCTGCCAGGCCCGTTCCAGACACTTCACAGCGGAGAAAGATATCGGATTGATCCCAGACGTGCAGAGTAAGCTGACTCATGTGGGACAAGTTGAACGTGTTGTTGATACGCCGCTTTCAAATGGATGCAGATGCAGCTGTCACCAGCATCCGGACCGGAGAAAACCTGCGCGGGTATCTTTTCCGCGGCTGCTGCAGAGAAGACGGCACAGGATATCATAGTTGGATAGTACGAGCGCGGAGATCTGAACGGATCGGACGGTCAGCAGCACGGGAGGTCAAAAGTTAAAATGATCAGAGAAACAACGACAGAAAATGGAACGGTGCGCGGGATCCCCGCGTCAGACCCGAGAATAACCGCCTTTAAAGGTATTCCTTTCGCGGCGCCGCCCACAGGGGAGAACCGCTGGCGGGCGCCGAAGCCGGCTGAGAATTGGGAGGGGATTCTCGACTGTGCAAGGTTCGGCAATGCCGCGATGCAGCCTGTTCCCGGTCTTGCCGATAATGTCTATTCACGGGAATGGCATGTCGATCCCGAGATACCGATGGGGGAGGACTGCCTGCAGCTCAATATCTGGACGCCGGCGAAGACGACCAGCGATCGGCTTCCGGTCTTTGTCTTTCTCTTCGGGGGTGGCCTGCAGTGCGGCTATCCGGCGGAGATGGAGTTCGACGGGGAACGGATTGCAAGACGCGGGATTGTCGTAGTGACGGCCAATTACCGGGTCGGTGTTTTCGGCTTCCTCGCGCTGCCGGAACTCACGGAGGAGGCACCGGACGCACCGACAAACTTTGGTCTTCTAGACCAGCAGGCGGCTCTCCGCTGGGTGAAGAGAAATGTTGAACAATTCGGCGGAGATCCGGGAAATGTCACGCTCGGCGGACAATCAGCCGGCGGAGGCAGCGTACTCTGCCAGATGGCCAACCCGGAGAACAGCGGGCTTTTTGGCCGGGCGCTCATCATGTCGGCGCTGATTGCCGATCCTTACAGCGGGCAGGACATGTCCAGGCCCGAACCGCTCTGGAGCGCCGAGGAGCACGGGCAGGCTTTCCTTTCCATGCTCGGTGTGGATAGTCTTGCGGCGGCACGCAGCCTCCCTGCCGATACAGTGCAGAGAAAGTATGAGGAATTTTGCAAAATACATGCGCCGATGGTCACGGTGCAGGATGGCAGGTTCCTCAGAGAAGATCCAATCTCCAGCTTCTATGAAGGAAAGACGCTCAACATCTCTGTGATGGCGGGCAATACAAGCGATGAGTTTCTGAATTTTCTTCCTGCGGAGGAAGACAGAGCTCATTTTGTGCGGAGAGTGCAGGAGGCATTTGGAGAAAAAGCGGATGCATTTCTGCAGATGCCGGAGGCAAATAAAGCAGACAATCATGGTCGGCGCGGCGCGGTAAATGGGATCGCCCTGACGGCAAAGCAGATCTTTCGGACATTGGCACAGCGTTCAAACCGGAATTTCTACTATTATTGCTTCATGCCGGATATGCCGGGCTGGGATCAGGCCGGGACGTTCCATTCCTCAGATCTGTGGTTTTTCTTTGAAACTCTGGCGAAGAGCTGGCGTCCGTTTACAGGTCGTCACTATGACCTTGCGCGGGC
>ONQW01000097.1 GCA_900320025.1 uncultured Lachnospiraceae bacterium
GGCCGCGAGGCAGCTCCTCCTTCCGTATCGCTCCGCGAGCTTTCCCGCCAGACGAAACGCATACGTCCGGAACACCTCGCTCGTGGGGCAGATATTCTGCCGTCCCCTGAATTTGTGCCGCCTTCCCCACGCATCCGTCCGATTCGTCTCCGGAAAACGCGTGCTCATCCAGGCAGGCTGCGCCGCCGTCGATGTCGCGAGAATCACCTTCATGCCGTTTGCTTCCGCCAGATCCATGATTTTGTCGAGTCTGCTGAAATCATAGACCTCCTCCGAGGGCTGCAGCAGCGCCCAGGAAAACACGTTGACCGTTAGCTCCGTGACATGCGCCTCATGAAACAGACGCATATCCTCCGCCCAGCTCTCCTCCGGCCACTGCTCCGGGTTGTAATCTCCGCCAAACAAAATCTGATGTACCCTTGGTAATTGCATATTCTTCCTCCTCCACCTGTATCGTCCGCCTCTATCGGCGTCCTCACGCACCGTGTCCGGGTCTCTCGTTTCTCGCCGCTGCCGTTTCCCCGGCCCCTGCTTCCTGCCGCGCCGATATCTGTGTCCTGGAAAATTCGCACGTCTCCCGCAGCGTACACGCCTCGCAGCCCGCCAGAACGCAGGAGCTTCCGACGGGAGACATCCCGATCACCGCGGTCACTGACTTGGACGGCGTCATCAGGAGCGATGTGCCGAGCATGCCGAGCACGATTCCCACGTGCTTCTGCAGCTCCAGAATCCGGTCAAAATCCTTCTGATGCGCGAGGGGAACGTCGCCGTACCCCGGCGAGAAGCGCGGGCGGCAGTACAGGCCTTCCTTCCGGTACGCCTCCTCCGCGATCCGCTGATTCACCTGATTGCACCATGCCTCCACCATCGCCGCGGACGCCGCCTGATACACCGCGGCCTTTGCCATATTGGCGATCTCCGCGCGGCGGATCAGCCGGTCCGGCCCGATGCCGATCGTCGCAGCCATCAGCGCCGCCCGGGTGCAGCCCTTTAAGTTGCGGGTGAGTGACCGGCTCCGGATCGTCATGTCGGCGATTCCGATCTCCACACAGTCCTCCGCGGTGCGCGCGCCCCATGCGATCGGAAAGATCCGTGTGTAGCTCCGCGGCTGAATCACACGGCGGAGATCCTCCACACAGGAATCGATCAGCGCCGCGGACACCGCATCCGGTGTCTGTCCGCGGTATCCGAGATAGCGCAGAATTTCCTTCCGGTCCGGCGTGATGCTGTCCGGCTCCGTGCTGTCCGCCCGCGCCGGGTAAAGCTCCTCCGTTTCCGCCGTACCCGCGGCAGCCCTTTCCTCCCGGTCCGCTTCCGCCGTACCGGGTCCACTCTGCTGTTCATTGCAAACTGCCATTGATATACCCCGTGCCACATTCCCGCAGCATCCATTTGAGATTGTCCCGAATTGCCCGAATAGTCCTTCTTCCGGACCGGAACATTGGTGCCGCTTTCTGCGGCACCAATGTCCGTTTATACGTGACGTGCCGGCATTCCGTTCAGGCAAATCCTCCGCCCGGCTCACCGCAGATCCAGCGTGTCCGCGTACCGCACGGCTCCCATCGCATCCTTCGCGTAGGCGTCCGCGCCGATTTTGTCCGCGTATTCCTGCGTCATGACGGCGCCGCCGACCATGACGCGGGTGTCCGGCTTCTTCTCCCGGAGCAGGCGGATGGTTTCCTCCATGGAGACCACGGTTGTGGTCATCAGTGCGCTCAGGCCGACCAGCTTCACCTGCTCCCGGATGGCCGTATCGACAATCGTCTCCGGCGCGACGTCCTTGCCCAGGTCGATGATCTGGTACCCGTAGTTCTCCAGCATCACCTTCACAATGTTCTTGCCGATGTCGTGGATGTCTCCCTTGACCGTGGCGAGGATGATCTTGCCCTTTGTCTCCCGCGGTGTTCCGCTCATGGCATCCTTGATGACGGCAAAGCTCGCTTTCGCCGCCTCGGCCGCCATCAGAAGCTGGGGGAGAAAGAGCGTCCCCTTCTCGAAGCCCTGCCCGACGAGGTCGAGCGCCGGAATGAGGTCATGATTGATGAGGTCCATGGGATCCACGCCCGCCGCGACCGCATTCCTTGTCTCCTCCGCCGCCCGGCCCGCGATGCCGCGCCGGACCGCCTCCGCGAGAGCGGAGGCCGCGCCGTTCTGATGGGCCACGCCGTCAGACACCTGCTGCCCCGCAGCGTCTCCAGGTTCACGCTGCGGCTCTGCCGCCATGCCCTGAGCCGCCGCAGCCGTGCCGTTCCGTGCTCCGTCTGCCATTCCGGCCCGGACTCCGGCCTGGCTTCCACTCCCGCCTGCCGTCCCAGTCTGTACTCCGGCCGGGCCTGCGCTTCCGCTTCCCGCTATAGCAGGCGCCTTCCCCATCACCACCGGGCCGCGGTCCGCGTAGGCTGACAAATACCCAAGACACTGCGCGTCCCTGCCGGACAGCAGAAGAAAAGTGCGGAACGCCGCCATCATGACATCGCTGTTCGGATTCACAATGGCGCAGGACAGCCCCTCCTCCATCGCCATCGCAAAGAAAAAGGCGTTGATCATCGGCCGCTGCGGGAGTCCGAACGAAATATTCGACACACCGAGCACAGAGTGGCCATGCAGCTCGTCCCGCACCCTCCGGATCGTCTCCAGCGTCGTCTCCGCCGAGGTGCTGTCGGAGGAAACCGTCATGGCGAGTCCGTCGATCACGATATCTTCCGCAGGAATGCCGTATTCTGCCGCCGCGGCGTAGATTTTGCGCGCGACACGGATGCGCCCGTCCGCATCAGCGGGAATCCCGTTCTCGTCGATGGGAAGGCCTACCAGGACGCCGCCATACTTCTTCACGAGCGGCAGGACCGTCTCGATCTGATCCTGTTTCCCGTTCACGGAATTGACCATCGGCTTGCCGTTGTAGCATCGCAGCGCGCGCTCCAGCGCCTCCGGATTCGTCGTGTCGATCTGCAGCGGCAGCGGCGTGATGCTCTGCAGCTGCGGAATCACATCCTCCATCATCGCCGCCTCGTCAATCTCCGGCAGCCCGACATTGACATCCAGGATGTCCGCGCCGGCGTCCTCCTGCTCGAGCGCCTGTCCGCAGAGATAATCGAGGTCGTGGCTGCGGAGCGCCTCCTTGAATTTCTTCTTGCCCGTGGGATTGATCCGCTCGCCGACAATCACCGGGCGCGGGCCGATCTCCACCGCGCGCGAAAAGCTGGTGACGACCGTGCGGTGCTTCGCCGTATTCGCACGGAATGGCAGACGACTCACCACTGCGATCGTGCGCCGGATATGCTCCGGTGTGGTGCCGCAGCAACCGCCCACCGCCTGCACGCCGAGCGCGGCAATCTCTCCCATCCAGCCGGCAAAATCCGCGGGGCCCACGTCATACACTGTCCTTCCTTCGTCGTCCGTGCGGGGAAGTCCGGCATTGGGATTCACCAGAATCGGCACCGAGGCCGTCTGCACCAGTTCCTTCACAATCGGAATCATCTGCTCCGGCCCAAGTCCACAGTTGACCCCGAGCGCATCGACGCCGAGTCCTTCCAGCATCGGGACGACCGAGGCCACCGTGCCGCCCGTGAGCAGCTTGCCCGTGCCATCGTAAATCGTAGTAACCAGAACCGGCAGATCACAGTTCTCCTTTGCCGCAAGAACCGCCGCCTTCGCCTCATAGGAATCGCTCATCGTCTCGATGAGCACGAGATCCGCGCCTGCTGCCGCGCCGATGCGCACCGTCTCTCCGAAGAGACGCACCGCTTCCTCAAACGGCAGATCGCCCATGGGCGCAAGCAGCTTCCCTGTCGGACCGATATCCAGCGCGATGTATGCATCCTCTCTGCCCGCGCGCGTGCGCGCCTCCTTTGCAAGGCGGACCGCCGCTGTCACAATCTCCTCCAGATTATCCGGATATTTCAGCCGGTTCGCGCCGAACGTATTCGTATTGAAAATATCACAGCCCGCCTGAAGATAAGCCATGTGAAGCTCCCGGATATCGTCCGGATGCGACAGGTTCCAGGTCTCCGGCAGCTCTCCTCCCGCAAGCCCTTTTGCCTGCAGCAGTGTTCCCATGCCGCCGTCAAAGAACATCCATTCCTTTCCCAGCCGGTCCATCAGTTTTGCGCGCATCTTATTTCCTTTCCGTGATACGATGATTACAGTGTCATTAGTCTGCCGCCACGCATACTTCACCTATAATGCCAGTATTGTACCATGCAGCGCAAGTGAGCACCTCTCCTGCGCACCCGGAGAATTTTGATGCAGAATCAGACCAGACGGAAACCCCATGACCGAAAACCGCACGCCCCGCAGCGGCCTCTGAACCGCGAGGCCATCAAGGCCATCGCCATCCTCACGATGACGCTGAATCACCTCTCCCAGGCTCTGTTGACGCCGGGCACCGCACTTTCCACTGCTTTGACTGACATTGGGCACTTTACCGCCATTGCCATGATCTGGTTTCTGTGTGAAGGGTTCGATTATACCCACGACCGCCGCGCCTATGGAGGGCGTCTCCTTCTCTTCGGTGTGCTCTCGCAGCTCCCCTTCTCGCTTGCGATGTCGCGCGGCAGATCGCTGTTCTTAGCCGGAGACCTCAATATGATGTTCTCCCTCTTTCTGTGCTTCTGTCTGCTGGAACTCCTGTCGTATCCGCTCTCACGCGGCACGCGCGCAGCGGGTATCGCCGCCGTCTTTCTCACCTCTCTCTTCTGCGACTGGTTCTTTCTCGCACCAGCCTACACCCTCCTGTTCTACCGGGGCAGGAGGGAGCATCCGGGCGGAGGCTTCGGTTCCGCCACCGATATGCGCGCCCTCACTGCCTGGCTCCCCGCGCTCCTTCTCCAGCCCGCCTGGGATATCACGAGCGGCCTGCTCTCCGCGGCCGCCCGAAGCGGCGATGCCATCGGCACAGGCAGCGGCGCTGCCGGGTTCAGCGCCCTTTGTAATCCCACCGGCCTTCCTTTTCTGGGCAGTCTTCTACTTCAGACGTTTTTCTCCGCCCTACCGCAGGCTGCCGCCATGATCTGCATCGTATTCCTATATAACGGAAAACGGGCAGCCAGAGGCCGCTCGTTTTCCAAATGGTTCTTCTATGTGTATTACCCCGCCCATCTTCTCGCGATCGGGCTTGCCGCAAGGCTCCTGCTGCGCTGAACGCCTGTTCAATCCGATTCCTGCGCCGCGCATTGCCCCCTACAGCTTCAGAATCGCATACGCGGTTTTCTTCAGCAGATAACCGGCCAGCACAATCGCCAGGCAGATGATGATGCAGATGTAGAATGAAAACCCGCGGGCCATCAGCTCCATCTGCAGCGCCGTCTCCTTGTCCAGAATCGTATGGATGCCGTCAAACAGCAGATAATCGGCAAATCCCATGCCGCCCGGAACCGGCATGCAGCTCGACCCGATCATGGAGAAAATCTGCGAGACAAAAACCTTCCGGGCGCCGTCCGCGCTTCCTCCTGTCACCGTCGCGCTGTATACAATCGCGGAGATGACCGTCTGGCACAGCCGCTGTGCCAGGTTCAGCAGGTAGACCTGGAACAGTATCTTCCAACCCGCACTCAGTCCCTGCACGCCGGTGCTGTAATCATCCACAGTGCTGCGCAGACGCGTTTTCCAGTACTCCTCCCGCTTCAGCCAGCCCTTCCGGACCAGGCCGTCGATGATTTTGTTTCCGACCCGGATGATGCGGTCATGCCATCTCGTGACAGCCACAAAAAGAAAGGCCAGCAGGCAGATGGTAAGATATCCCAGGACCACCAGAATTTTGGACAGAATCGACATGTCCCGCAGCACGTCCCTTCCCATGAGAGCGCCGAGCAGCCCCACCGTCAGGGTGGAGAACGTGTGCACGATCAGATAAATCGAGAGAATCGCCGTGATGTATCCCATCGGGATATGGTCCCGCTTCATGAACCAGGCGCAGACCGGCTGCCCGCCCGTCGCCGACGGTGTGATCGCCGCACAGTAAATGTCAGACGCGCCGTAAATGGTTGTATCCAGCAGGCTCCTCTTGTACCCGGCCTCGCGGCACAGCAGCCAGAGCGCCATTCCCTCGCTCAGAATATATCCGGCGATACACAGATAGACCAGAACCTGCGCACCCGCGTTCATCTGCCGCATTCTGGCCAGCAGCTCCGAAAAGGTCAGCTCCCTGCTCTGCGAGATCACCGCCACAATTGTCAGAATTCCAATGAGCAGCGTGATCCCTGCCCACATCAGCTGTTTATGCTTTTTCACATGCACCTCTGCCCCGCATTTCCACAATATGATATCCACGGATGAATACCTTATGTTACCGTAAATTGGTCCGTTCCTGCAAATTCTTCCCGCTACTCCACACTTTTCAGCGCAGCGGCCGGCTCAATCCGGTCGAGCGTGCGATCGGTCAGGCCCTGCACCAGCACGGCAAACAGCACGGTCAGCCCGGCCGCGATCACATAGCTGACCGCGTGCAGATGCACCGCCAGATAGATGGACGGCAGACGCAGAAGGTGAGCAGCCACGTCTCCCGGTTAATATACTGATGCACCTCCCGATCATAGAAGCCGAGCACCTTGATCGTCGCAAGTTCCCGCACCCGCTCGGAAATGTTTGTGGTCTGCAGCGTAAAAAGCACCACAAACGCGAGCGCCGCGCTCATGACAATTATGATGGAGACCACCGCGTTCATCAGACGGAAGGTCGCGCTGAAGCTGTCCGCCAGTACAGCATTGACCGTCACGGAGAGCATGCCGTCCCGCTTCTTCAGCGCCTCGCCGAATGCTTTCTGGGCTGCGAGTCCCTGACACCGGTCTGAGAAATGCGCCAGCATTCCGTTCGGCTCAAAGGTGCCAAAATACTGCTCATAGGTGCTCGCAGAAAGATATATAAAATTGCCGAGATAATTCTGTACCAGCGCCGTCACCGGGAGATTTGCCGTCTTCAAATCGGGAAGCTGGCAGACGACCGTGTCTCCACCCGAGAATCCCAGCACTTCTCCCGCATTCCGCGTGACATAGACATCTCCCGTCCGGAGCGTGCGCGGCGCTCCCGCAAGGTCGGTCAGCGCAATGTAATCAGAAAGAGACGCGCCATCCGGCACCACGACAATCTGCGCTGTGATTTCCCCTTCCTGCCGGAGTTTTGCCGAGGAAACCTCCACCTCCAGAAAATCTGCGATCTCGCCGCTGGCGTCAAGATAGGATCGCAGATCGTCCTGCCGGTCGGAAGTGCAGACAGCCATCAGATCATAGCGGTCGGTATCCGAATACTGCCCGGTTCTGAGTTCCGCCACTGAATCCCGGATAGCAAAGCCGAACAGAAGAAGGGCCACGCAGCCGCTGATGCCGAAGATCGTCATGAGCATGCGTCCCTTATAACGGAACAGATTTCGCGCTGTCACCTTTCCAAGAAACGTCATACGCTTCCAGAGCGGCGTGACGCGCTCCAGCAGAACCCGCGATCCCGCCGCCGGCGATTTCGGCCGCATGAGCGCTGCCGGCGTCTGTCTCAGCTCTCCCCGGCATGCCAGCCATGTGGCATACAGAATACCGCCGAGGAACAGCGCCGGTCCCGCCGCCGCATATCCCCAGTGCATGGCATACCGGTAACCGGGCAGGAGATACATCATGTGGAACACCGTAAAAAGGAAAGTGGCAGCGCAAGGAACGCCATGGCTGTTCCCGCAAGGCTTCCGAGAAAGCAGGCGAGTCCGGCATAGATCATATATTTCCGGCGGACCTCCCGCTCCGTGAAGCCAAGGGATTTGTATGTGCCGATCAGACCGCGATCCTCCTCCACCATGCGCGCGATCGTCGTAAGGGAGATCAGAATCGCAACGGCGAAAAATATGATCGGGAAAACAGTGCCGATGGACTCGATGGAGTCGGCATCGCTCCGGATATTCTGCCAGCCGGAGAGCGAGCT
>ONQW01000258.1 GCA_900320025.1 uncultured Lachnospiraceae bacterium
CGACCGGAAGGACAGGCAGGAGGAAGAGAGAAGGAAAAAGAAGAAAAATCCGGCTGTTCGTTTTCTACGGGTATTACTTGTCATCCTGCTTGCCGGAATTTTGCTTCTGTGTGCGGCGTATTACCGTATGCATGGGTCCATCCGGCTCAGTCAGGTGAAGGAAAAGATCGCGGAGCGGGTGGCGAAGGACACGACGCTGACAGGATACACCATCATCGCGCTGTTCGGCGTCGATTCCATCGAGAACAGCCTGGACAAGGGAAACAACCGCAGCGATGTCATGATCATTCTGTCCATCAACAACGCGACGAAGGAGGCAAAACTCGTCTCGGTTTACCGCGACACCTATCTCGACATCGGGGACGGCAAGTACACGAAGGCAAATGCGGCCTATGCCTATGGCGGCCCGACGCAGGCTGTCACCATGCTGAACCAGAATTTTGACCTGGACATTGAGGATTACGCAACGATCGGCTTCGGCGGCGTGGCGGATATCATCGATGCGCTCGGCGGTATCGACATCGATATCAAAGAGGACGAGATTCATTACATGAATGACTATCAGTCCACCATGGCGCAGGAGCTGGGCAAAACCTATGTGCCGGTGCAGGCTGCGGGCACACAGACCCTCACTGGGCTGCAGGCGGTTTCGTACTGCCGTGTGCGGTACACGGCGGGCGGAGATTTCACCCGCACCGAGCGGCAGAGAACCGTGCTCACCCAGACGTTCTCCAAACTGAAGACGGCTTCGGCGGCGCAGATGGTGTCGATCGCCACGAAACTTCTCTCAGAGGGCGAGGTCCAGACCAGCCTTTCGATGACGGAAATCGCTTCTCTCGCGTCAGGTGCGACGCAGTATTCCATCGGCGACAGCACGGGTGTGCCGACAGAGTCGCTGCGCACCGATGCCTATGTGGGAAAGCAGGACTGCATTATCCCGGTCACGCTTGCGGACAATGTCGTGTGGCTGCATGAATATCTGTTCGGGGAATCAGGCTATCAGGTATCGGACACCGTGCAGACGATCAGCGACCAGATCCGCGCAAACACTGGGTACTGAGAGAAACAGACCTGGAATCTGGAATATAGAAAGGAAATCAAAATGGCAGTAAATCCTATGCAGCTGATGAAGCTCAGAGAACGGTTTCGCAGCATCCGCGCATGGCGCCTTTTCTCAAGGATGTCGGGGAGCATGGCTTCCGGGAAGGATCTGTCGTGGAAGTGAAGGTGACAACCCCGGAGGGAAGGGACTACATCACCAATATGCGGGTCACCAGAGATGATGTCGAGACAGCACAGATTTTGCATGGCCTGACCGCAGAGAAATAGACGCGGCGGTCAGCTTCCGGGGGTAATGACTGGACCTTGTGAAGGGATCTCCCGTGAACTGTATTTGAACTGTATTGAGACGATGTTTATGCGGGGACGATGTCCGGATTCCGGGCGTGTCGCAGTCCGGCCGGCAATCCCTCACTTGTTATTCTTTGGAGCGGGCTCCGCTGCCGGCAGAGCATTCACCTGACTGATCACAAACTGGTAAAGGGCCGGAGAGATGGCCTTCAGCGTGTCAGGATCTGTATAGGCGAGCTTGAAGCAGTCTGCCCAGCATTCCTCCGCATTGTACAGGGCAGGGACCGCCCTGTACGACGAATAGGCGACCACACTGCTGCCGAACTGTTTATAATAATTCTGGAACTGCGCTCCGCTGGATATGGCAAAATACGTGGCAGTCGCGGCACCGGCGGCCGTGTCGACATAATGACCGATTTCATGAACAAGGCGGTGCGCATCGATAACCGTGTCTGTGCTCACATTCGTCTGAATCTCGATCATGCCGTTTGTGACGCGCTCCACATAGGCAAGTTTTCCGGTTTTGGTATAGACATACTTTCGGAATGTCGGGTGCGTGGTGAGGGCGGCGACGCCGATCCGGGAATCGCCGTAGTCAGATACCCGCGAGGAGGACAGAACCTCATCCTGATACGCAATGAGATAAATCCGCACGCCGTCCGAGATCAGA
>ONQW01000226.1 GCA_900320025.1 uncultured Lachnospiraceae bacterium
CTCTTTTTGTTAGGAGCCAATGATGGACAGCTTCCTAAGAATGATGGCCGCGGAGGAATCCTGTCGGATCTTGAGCGTAATATGCTTCGCCAGGACGGATTCCGTCTGTCTGAGACCACACGGGAGCGTTCCTTTGAGCAGCGCTTTTATCTCTATCTGGCCATGACGAAGCCGTCGGATCATCTCTATCTGTCCTGGCCGGTGACCGACAGTGCAGGCGCTGCGAGAAAGCCTTCTTATCTGGTCGGCATGGTGCAGAAGCTGTTTGATCCGCTTTCCGTGATGAGAGCGGAAGAGCTGGAAGCCGGGGATCTGACGCGGATCTTCGAGACCAGGGCGGGCGAGATGTCCTATCTTCTCGGACAGCTGCAGGCGATGCCGGGGCAGAGGGTGAGCCCTGAAGCCCGGGAGATCCTCCTCCGCATGGCGGTCCGTCCGGAGAGCCGCGGGGAAGCCCGCCGGCTGCTGGACGCGCGCGCGGCCGCGAACCATGCGTCCTCGATCGGAAGCCGGCTGGCAGAAAAAATATACGGCAGGGATATCCACCTGTCCGTGACGCGGCTGGAACAGTTCGCTGGCTGCCCTTTTTCTCATTTCCTGAAGTACGGACTTCGTCTGCAGGAGCGTGAGGTCTACGGCTTTGAAATGCGGGATTTCGGCAATATCATGCATGAAGCCCTGCGCATTTTTTCTCAGACACTGAAAGGCGAGGGACGTTCGTGGCGTACGCTGACGGACAGTGAGCGGAATGCCCTGGCGGATATGGCACTGGAGAGTGCGGCGGGCGGCTACGGCAACGCGGTCCTCGTCAGCACGGAGAGGGATCGTTACCGGATCCGGCGGCTGCAGGAGGTCCTCCGCCGGACGGTCTGGGCACTGCAGCAGCAGATCCTCCGCGGGAGCTTTGAACCGACGGGATTTGAGTATGTATTCGGCAGGGAAGACCCTGATGAGCTGGCGTTCAGCCCCGACGGCCGTGCAAGGCTGTGTCTGCAGGGAAAAATAGACCGGCTGGATCTCTGTGACGCGGACGGTGTGCATTACCTGAAGGTCATCGATTACAAGACCGGCGGGCAGGAGCTGGATCTGAACCGCGTGTACAGCGGGCTTCAGCTGCAGCTGGTTCTCTACATGAAGGCGGCGTGTGCCGGAGAAGAGCGTTACACAGGAAAAAAAGCAGAGCCGGCGGGTATTTTTTACTATCACATTGCGGATCCGCTGATCGATGAGAAGGATCTCAACGGAAAAGATGACGACGGCGACGCGAACGGACTGATCCTGACACAGCTCAGACCGCTCGGCATCGTGCGGTCGGAGACGGCGGTGGAGAGGCTCTTTGACAGCGAGACGCCGGATGGAAAAACGTCCGCCGTGCTGCCTTCGGGTGTGAAGATCGGCCTCGGCGAGGGCGAGAACGCCAAACTGACAGATAATGCCCGGCCGGCAGAGGATTTCCGCACGATCATGGATTACGTGACGCGCGAGACGCAGGAGCTCGGAAGAAGCATGGTCTCGGGCTGTACGGAGGTTGCGCCGGCTCTGCAGTACAAGGGGAGCAATGTAAAGGACGCCTGCACCTTCTGCGCGGCGCGCGGCATCTGCGGGTATGATGAGCGGATCGCGGGCTACAGCCACCGCAGGGTAGACAGCGGGACGGCGGATGACGTGATCTTCAGAATGCGGCGCGAGCTGGCAAACTATAGTATGGCAGCTGAAACATCTGATGGTATGAGAAAGGAGGCAGACGATGGCACGGGAATGGACACCTGAGCAGCGGAAAGTGATCGATCACCGCGGCAGCAGTCTGCTTGTCTCCGCGGCGGCCGGATCGGGTAAAACGGCAGTCCTCGTGGAACGGATCATCCGCATGGTCACGGACCCGGTGCATCCCGTAGATATCGACCGCCTGCTCGTTGTGACCTTTACGCGGGCAGCGGCGGGAGAAATGAAGGACCGTCTGGCATCGGCACTGGCCGCCTGCCTTGCGGAAAGCCCGGAGGATGAACACCTGCAGCAGCAGAGCGTCCTGATCCACCATGCGCAGATCACGACGATCCACGGCTTCTGCAGCTATGTGATACAGAACTATTTCGGACAGATCCATCTCGATCCCTCCTTCCGCATTGCGGATGAGGGCGAGCTGAAGCTCCTTCGCGAGGACGTCATGGACGAACTGATGGAGGAGGAATACGCGAAGGAAGGAGAAGAGGGAGAGGCTTTCCGCCGGTTCATCAGCGCCTATTCTTCCGTCCGGGACGACCGTGACGCTGCCGATATG
>ONQW01000149.1:0-628 GCA_900320025.1 uncultured Lachnospiraceae bacterium
GAGAATCGCTTCCTGATAGGGAATGACTACCTCCGTGACCAGCTTCTGCCTGGATGCCCAGAACGCATCTGTGATGGTGATATTTTTTAAATCCATTTCCTGTTCCATGTTACCCTCCTGATCTGTCCCCGATTGTAGAAATCGCGCTGCAGTTTCGCATGCAATCACCAGTATACCGAATGGGCAGAGAAGCGCAATCGAAAGCATGGGAACCGCAGTTTCGACTGCGTTCAGGATTGTAATCGACCATGCCGGACTCTAAAATGGAACTGTATTTTGCGTGAATTTGAGCGGAAGGAGAGGAGATCCTGATGAAAATATTTTTCTACACGCTCCGTGAATTTGATGAGCTTGCCTGTGCAAAGGAATGCAGCGCGAAGACTGGCATTGCCTTCGATTACACCACTGCTTATCCGAGCGCGGAGAACGCTGCGCTCGCCCGGGGATATGAAGCAATTTCCATGACGCCGTGTGACATGTCTGCGCCGATGCTTGAGCGCTTTGCCTCCATCGGTGTGAAGTACCTGCTCTGCCGTTCCATCGGCTACGATCATGTCGACCTCAGAAGAGCGCGTGAACTCGGCATGCGGGTCTCAAATGTCAGCTATCCGCCGTCCGGCGTCGCCAA
>ONQW01000149.1:636-5524 GCA_900320025.1 uncultured Lachnospiraceae bacterium
CGCGCCGTCTCCATCCTCGACCGTGCCAGACTCCAGGACTACTCGCTGCGCGGCAAAATCGGTGCGGACATCAGCTTTGAGACGGTGGGGGTCATCGGTACCGGCCATATCGGCACCACTGTCATTCAGCATCTGTCGGGCTTTGGCTGCAAAATCCTCTGCTACGATCCCTACCGGAATTCGGAGGCGGAAAAATACGCGGATTATGTTCCGCTGGAGGAGCTGTTTGCCCGCGCGGATGTGATCACCCTGCACACCAACGCGACGGAGCAGAACTATCATTTGCTGAACCGCGAGGCGTTCGCCAGGATGAAGGATGGCGTGCTGATTGTCAACACCGCCCGCGGCAAGCTGATTGATACTGACGCTCTGGTGGAGGCGCTCGAGAGCGGCAAAATCGGCGGCGCGGCTCTCGATGTGCTCGAGAAGGAGGACGGTCTTTATTACTACAATCGTATCGGCGACGTGATTGCGAACCGCGATATGGCGCTGCTGCGCTCCTTCCCGAACGTGATCCTGAGTCCGCACACGGCCTTCTACACGGAGCAGGCGGTCTCCCATATGGTCGGCAGCTGTTTTGAAGCGGCGCAGGCCTTCGACAGAGGGGAGGAGTCAGCACATGAGGTGAAGATCAAAGTGTGACGCCGCAATCAAGCGGCAGGGGGAGTGGTATGGAGAAAATATGGAGAGTACTGTCGGTGCTGCCGTTGGAGCAGCGCCATAGGGAATATCTGCAGCAGGCTGTCGGCGGAAAGGCAGCCTGCACATTCCGATGGAAAAGCTACGCGTCAGTGACGCCGGAGGATGTCGCCTGGGCGGATGTGATTCTGGGAAATGTCCCACCGGCGCTGGTGGCGCAGTACGCCGGCGCGGCCGCGGAGAAGAGCCATCTCTGCTGGATGCAGCTGAATTCTGCCGGCGCGGATGCGTACGCCGGACCGGAGGTGCTGCGGCCGGAAACCATCCTCACCTGCAGCAAGGGCGCCTATGGCGTCAGCGTCTCGGAGCATATGTTGACGATGACATTCTGCCTTATACGCAGGATGGATCAGTATCTGCGGCAGCAGGTGCGTCACGAATGGAAAACGGCGGGCGCGGTCACCAGCCTGCAGGGATCGGTGGTTCTGGTCCTCGGCCTGGGAGATATCGGCGGCCGGTACGCCAGAATGTGCCATGCGCTCGGCGCCCGCGTCATCGGTGTCAGGCGATCGGTCCGGGGAGAACGGCCCGACTGGCTCGAGGAGGAGCACACGATGGAGGATCTGGACGAGCTGCTCCCGCGGGCGGATATTGTTGCCATGATCCTGCCCGGCGGACCGGCCACGGAGCATGTGATGGATGAGCGGCGGCTCCGTCTGATGAAGCCGGGGGCCTATCTCATCAATGATGGGCGCGGGAATGCCATCGATCCTGCGGCATTGAAGAAGGTGCTGCGTGAGGGCCATCTCGGAGGAGCGGCGCTGGATGTTACAGAGCCGGAGCCGCTCCTGGCGGACGACGCGCTCTGGGATATGGACCGGGTGATCATCACCCCGCACATCGCCGGTCAGTTTCTGCTCGCCGAAACCTTTGAGAATGTGGTCCGGATTGCGGGGGAGAATCTCCGTGCCTTTGTCAGCGGCGCGCCGCTTCAGCATGTAGTTGATCGGAAAGCAGGCTACTAGGACAGAAAAGAGCGGGCAGGGGGAGAGTATGAAATTTCACGTCGTTGTCAACCCGGCGGGTGCCTCGGGACGCACCGGCCGGGAATGGCACAGAATTGAGCCCGTTTTTCGCGCGGGCGGCGTACCGTATGATGTGCACTATTCCTCGCCCGCACACGGAATCGGCGCAATCTGTGCGGAGATTGAGAAAGAGGAGAGCGAGGCGTCTCCCGTGAATCTTGTCATCTGCGGCGGGGACGGTTCGCTGAATGAAGCGGTGAATGGCGTGCGGCACCCGGAACACTTCCGGTTCGGCCTGATTCCCTGCGGATCCGGCAATGACTTTGCAAGGGATCTGGGCATCATCGGACAGCCGTTAGAGGAAACCGCCCGCACGATTCTGGAGGGAAGAGTGCACCATGTGTTTGACATCGGGGAACTGGAATATCCGGATGATCATACGGTGCGGCGCTTCAACGTGAGCTGCGGGATCGGTTTTGACGCGGCGATCTGTGCCCTCGCCGGGCGGTCCCGGTATAAGAATCTGCTGAATCGGATCCATGTGGGCAATCTCATTTATATCAGCTCGGCGTTCCGGGTGATCCGGGAACAGCGCTGCCTGCCGGTGACAGTGACGGCAGACGGAAGATCCTATCAGTTTGACCATCTGCTCTTTGTCTGCGGGATGAATCACCGGTTCGAGGGCGGAGGCTACCAGTTCGCGCCGGATGCGGATGCCACAGACGGCGTGCTGAATCTCTGCCTTGCCAACCCGGCGCGCAATGCGGACTTTTATAAGGTGTTCCCATCGGTGCCGGGCGGTACTCATTATAAGAAATGGCCGACGATCATGTATCCGATCCGCGGACAGAAGATCAGTGTGCAGACTTCTATTCCGCTGTGGGTACACACGGACGGCGAGGTGGTGCGGAAAGCGGACCATATCCTGATCCGCGTGGCGAAGGAAAAGCTGGCAATACTTAATCCATAGAAATACGGCGACGGCGCCGGCTGCGGATAAGACGCGGCATCGGCGGCCGACGCGGCGACCTTCATCTGGATGCTGCCTGCGGAACTGCATGGAATTTCTGCAGGAGTTAAGTGAAAGAGCCAGTGCGGTATGGGTGCAGGAGCATGAGGCTGACAGCCGGGAAAGGGCAGGGACATGGTTTATACGGTGACCTTCAATCCGTCCATAGATTATGTGGTGCTGGCAGACGGACTAGTCCCGGGGCGGACAAACCGCACGACCTGGGAGGAGATGCTTCCCGGCGGCAAGGGGATCAATGTCGCGGCGGAGCTTGCGGCACTCGGTGTGCCGGGAACGGCGCTGGGGTTTTGTGCTGGATTCACGGGGAGAGAGATTCTCCGCATGCTGCGGGAGCGGAACGTGACGTGCGACTTCCGGGAGCTGCCTGCGGGATATTCCAGAATCAATGTCAAGCTCAGGAATGTTGACGGGACGGAGCTCAACGGCATGGGACCCGCGATCGACGCGGACTCCCTCGCGTGGCTGATGTCGAGACTTCGTGGCATGCGGAACGGAGATACCCTTGTCCTGTCCGGGAGTGTGCCGCCGTCGGTGCCGCAGACTATTTACCGGGATATTCTGGCGGAGCTTTCGCGGGAGGACAGAGACCTGCGGTTTGTCGTGGATGCATCCGGTCCGTTGCTGGCGGACACGCTTCCGTATCATCCGTTCCTCATCAAGCCGAACCGGCATGAGCTTGAGGAACTGTTTGCGGCGAAGATCAGCACACCGGAGGAGGCCGAACCTTATGCCCGCAGGCTGCAGGAGCGCGGCGCGCGCAATGTTCTGGTGTCGATGGGCGGGCAGGGCGCCGCGCTGCTGGATGAAATGGGGGAATTCCGGTTTCGCGCCTCGGCCGGCGGCATGGTGATCAATGCGGTGGGAGCCGGCGATGCCATGGTCGCCGGTTTTCTCGCGGGCTGGGATGCCGGACACGGCGCGGAGTATGCGCTCCGCATGGGGATCGCGGCGGGCGCCGCAAGTGCGTTTACCGACTGGATGGCGTCGGGAGAACAGGTCATGGAGGTCCTGCGGACGCTGAAATAGGAGCATGCAGACATGGATTCGGCGTGCCCGCATGCTGAATGTCTCTGATCAGCGGATATCCTGTCCGGTCAGATCATCGACCCCATCGTGATCAAAATCAACCGGATCCGGCAGAGTACCTTCCGGCCCGGCAGGTCCGTGATTCTCGTCCGGGGATGTTTTTCAGATCAAAGTTTGCGAGCGTCTTGTCGGAGGAATCGATGTGGATTGTCCCGGTGCCGATGATGCGCTGCCACAGGCTGCGGGTCAGCGTGAGGTCGGTGATGCGGTAGAGCCGGACCTCGTCCTCCCGCTGATTCAGAAATCCGGTCTGCAGGAACAGCCGGTTTCTGGTGAGCTCATAGACGGTGAATGTCCACGGAAGGCCTAGAAAATTGCGCTTCCTGTCGTGCCATAATACATCGGTGTGTTTCATGACTTCCTGATCTCCTTCTGATTCCTTTTCGGATTCCCGGTACTGGGGTGGCGCTGCAGACATGGGAATGCTTCTGTTCCATGTCCTAAGTCTTGTATTCTAAGCTCTATTCTGCCACGCGGACGGGATTTTGACAAAAGCACATCCTTCCCTGCCGGCAGGTAAAAACACAGTTTTTCTTGCTGATTCCTACCAGTTGGAGGCGTCCCCGGCATGATCTGCCGCAGATGCGCAGTCAGACTGCAGCTCCTGCAGGGCGGAAAGCAGGGTGCTGTCGTCGGCGTTCTGGTATTTGCCGGCCAGGATATTGTCGCCAAACGCGGTGAGGAAGGACCAGAAGTCCTGCGGATAGACGCCGCGGAGCGAGCCGGCTGCATTCTGCGCTGCGAGCGCTTTGACAGCAGGATCCGTTTCTTCTGTCAGAGATGCGGCGGAGACATCGGTTCCGGCAGAGTCGTCCTCCGTGAGAACGGTATCATCCGCTGGGACCCACCCGGCCTTGCGGTACAGGGCGAGTTCCTGCGCAGGGGAGGACAGCCATCTGGCCAGCGCAGTGCAGGCTTTCTGTTTCAGTGCATTCTCCTGCGGTTTCACACCGAGCATGCGGCCCTCGACGAGAGAACCCATGGGATAGACGGCGCCGTCTACTGTGAAGGAGGGAAGCTTTGCCGCGGCGTATCCGCTGCCGAACAGCTCCTTCGCGGCGCCTCTGTCCCAGATACCGGAGATAATCGCGGCGGGACGGTCTGCGAG
>ONQW01000175.1 GCA_900320025.1 uncultured Lachnospiraceae bacterium
CCCGATGACATCATCGGACTTGACCGTCAGAATTTCCTGAAGCGTATAGGAAGCACCATATGCCTCGAGCGCCCAGACCTCCATCTCTCCGAAACGCTGTCCGCCAAACTGAGCTTTTCCGCCGAGCGGCTGCTGCGTGACCAGAGAGTAAGGGCCTGTTGAACGTGCGTGAATCTTATCGTCAACCAGATGGTGCAGCTTCAGGTAATTCATGTGGCCGATCGTAGTCGGTCCGTCAAACGGCTCTCCAGTCCGTCCGTCTCTCAGCTGGACCTTACCGTCTCTCGTGATCGGTACACCCTTCCACAGCTTCCTGTGGTCAAGGTGGTCATGAAGATACTCATAGACGTCCTCCATGAGCTCTCCCTTATGTTTTCTGCTGAAATCTTCCCAGCTCAGATTGACGTAATCGTTTGCCAGCTCCAGCGTATCCTGAATCTCAGACTCAGACGCTCCATCAAAGACCGGCGTCGAAACATTGAAGCCAAGCGCCATCGCCGCGAGAGACAGGTGAATCTCCAGAACCTGTCCGATATTCATACGGGACGGGACACCCAGAGGATTCAGAACGATATCAAGCGGGCGTCCGTTCGGCAGGAACGGCATATCCTCCACCGGCAGAATCCGGGAGACAACACCCTTGTTTCCATGACGGCCTGCCATCTTGTCGCCGACCGAAATCTTTCTCTTCTGTGCGATATAGATACGAACCGACTGGTTGACCCCCGGAGCCAGCTCATCGCCGTTCTCCTTCGTGAACACCTTTGCAGCCACAACGATTCCATACTCGCCGTGCGGGACCTTCAGAGATGTATCTCTCACCTCTCTTGCTTTCTCGCCGAAGATTGCACGCAGAAGGCGCTCTTCCGCTGTCAGCTCCGTCTCGCCCTTCGGTGTTACCTTGCCGACCAGAATATCCCCGGCTCTCACTTCAGCGCCAATGCGGATGATTCCTCGATCGTCCAGATCTTTCAGGGCTTCATCCCCTACGCCTGGTACATCGCGGGTAATTTCCTCCGGTCCGAGCTTGGTATCCCTCGCCTCAGCCTCATACTCCTCAATATGGATGGATGTATAGGTATCGTACTTGACCAGGTTCTCGCTCAGAAGGACAGCATCCTCGTAGTTGTAGCCCTCCCAGGTCATGAACCCGATCAGCGGGTTTTTGCCAAGCGCCAGTTCACCGTTGCAGGTGGATGCGCCATCTGCAATGACGTCTCCCTTCTTTACAACATCGTTCTTGAAGACGATCGGTCTCTGGTTATAGCAGTTGCTCTGGTTGGAACGGACAAACTTTCTCAAATGATACTCGTCCAGCTGTCCGTCTGTCCTGCGGACGATAATCCGGTTTGCCTCAGAACGTTCCACCACGCCATCATGCTTTGCAACAATGCAGACACCTGAGTCCACCGCCGCCTTGACTTCCATACCGGTTCCGACAGCCGGAGCCATCGTAGTTAGAAGCGGGACAGCCTGACGCTGCATGTTGGATCCCATCAGTGCACGGTTTGCGTCATCATTCTGCAGGAACGGGATCAGTGCCGTTGCGACTGAAAAGACCATCTTCGGGGAGACATCCATATAGTCAAACATGTTGCGGTCATACGCCTGCGTCTCCTCACGGAAGCGGCCGGATACATTCTTGTTGATGAAATACCCATCCGCATCGAGCGGCGTGTTTGCCTGCGCAATATGGTACCTGTCTTCCTCGTCAGCTGTCATATAGACAACTTCATCTGTAACCCTCGGACGTCCCGGTTCGGAATGGTCGACCTTCCTGTACGGTGCCTCGACAAATCCATACTTGTTGATCCGTGCATAGCAGGCCAGGGAGTTGATCAGACCAATGTTCGGTCCTTCAGGTGTCTCAATCGGGCACATCCGTCCATAGTGAGAATAATGGACATCGCGGACCTCAAACCCGGCACGATCCCTTGAAAGTCCGCCAGGTCCCAGCGCGGAGAGACGTCTCTTATGTGTCAGCTCTGACAGCGGGTTGTTCTGATCCATGAACTGCGACAGCTGGGAAGATCCGAAGAACTCCTTGATTGCAGCCGTCACCGGTTTGATATTGATCAGGGACTGAGGTGTAATGCCCTCAATTTCCTGAGTGGTCATTCTCTCGCGCACCACCCGCTCGAGCCTGGAAAGCCCGATCCGGAACTGGTTCTGAAGCAGCTCGCCCACTGCGCGGATCCGGCGGTTCCCAAGGTGGTCAATATCGTCATCGCAGCCGATCCCGTACTCGAGGTGCATATTGTAGTTGATGGAGGCAAAGATATCCTCCTTTGTAATATGCTTCGGAATCAGATCGGTCACATGATGACGGATCTGATTTTTGATCTCCTCCGGATCGGTATACTCATCCAGGATCTTTCTCAGATACGGATAGTAAACAAGCTCCGTGATTCCAAGCTCCTCCGGCTTGCAGTCCACCCAAGCCCGAAGATCGACCATCATGGAGGAAAGAACCTTGACATTCCGCTCCTGGGTCTCAATCATGACACTCGGGATCGCAGCGTTCTGAATCTGATCCGCCAGCTCTTCTGTCACCTTTGTGCCTGCTTCAGCAAGGACCTCTCCTGTTGTCTCATCCACCACATCCTCCGCAAGGACGTGGCCGGCAATCCGGTTGCGGAGCAACAGCTTCTTATTATATTTATAGCGTCCGACCTTCGCGATATCATAGCGCTTCGGGTCAAAAAACATTCCGGAAATGAGAGACTCTGCGCTCTCCACCGAGACCGGCTCTCCCGGGCGGATTTTCTCATACAGTTTCTTGAGACCCGTCACCGTGTCAGTCGATTCATCCTTCTCGAAGGTGCTGATCAGCTTAGGCTCCTCGCCAAACAGGTCTATGATCTCCGCATTCGTCCCGACGCCGAGTGCACGGATCAGCGTTGTCACCGGCACCTTTCTGGTACGGTCTACACGCACCCAGAAGATGTCGTTGGCATCTGTCTCATACTCCAGCCAAGCGCCTCTGTTCGGAATGACTGTGCAGGAAAACAGCTTGGTTCCCGCCTTGTCTCTGGCAATCCCATAGTAGATACCCGGGGAGCGGACCAGCTGGCTGACGATAACACGCTCGGCGCCATTAATCACAAAAGTCCCCGTGTCTGTCATAATCGGGAGATCGCCCATGAAAATTTCATGCTCGCTGATCTCCTCGTTCTCTTTGTTGTGGAGCTTGACCTTGACCTTCAGCGGAGCAGCATACGTGGCATCACGCGCAGCACATTCTTCA
>ONQW01000098.1 GCA_900320025.1 uncultured Lachnospiraceae bacterium
TCTCCGGCCATCCGCTGCGGAAGCAGGCGTGATGTCCATGCTGATTCCCGCTGTCCGTCATGATCATTTTGTCTTTCTGAGTCAATGTTTCTTTTCCGCCGTCCTGCTCCAGCGTTTCCACTGTCTGTCCGCCTGAATCCGGCCATTGTCTGCGCGCTCCACTCCAGCGTTCCTCTGCCCGACCAGGTTCTGCGATCGAGCGCATTTTCACTGCCCGTTAAGGCCCGTTAAGACAGAATCGCCGGCAGATTCACAACGCCTTCTGCCCATTTACAGAGAGCCGGAAGGTTGTGCCGAGCGTCTCCGCCGCATGCCGACACATAATCATGCGCTGGAGGAAAATGTCAAAATAATCATACATGGTGCAGATTGTCTCATCGACCTGGAGATTGAGCTCAATCCGCCTCTTCTCCCGGTTGTAGCGCAGATTCGATCCCGTCACCGCATAATTGACGCGGTCATGAATGTCAAAGCCGGACGGGTCCTTCGTCCGCACCCGGCTCCGGCGCACATCCGTCTTGTCCGCGATGATGAGCGCCGCCGAAATCGGATCGAACGCATTTCCCGTCGATTCATCGTGATTTGCAATGGCGGCAATGATTTTGACACGGTCCTCCATCGGGAGATCCTCGCCCCGCAGAATCTCATTGGCCAGGAGCGCTCCGTACTCCGCGTGATGCTCCCGGTTCAGCGCATTGCCGATGTCGTGCAGAAACCCGGCGATTTTCACCAGCTCGATATCGTGTTCTGAGTCCGTAAACTCCTTCAGAATCCTCGCCGCTCCCTCCGCTACGATCGCCGCGTGCGCCGTCGAGTGATCTGTGTAGCCCAGACTCCCCAGAATTTCGTTTCCCTTCTTATAGTACTCCAGCACCTCCGGATTCTTCCGGATCTCGTGGTATGTCAGCATTTTTTCATTCCTTTCCTCTGCCCACGCAGGCTGAATCAGTGGATCAGCACCATTGTATTCCAATTCCCATGAGGCTTCTGTCAAATTTATGTAAACCATGACACGCGCTTCCCGTCATGGCCGCTTCCTGCCTCCTATCTCAATTCAGCCTGCTTCCCGCCATCCACGAAATACATCCGGTCTCTTCCATTCCGTTTCGCCTCATACAG
Organism: uncultured Lachnospiraceae bacterium; assembly: GCA_900320025.1. Taxonomy (GTDB): domain Bacteria; phylum Bacillota; class Clostridia; order Lachnospirales; family Lachnospiraceae; genus CAG-791. The sequence goes on from ONQW01000098.1 coordinate 1,120, forward strand.
CGCATCGTCCGCCCATTTATAAACGGACCTTGCGCTCTGATGCTCCGATCAGACTGTCCCCCCCCCGAAAATTTCGGAGGCGGAATGCTCGGACTTTTTCAGTCCTGTTTTGAATGTAACATGCAGGGCTCTGTCAAAATCAGACCTCTGCATCGGTGCGATGATATGGAAGAACCAGCGATACTCACCCTCTGCGGTCATACTCCGGAACATGCCTGTCAGGGTACCGTCCGGACTGTGCTCCATGCGGGACCGCAGGGTGGAGACATCCATGAACCTTGTAAATTGCTCCCGGTCCTGCGGGTAGCAGAGCCTTTCCGTCCATGCATGGATCACCGAAGGCATGCTTTCCTGTATTATGCCAACTCCCATCGGCTGATCGGACAGCGAGGATTTGACCCCTTCTACCGTGCCATTTTTCAAATCAAGAATGGCAATATCGTGGCAGAGATAGTAGAGATCACTCATCGTCTCAAAACTCGTCTGCTGGAGATTCTCTACGTGGAGTTCCACATACTGGATATGGACAGTATAAAGATAGTGATCGTCCTGTACTGCTTCCACAGAGCCGGTGAGCTGCATAAAATGATCACCGGAGGGATATGCCGTCGTCTGCGGACCCTCCAGCTTTCTCAGCTGCTGATCGGCATACAGCCTGTGAAAAATGTGGATCGGATCGCCGGGCGTGTTGATTTTGCGCTCCCAGTCCTTCAGATCCCTCACATGATCCCTGATCAAAATCTCCCGGTAGGCCTGATTGGCGAAGAGAATCGTCATCCGGACACCGTCATCTTCCACCACACAGAGCGGCTTGTCCGTGAGATAGTCGATACGGCTCAGCTTCGTCAAATAGGATCTCCATCCCATCGGTTCAAAGGAGCGTCCGCTGCTCCTGCTGTATAAGGACAGTTCCCTGATTGGCATCGGCCGCGCGAAATAAAAGCCCTGTATCTTTTCGCAGCCGATCTCCCGCAGGAAAAGATACTGGTCCTCCGTCTCCACGCCTTCTGCCAGAGTGGAAATATTCAGTTCCTTTGCCATCGCCACGATGGCCTTGATGATCTTCTTCGCCTTTTCGTCAAAATCTCTTAGAAACGACATGTCGAGCTTCAGCCCGTCGAATGCGTACCTCTTCAACACACCCAGGGACGAAAAACCCGAACCGAAATCATCCATCCACACCCCGTATCCCATCTGATGGAATCGCCGGATGAATGGCTCTACCTTGTCTACACTCACAACAAAAGCGCTCTCTGTGATCTCCAGACAGGTGTATTCTCTCGGCACGCCGTACTTCTGTGAGATCCTGTCGAGGGCATCCGGCAGATCGTCATGCAGGAAATCCTTCCGGGACAGATTCACGGATACCGGAACCCGGCCGTGCCTGCTTCCAGTCATCTGTACATTCTCTCCGCTCTCGGGCCGCCGCGGTTTCTCCCCTGCCCGGAAGCCTTCCCTCTCTGCCTCCGCATTATCTCCGCCTGCAGGCTGCCACGATTCCTCTCTTCCCGGAGATCCGTCCTGTCGCCCCGCCGCATAGTCTCTGCAGACCTGCTCGAACACATACAGATCCAGCCTGTATATTTGCCCCGTTTCCTCCAGAACCGGGATAAACTGGCCCGGGGAGATCATGCCATACTCAGGATCGATCCATCTAGCCAAGGCTTCGCAGCTGCACACCGTTTTCGTCATGGTGCGGACAATGGGCTGATAATAGACCTGAATCCAGCCGTTCTCCAGCGCTTTCTCAAAATTCCGCATGATATGGAATCTGAGAGAAGTCTTTTCCAGGATGTCGCTGTCAAACCAGACAAGCGCAGATTCCGCCGTCTGCGCAATGGATTCGCAGGCAAGCCTTGCCCTCGTGCAGGCGTCGGTCAGTCTGGTGCCGTCGTTTTCGAATTGGAATATTCCTGTCTTCACGGACAGATTGTTGCCGTCCCCCATTTTCTTCATCCGGGAGAACAATGCGTGCAGCTTTGCCTCAATCTGATCGTTTTCCGCATATACGACAAAGTGGTCGCTTTCGAAACGGGAGGCCCTTTCCCTGCCAAAATACGTCCCGATCAGATCCGCAAGCTGGCATATCTGCCTGTCCCCGGCCTGGAGTCCATACCTGCTGTTATATTGCTTCAGCCCGCACAGGTCAAAGTACATGACGACGGGGATCTGCCCCTTCTCCCAGATCCTCTCAACACCTGTCATCGACGAATCGAGGAACCGTTCCGTATTCTGCAGCCCTGTCAGACTGTCATAGTATTTGTCGAATTCAACACTTTCCGATGCGGAATACTTGTCAGACAGAGTCGTCAGCACCGCCTTGACAATCTGATCGCTGCCTCCGTCCGCTGTCTCATCGGTGTAAGTGATGAAAGCGATACTCGCGCCATCCACCGTGATGTGCTTCCCCGTCCCGTGAATCAGACGGTATGAACTCTGATCCTTCCTTTTGTTCCGGAAAACAATATCGTAATCACCCTCCGGATGCGTGGCAAAGCGGTAGGAATACTGTTCCATCCTGGCGATGTCGTCAGGATGCACATTGCGGTACAGATTCGTTCCCAGACCATATACCGCTTCCTCGCAGCTGCTATAGCCAAATAACTCGAGATATGCCCTGGAAACCGCAAGAGGCCTGATCTGATTATCAATATACTGATATACGGCGAGCGGAATCGGGATACTTTCCAGAAAAGCCCGGGTGTCGGCTGAAAACTCGTACGTGTTCATATTACCTGCGTCTCCAGTATACGCAAATATGCATTTCACCAATGCAAAACGGTTCCTGACGGCAATGACAGATCCACCCCCCATACGGGCAACTCCCGTTTCCCTCCTGAATCCGTGTCTTCCATCTGTCACATATTCAAGTCCAAATGACCGCTTTACGTCAAGTGGTACTTTTGCATTTCCCGACAACCTGGTTCTTTTGCATTTCTCGACAATCTGGTTCTTTTGCATCCCCCTGCAACATGAATACTTCCGTCGCTCAACCTGATTTCTGATGCAGCATATCCGCCAGCCTTTTTACCTGGCACGTTTCAAGCGATGCTCCTGGCACTTTTCAACCGTTTTACCAGGCGCCTATCATATTTTACCAAGCACTTCTCAAACCATTTATGGAGCACTTTCAAAAGCGGGAGGAAGAGATGCCGGGCTCGCCTCAACAGGAGACGATTGAATCGCTATCTACATCGCTGCGATTGAATGTCTGTTTACATCGCTATTTACATTCCTTTGATAAATTGCTATTTACATTTCCTTAGCATAATCTATACAAATATCGTATAATAAGGAATCGAATGAACGCACTGAATGATTCGGATCAGAGTCAGAGGGGGCAGACAAGATGGATTTTCGGACATTACAATATTTTGTCACCGTTGCGGAAGAACTGAATTTCACGAGGGCTGCAGAGAAGCTGCAGATGAGCCAGCCGCCGCTCAGCAACAGCATCCGGCAGCTGGAGGAGGACCTCGGGACGCAGCTTTTCATCCGCGGCAAGCGCCGCCTCACGCTGACGGAGGCCGGCGAACTGCTGCTGCGCCGGTCGCGCCAGATCCTGCGTCTCTCCGACAAAACCCGGCTCGATCTGCAGTCGCTCGGCAGCACGCTGACCGGCCAGATCGGTATCGGCATGGTGGAAGGACACGCTCCGTATTACACCGGACAGTGGATCACCGATTTTTCCAGAGAGCACACCCAGGTGCATTATGAGCTGCGAAACGGCAGCGGCGACGAGATCCTGTCCCAACTGGAACGCGGACTGATCGACATCGCCGTGATTGCGAGGCCCTACGACCATGAGCGCTATGAAGGCATCACCATTGGCCGCGAACCCTGGACCGCCATCATGCCTAAGGATCACAGGCTGGCGAAGATGCCGGGCGACACCATCCCGCTCCGCGAGCTCGCCGGCGTGCCGCTGTTTGTGCCATCCCGCGCGTCCCGCCAGCAGTCCATCCTACGCTGGTTTGCGGACGCTGACACCGAGCCGACCATCATCGGCTCCCTCTCAAACTACCTCGACGCCGTGGCCCTCGCGGAGGCCGGCGGCGCCGTGACCATATTCCCAGCGACCAGCGTCGGCAACAGCACGATGCCAAACGGCCATATTGTCTCCAAGGTCATCACAGATCCGCCAAAATACGCGGAGTATGTCCTTGTCTGGAAGAAGGATGAGCCGCCCCGCGGCGCAGCGCTCGCCTTCACCAATTATGTCGAGGCCGAGATTGCCCGCCAGGACGGCTCCGCCACCGGCCTGCGCGACAGCCGCATCGAGACCGATGCCGGGATGCTGTGATCCGCTTCCGCCTTCAAAGAAACAATCACTCCGCGCCGGTCGGTCACTCAGTAAATCTCCGAAACCAGCTTCCCGACTTCCGTGGCACTGAACTCTGCGCCGTCAAACACGATGGCATAGGCGTAGTTCGTGCTGGCCGCACCTGCCTTTGCACTCCAGATAGAGTTCTTAACTATGTCATGATCTCCGGCCAGCTTCACATTGACCGTCTGACCGTCCGTCCCGCTCCCGACCTGGATGGATTTGAGCGTAGAATGCTGACTGTAGGAGTTGTAATCCCCGCTGATGTCCGGCATGCCGCTGCCGTCAGGGTAGGACGACTTCCGGATACGCAGTCCCTCCTCTCCGTCTGCATTCTGATAAATGATCTCCAGAATCTCTCCCTGAATCGCCTGATAGATCAGCACATCGTACCCGTCAATCTGATCCGGGATTGTAATCTCCACATCCGCGCA
>ONQW01000182.1 GCA_900320025.1 uncultured Lachnospiraceae bacterium
GAAATACCCGCAGGGCATTCGTCCCGCCCCCCTCAGCCGTCTTCTTCATTATAAAGCGGCGGGCGCGGAGAAATATGAAAATTGTGTAACAATTCAGAACCCCTTTCCGGGTCTGCTTCACGAATCATGGACGGGACGGATCACCCAGAAGGCGGATTCTGTCCGCTGCCATTCCCCGCGAAACGCTGGTGTCTGCTTCACGAATCGTGGACGGGACGGATCACCCAGAAGGCGGATTCTGTCCGCTACCATTCCCCGCGAAACGCTGGTACACTGCTCACTGAATGCAGAAGAGGCCGCAGAAAACGCGGCATGGAGATCAATATGGACAAAATCGGTGTCATCGATGTCGGAGGAGGTCTGCGCAGTATTTACGGCGCGGGAGTGTTTGACTGGTGCCTCGACCACGGAGTGAAATTTGATTACTGTATCGGCGTCAGTGCGGGGAGCGCCAACGTCGGTTCCTATGTCAGCGGGCAGCGCGGGAGAAATTACCGGTTTTATCATGAGTATGCCATGCGCCCGGAGTTTGTCAGTCTCCGGAACCGGAGGAAAACGGGCGAGGGCTGCAACGTCACTTATATGTACGGCACGCTGGCCAATGAGGGCGGGGAGGATCCGTGGGATTACGACACGGCGGAGCGCTCTGACGCGGAGTGTGTCGCGGTCGCGATGGATGCCAGAACCGGGCGGCCTGTCTATTTCACAAAGGACGCCTTTCAGCGGAATCACTTCTTCCCGTTCATGGCGTCCAGCAATATTCCGATTCTCAACAAGCCCTTTATGGTCGGAAGCATGCCCTGCTATGACGGAGGCTGCGTGGATCCGCTTCCGATCCGGAAAGCGTTCCGCGACGGCTGCACAAAGGTGGTCGTCATTCTCACGCTGCCGCGGGACACGCTTCTTGATCCGCGAAAGGATCTCTTCTGGTCGCGTGTGCTCGCGCGGCGCTGGCCAAAGGCCGCGGCGCAGCTGAAACACCGCTCGCAGCGGTACAATTCGCAGGTCAGGCTGGCGGAATTCTGTGAGGCGGAGGGAAGGGCGTTGATCGTTGCTCCTGCGTCTGTCTATGGTCTGAGCACGCTGACGCAGGATGCGGACAAGCTGGACCGGCTGTATCATGACGGCTATCGGGACGCGGCCGCCATTGAAGCGTTTCTCGCGTAGGCTGACATTGGAGCGTTTCTTGCATGATGCGATTGGCGTCAGGCCGACGTGAGAGAAGGCCGGTGATCGATGGAGGTCTCCCGCGGACGGCGGGCACCTGGAATCCATGGCCCTTATCTGCTCTCAGTATGAGTGCAGATTTCCGGAGATCTCCCGCGGACGGCAGACATCTGGTATACTCTTTCTGCAGGCAGGTTGAAATTTTGCAGAAAGTGACACGAAATGAGTATCGTAGTTCTTGACCTGGAATGGAATCAGGGCAATCAGACGAAGGAACGACAGGATCCCGGCATGCCATTCGAGGTCATCGAGATCGGCGCAGTCCGGCTGAACGACCAGCTGGAACACGAGGCGGACTATTCCAGACTGATCCGTCCGACGTGTTACACCACCATGCATTTTATTACGGGCAAGCTCCTGCACATCAGCATGGAAGATCTCCGGAACGAAGAGCCCTTTCCGGTTGTGATCCGGGATTTTCTTGCGTGGTGCGGAAAGGATCCGCTGTTCTGTACCTGGGGACCGTTAGATCTCACGGAGCTGCAGCGCAACATGCGCTGGCATGGGCTTGCGCCGCTGCCGTTTCTGGATGCGCAGAAGCTGTTCAGCATCGCCTTTCAGGACAGCCACGAGAGAATTTCCCTCGAGCACGCCGTGGACCAGTGCGGAATCCGCAAGGAGATTCCGTTCCATCGCGCTCATGACGATGCCTGGTATACCGCGCTCATTCTGCAGCGGATTCCGAGACATCTTTTCTCCTACTATTCCTTCGATTATTTCACCATTCCGGAGAATCGCGAGCATGAGGTACATGTCCGGTTCGATTCCTATGCAAAATACATCTCGCGCGGATTTCAGGACAAGACGGCGGCGCTGGAGGACGCGGAGGTGATGAGCACGCGCTGCTATGTGTGCGGAAGACGCGCCGCCCGGGAGATCTCCTGGTTCACGCCGAACGGCCGCCAGTATTACAGCGTGTCCTGCTGTCCGGAACATGGCCTGATGAAAGCCAAGGTGCGGCTCCGCAAGGCGGAGGACGGAGAAGTCTACGTGGTGAAGACGGAGCGCTTCATCGGGGAAAAGGATGTCAGGGAACTCAGCGAGCGCGCGAGGAAGGCGGAGAAGACAGAGGGAAAGAAGGAATACCGCATGCGTGCGGGACAAAGAAAAAAGAGAGCCGGGAAGGGCAGAACGTGATCCGCGTGTGCGGATTGCCTTTCCCGGCTCTCTTTTTATATTCCGTACGATAGCCCGTGCCGCGTTTTTTTTTGCGGCACCCGCGGGAGAAATGGTCCGGATGGGCTTTCTCCCGGATCGGGATCCTGGTGCCAGCAGCACCAGGATCAGTTTGTAAGCGATGCATCGGTGTCACTTTCAAATCTTATGAATCGTGATCTCCGGTGTTATCCACGCCGGTGTATCCGCCGGAATCCAGCGGACCCATATCCAGTCTTTCGCCGGAACCGCTGCGGGCGGACCCACTGCTATAGGACCCGCTGCGATATGAACCGGTGCCGGATCCGGTATCGGCATAGCTGCCGGGTCCGGATTCACTCCAGCGGTCATTTTCGTAGTAGAGATTATCCTCTCCCTCGAGCGTGTCATATTTCAGATAGTCGTTGTGAGGAAGATAATCGCGGCTCTTGTGCCGTCTCTGCCGCTGCCTCCGTTCCTGATGAACCCGCTCCGGGCGGTTGAAGGAAGCGAGGTAGGAGAAAAGCAGGAGCAGCATGATCACGGCAGCCGAGACCGCGGCAGTGAAGAGCAGGATACGGCGGATATTGATATAGATCGTGCCGGCGTCGTTGATCTTCACCATGGATGCAAAATACGCGTTGATGCGGGAGACAGGCGCATCCGTCTCCTGCCCTGTCCGGGCGCCGACCGCCTGCTTCGTTCCGGCTTTATCACCTGACGTGTCTGATTTTGGTGTGGCGCTGCCGGGTTCCCCTGCCGTGTCCGCCTTTTCCGAAGCCGTGTCGGATTGTTCTGCGGCGGAGGTGAGGAGGTAGAGGTTGGCGCTGCCGACTGTGCGGCCCTGCCAGGAGTAGACGAGGGAGGCGATGGCAGGAGTCGTCTGTTTTATAGCGTCGGACTGCTCTGCGTCGGTGGTGCCTTCGGAGGCCCCAGAGGCGATGGAGCCGGTACTGTCTGCGGTGGATTGCTCAGCGCCGGAGGCAGCTTCGGAGGCATCGGAGGTGGAGACGCTGCTGTCTGCGGCGGTTTGCTTAGCGCCGGAGGCGCTTTCGGAGGCAGTGACGGTGCTGGCTGTAGTGGCGGAAACAGTCGCTGTGTCTTCGCTGACGCCGAGGTCGTCAGGGGAGACGCAGGTGTCGTCTGTCTCCGCATCCGAGGAATAGACGAGTCTGCCGGTGAGATCGGAGAAGGAGGTACCGACAGGCAGGGTGATCCGGGCATCCGGGGACAGCGCAAACGCAGGTCCGGAGTCGCCGAGCAGGCAGCGGCCGCCGTCAAAGAACGATGCTCTGCTCACGGAGAAGCGGGTTTCGTTCTCGGCGATGTTCCATTCCGTGAAATTGGCGTAGCCCCAGTTCAGAAGGGCGGCGGAATCCGTGAACTGATTGGGGGACTCCTCTTTCATGACGACGCAGATCAGGCGGATTCCGCCGCGCTCGCATCCGGTCACCAGAGTCTCTCCGGCGTACTGGTGGTAGCCGGTTTTGCCGCCGATGACTCCCTCACACGGCGTCTCTCCGGTGATGAGAGCGTGCTTGTTGCGGATTGTGAAGTCGTCCGGCTGCGTGGCCGTCGCGCTGAAATGATAGGACGGTGTGTTGCCGATCCGCAGACAGAGCGGATTGTCGAAGAAGGCCCGGGCAATCAGCGCCATATCGTGCGGTGTTGTGTAGTGATCCTTATCGTGAAGGCCATTGGCGTTGACAAAGTGCGTGCCAGTGCAGCCGAGCTCCTTCGCCTTTTCGTTCATCAGATCGGCGAAGGCAGCCACACTGCCGGCGGTCTTCTCCGCAATCGCGGCGGCAGCCTCGTTGGCGGACCCTACCATGATGCCATAGAGGGCCTGCTCCACGGTGATCGTCTCTCCGACATCGAGGCCGATGTTCGAGCCGTCAGCCGGCACGGAATGCACTGCCTCCTCGGACATCGTGACCGTGTCCGTGGGATCAAGCTTCTCCGCCGCGAGCAGAACGGTCATCATTTTCGTGATGCTGGCGGGATACAGATGCTCGTTCATGTTTTTCTGGTACAGGATGGCACCAGTGTCGGCATCGATGAGAATCGCGCCTTCAGCGCTGACTTCCTGCGGTTCGGGCCAGGCGCGCGGCGAAGCGGACTCCTCAGCCGCCGCATCGGCAGAGGAATTCGTGGATGAGCCCTGCACATCGGTACCGGAGGAAGAACCGGCGGACAAATCCGCGCTGCCGGCCGCATCGGCAGAGATGCCGGAAGCGGATGTCTGCTTCGCCGCTGCGGTGTCCGCAGCAGGCGCAGATGTCTCGGCGTGAAGCTGTGCCGGCAGGGAGAGAAACAGTCCCGCGCAGATAAAAATACTCACTGCCGTCCGCAGGATGCGCGGCGGAAGTGAGTGACGGATTTTGACTTGTATGAAAGACACAAGAGCGTTCAATGCAGTGCCCTTTCCAGCTTTTCCTGAAGCGTCGACTTCGGAACGCTTCCGATTGCGGTTTCCACCGGCTTTCCATCCTTGAAGATGAGAAACG
>ONQW01000038.1:0-12581 GCA_900320025.1 uncultured Lachnospiraceae bacterium
TACGAACAAAGAATTGCTTTTAAAACATATTCGTGAGAACAATGCTGTTGGCACTCCGTTCAAAGAACTACAGCAAGTTTTACCTGGGCTTAGTCGCAATCAAATACAGGTACTGGTACGAGAACTTAAAATGGACGGAAAAGTTTTTTGCAAAGGACGTACTCATGCGGCAAAGTGGTATATCGCAAAGTGATGTTAGGAATGTTATTGAAACCAGATTGCGACCTAATTGCGACCAGGTCGCAATTAGTAATAGCAGTAGAGTATGATTTTGTTCACTTAATTTGAAACTGATTGCGACTAGTTTAATACTTAATTGCATTTAAGTAATAAATAGATATTCATACGAAGAGGTGTCGCATGATTTATACGGACAGTTATGAATCTCCACTGGGAAGTATTCTGCTGGCGGGGGATGAGGAAGGGCTGACGGGTCTGTGGTTCCGCGAGGGCAGCAGGTATGTCGGGCAGGGACTGAGCCGGGATGCGGTGCCGCGTGACATGGCATATTTTGACCAGGCAAAACAATGGCTCGATATCTACTTTACCGGACACGATCCGGGATTTCTGCCGAGAATACATTTCATCGGATCCGCGTTCCGGAACCGGGTGGGGGAGATGCTGTGTGAGATTCCGTTTGGGCAGACGGTAACCTACGGCCAGATCGCCGCGCGGATCGCCAGAGAGCGGGGCAGCGGAAGCATGTCTGCGCAGGCGGTCGGCGGAGCCGTGGGGCACAATCCGATCTCTGTCATCGTGCCATGCCACCGCGTCGTCGGCGCGGACGGAAATCTGACCGGGTATGGCGGCGGAATCCAGAGAAAGAAGGCTCTTCTGAAGCTGGAGGGTGTTGACATGAGCCAGCTCACCCGCGGATGCTGTAAAAGCGCGGTATCAATGTCATAATCGTATTGTAAAACGAGTGCGGGAGGCGGCTTTGCGGAGCCATGGGCGTCCTGGCGGCAGGTACCGTGATCGTATTGTAAAAAACGATGGAGAAGGATGAAAATGGAAAAAACGATGGAAGAGAAAATCAGGTCATTGAAGGGAAATCTTATTGTATCATGTCAGGCACTGCCGGATGAGCCGATGCATTCCTCCTTTATTATGGGGCGGTTTGCACTCGCGGCAGCGCAGAGCGGCGCAAAGGGTATCCGTGCCAACACGAAGGAGGATATTGCTGAGATTCAGAAAAATGTGGATCTGCCGATCATTGGTATCGTAAAGCGGGATTATGAGGGGAGCACGGTCTACATCACACCGACGATGAAGGAAATTGAGGAGCTGATGGAGGTGCACCCGGAGATCATTGCCATGGATGCTACCGGAAGACTTCGCCCGGATGGAGTGACACTGGACGACTTTTTCCGGCGCGTGAAGGAGAAGTATCCGGATCAGCTGTTCATGGCGGACTGCTCGACGGTGGAGGAGGCGCTCCACGCCGATGCCCTGGGGTTCGACTTCATCGGTACGACGATGGTGGGGTATACAGAGGAAAGCCGCGGAGATCATATCGAGGCGGATGATTTTGCCATTCTCCGGAAGATTCTGGCTGGTGCGCATCATCTGGTCATCGCGGAGGGCAACATTGATACGCCGGCCAAGCTGGTGCGTGTGATTGAGCTGGGCGCTTATGCCAGTGTGGTCGGATCTATTATCACCAGACCGCAGGTCATCACGAAGCGGTTCACGGATGCGCTGAAGGCGGCAAAGGAATCGCAATGAAAAAGGTGATCGGGATTGATATCGGCGGGACCGCCATCAAGTACGGTCTGCTGGATGAGACAGGGCGGATTTTGACGAAGTCCGAGTGCGCGGTGGACAAGCAAGCGGGCGGTCCGGGTATTCTGAAGGCAGTGCTCGGGATCGTGGAGGAGCAGATGAAGGCGGAGGGCGCGGAAACCATTCTCGGCACTGCGATTTCATCCGCGGGCATGGTAGATGTGGAGCGGGGGGAGATCTTTTATGCAGGTCCGACCATTCCGGGATATACAGGAACCTCCTTTAAAAGGGAGATTTCATCCCGCTTTCACATCCCCTGCGAGGTGGAAAATGATGTGAACTGCGCAGGACTTGCGGAATACCGTTCCGGTGCAGCCAGAGGCGCGCGGAGCATGGTGTGTCTGACGATCGGAACCGGGATCGGCGGCTGCGCGGTTGTGGACGGGCATGTGCTGCACGGTGTATGCGGTTCGGCGATGGAAATCGGATATATGCATCTGGAGGGCGGAGACTTTCAGTCCCTCGGGTCGGCACAGACGCTTTCGGAGCGCGTGGCGGAGGCAAAATACGACACGGCGGACAAGTGGGACGGAAGGCGGATCTTTGCGGCGGCGAAGGAGGGCGATGACGTCTGCATCCGGATGATCGATGAGATGTGCCGGGTGCTGGGAATCGGACTTGCCAATCTCTGCTACTGCCTGAACCCGGAGGTGATCGTACTGGGCGGCGGGATCATGGCACAGAAGGAGTACCTATACCCCCGCATCCGCAGGGCATTGGACGAAAATCTCAAGCCGGTGATCGCGCAGCACACCCGGCTTACCTTTGCTGCATATGGAAACAGTGCCGGCATGATGGGGGCGTTCTATCACTTTATGAGCAGACAGGGATATTCTTCCGGCTTATGAGCAGACAGGGTTACTTTTCCGGCGAATGGCGAATAGTTCAACGCCATAATGGGCCACGATGGAAGTCTTTTATCATTTTATGAGAAGCCCGGGCAGACGGCCTGTGGTTGCCCGGGCGGAAGCACATGACGACAGAAAAGCTGCGATCTCTTTGGAGATGGCAGTATCAGCGGCTGTCCGGGCGGAATCATCTGAAAACAGGACGGCTGATATCAGGCGGATGGGAGAAAACCGCACAGGAGGAATCTCAAATGAATCGGAAGATACCATGGCAGGGGAAAGATGTTCCATTGGCGGGGAGTTATGACGTCATTATCGTCGGCGGAGGAAGCGCGGGGTGCTCCGCAGGGCTGACAGCGGCCCGGACGGGATGCCGGACGCTCATCGTGGAACGGTATGGGAACCTGGGCGGCAGCGCGGTCAATGCCTGTGTGACACCGATGATGGTTTCCTATACGGGGCATCATTCCAATTTTTATGAAGTGGAGGAGCGGCTGCAGCGGGACGCGGCCACGAGGGATCACTGCGACTGGAATCAGCGGTGGTTCAGTCCTCAGTCGCTGTCCTGCGCCTGGGAGGATCTGTACACGGAGGCTGGCGGTACGCTGCTCTTTGACGCCTGCGCGGTGGACGTGATATTTGATGCAGATGGGAAAGGCGAAGAAGACAGACGGAAAATCATGGGTCCGGAGGCCTCCCGGCACATGCAGGAAAACGCGGCCCCGGAGGCGTCCCGGCAAATGCAGGGAAACGCGGGGCCGGAAGCCTCCCGGCACATCCGGTATCTGCTGGTCATGACCGTGGAGGGACTCATGGCTCTGGAGGGAAAAGTGTTTCTGGATGCCACCGGCGATGCGGTGCTCTCCCGGATTGCGGGTGCGCCGACGCGGCATGGGGACGCCCAGGGACATAATCAGATGTCCTCCCTCCGGTTCGAGGTGGGCGGTGTCGATATCGAGGCGCTGCGGGCGTATGTGCACTCTCTGCCGGATACATACAGCAGACACTGGGACGAGGGCGACTACTTTGAGTCCGCCATGGTGGGCGGGAAAAATTTTGCCCTGCAGCCGCTGTTCGACAAGGCAGTGGAGGACGGCGTTCTGGAACCGGGAGATCTGCGGTATTACCAGAATTATTCTATTGCCGGGGAGCCGGGCTGCATGTCCTTTAACTGCCCGCATCTCATGAGTCTGCCGGACAATACCGGTGCGTTTGACAGATCGGCGGCGATGACGGAGGGGCGGCAGCGGATCCGCCGCCTGATGCGTTTTCTGAAGGCATATATGCCGGGCTTTTCGAACTGCTTTCTGCTGCACATCGCACCGATGATGGGAGTCCGGGAGTCGTGGGAGGCGGTTGGCGCCTATGTCCTGACGGAACAGGATTATGGGAACCGGGCACGCTTCGCCGACGCAGTGGCACGAGGCGACTGGTTTATTGATGTACATTCTGCCGGCAAGGATGTAAATACGCAGAAATATGAGCGGGGCGAGTATTATGAGATACCATACCGCAGCCTGATTTATAAAGATTTCCCCAACCTGCTGGTGGCAGGACGCTGTATCTCGGCGACATTCCTGATGCAGGCGAGTGTCCGCATCATTCCTACGGTAATCGATATCGGACAGGCAGCAGGACTTGCCGCGGCCGAGGCTGTCCGCTCGGGCAGTGAACCGAACAGACTGGATGGACACCTTCTGCGCGAGAAACTCGGAGCGTACCGGACTGACTGAGGAGAGACCGGTTTGGTCTGCCCAGGGGATTTGCGGCAGCTGCGGAGCGTGCGGGTACACGAGTTATCAGAAAGCTTCTGCTTTATTGGCGGAATGCATAGTTCCCGTTCTGAAATTTGTGAAATAATTCTAAATTTTATGATTGTTTTTGAGACGCCGTCGGAGTAATTTAAAAGCAGTTAGTTATTTCGGAATCCGAAATAAGCGAGGAGGATCTCAAACGGAGACCGGATTGTCCCTGACAAGTTTAGCCTGTTTGGGACAATTTTTGTCCCAAACAGGCTAAACTTGTCAGGGACAATGGCGGGAGGCGATGCATCATGATGGAATCGATCTTCTCGGGCAGCCGTGCGGTGGATAAAGAGAAGGGGACTAATCCTCAGAAAAGAGGGGTGCGTGATGTCCGCCGCAGCAATCTGCGGCTGGTGGTTGCGGCCTTTCGGGCACATCCGACGACTTCCCGGGTTGCCATTGCAAAGGAAACCGGCCTTTCCCCCTCGACGGTTGGTTCTCTGGTGACGGAGCTTCTGGAGAGAAAAATCATTCTGGAGTGCGGCAGTCAGACGAGCACAGCCGGGCGGAGCCGCACGGATCTGTGCCTGAATCCCGGATATGGTGCAATTTATGTTTTTGAGGTCTGCGGGGCGGATGTCTGGGCATCAGAATTTGATATGACGCTGAGGATGACAGACTCTGCGCATCTGTCCGGGAGCTGCCGGACTGGTAATGATCTGATGGAGTGCATTTCCGATGCGGTGGACAGCAGACTGGGCAATCGTAAGCTCCTGGGCATCGGAGTCCTGATGCGTCAGGATATGGAAGAACGAAACTTCCGCGTCGTCTATGACACCGGGTATGACAGTGCGAGCATTCCGCTGCGGGAGGCGCTGATCACGCAGTTCCATGTGGCAGCGGTTGTGTCTTTCAGCCAGCCGTATACTGTCCGGGACGCGCTGCAGGAGAAGGCGGGAATGGATCTCATGCCCTGTGATAACTGCATCCTCATCGGGATCGGACAGGAAATCCAGGCATCTGTGACGCTGGGGGCGCAGACGGTACCGCTCCGGAGCGAATTTTGCAACCGCGGGCAGGAAAGAGAGCCGGGCAGTGCGCCGGCAAGCGGCTTTATCGCGTCGCTGATCGAGCTGCTCTGTGCGATGTTTGCCACGACACAGGTATTCCTCACCAGTTTTTCAGACAGTGTCGATGCAGCCTATCTGAAGGAAGTGCAGGAAAAGGTAAGGCGATGGGGCGGAGGCAGTCCGCCCGAGATTCAGCTGCTGAGAGGCTTCCCGGAGAAATCCACGCGGCGCCTGGCAAGTCAGCTGCTGGAGGGCATGCCGCTGTAGACGCGGCCTTTTACTCTGATAAGCTGCGGCGGAGGTACCGCATCTTATAAAACTCACTTCAATATGAGGAGGTGTTTATATGGTACAAGGCATACTGATCATTGTGGTCTTTCTGATCATCGCGGCACTCATGATGACAAGAAAGATCCCGACACTCCTGGCGCTGCCGCTGATGGCTGTGCTGATCTGCATCATCGCCGGTGTTCCGGCATTTGGCAAGGATGCGGACGGCAATGAAATCGGCTGGCTCACCTCGGTTCTGGAAGCGGGAACCGTCCGGATGGGTTCTGCGATCATGGCGGTCATCTTCGGCGCATGGCTCGGACAGCTGATGAATAAGACCGGAGTTACCGAGAATCTGATCAAGAAGTCGGCAGAGCTCGGCGGAGACAAGCCCCTGGTGGTGACGCTGATCCTTTCCGCAGCAGTTGCACTTCTGTTCACGACACTGAGCGGTCTCGGCTCCATCATCATGGTCGGCTCCATCGTCCTGCCGATCCTGATTTCCATCGGTGTTCCGGCTGTTTCGGCTGCCTGCATCTTCCTGATGGCCTTTACCACCGGTCTTGCCATGAATATCGCGAACTGGAAGATGTTCTCCGGGATCTTCTCGCTGGACATCGAGCAGATCAAAGGATTTGAGATCTGGATGCTCATCGCGACGGCAGTGGCTACAGTGGTCCTGATCATCGTTGAGTTCCGGAAGAACGGCGTGAAATTTGCCTTTTCTGCCCCGGCTGAGGAGAAGAAGGAAGAGCCTAAGCTGACCGGCTTCCGCGGCGTCATGGCAATGATCACACCGCTGATCCCGATCATTCTGGTTGCTGTCTTCAAGTTCCCGGTCTGCCCGGCCTTTATCTGCGGCATCATCTGGATCCTGATCTGGACCTCGAAGGGCTTCGGCAAGGCCATGAATATGCTGACCAGAACCTGCTATGACGGCATCACGGATGCAGGCCCTGCGGTGATCCTGATGATTGGCATCGGCATTCTGTTCCTGGCTGTGACCAACCCGACGGTCAAGGAAGTACTGAATCCGTTCCTGCTCGCCATCACACCGAAATCCAGAGTGGCATATATTTTGTTCTTCTCCATTCTGGCACCTCTCGCACTGTATCGTGGACCTATGAATCTGTTCGGCCTCGGCTCCGGCATTGCGGCGCTGATCATCGGCCTGAACACGCTGTCTCCGATGTCTGTCATGGGCGCATTCCTCTCCGCAGAGCGCATTCAGTGCTGCGGCGATCCGACCAACACCCAGAATGTCTGGACGGCGAATTTCTGTGAAGTGGATGTCAATGCCATCACAAAGAAGCTCCTTCCTTATCTTTGGATTGTAGCCGTATTCGGCGTCATTCTTTCGTCAGTGATTTATTTCTGACCACTGATGGCCGTACGCATGACGGTGGAACCTGCTTCCGGGTCAAACCTCAGACCTGGGAGAATCAGGAGCTCCGCCGCCATGGGCATGCTCATCATGGGGCAGTGATGATCCGGAGATGCACACAGGACAGGAAAGGAAAAGCGGGATAAGTTCATGAAAGTTCGAATCGGCATTGACGTCGGCGGCACCTTTACGGATGCCGTCGTCGTAGACAACAGCACGTATGAAGTGATCGGCTCTGCCAAAATTCCGACGACGCACCGGGCAAAGGAAGGCGTTGCGGCAGGCATTATCCAGGTTCTCCATAAGGTGATGGAGGAAAACAAGGTCTCTCCGGAGGACGTCGTCTTTATTGCGCATGGCACCACGCAGGCGACCAATGCCCTGCTGGAGGGCGATGTCGCCAAAACCGGCGTGATCACGATCGGGCGCGGTCTGGAGGGCGCGAAGGCCAGGGCGGATACGACGATCGGAAACCTTCAGCTCACGCCGGACAAATACATGGAGACGGCGAACGCCTATGTGGATGCCGCCGATGCCGCGCATTTTGACGAAAACGTCCGGAAAGCCATTGCGGATTTGAAGGCGCAGGGCTGCAAAACGCTGGTGGCGGCGGAGGCGTTCTCTGTGGATGACCCGAGCGGCGAGAACCGGGTGATGGAGCTGGCGGAGGAGGAAGGAATCCCTGCGACGGCGACCAATGACATCACCAAGCTGTATGGCCTTAAAATCCGCACCCGCACGGCAGTGATCAACGCGTCCATCATGCCGAAGATGCTGGAGACGGCCCAGATGACAGACGCTTCGATCAAGGCGGCCGGCATCAAGGCACCGCTTATGATCATGCGCTGCGACGGCGGCGTGATGACGGTCAGCGAAATGCGGAAGCGCCCGATTCTCACCATTCTCTCCGGTCCGGCTGCAGGCGTCGCCGGCGCGCTGATGTATGAGAAGCTGACAGACGGCCTGTTCTTTGAGGTGGGCGGCACATCCACGGATATCTCCTGCGTCAAGGACGGCAAGGTCATGATCCATTACGCGGAGGTCGGCGGGCACAAGACGTATCTGAATTCCCTGGATGTCCGCACGGTTGGCATCGGCGGCGGTTCCATGGTGGAGCTCCGGGATGGAAAGCCGGTGGACGCAGGCCCGAGGTCGGCCCATATCGCAGATCTCGATTATGAGTGCTATACAGATCCGGACAAAATAGTGGAGCCGAAGCTCACGGCCATCCGCCCGATGGAGGGGGATCCGGAGTACGCCTGTATCGAATGTGCCGGCGGCGTGCGGGTCGCCCTGACGATCGCGGGCGCTGCCAATATAGCGGGATATGTGCATCCCGAGGACTATGCATACGGAAGTGCGGAGGCAGCAAGAAAGGCATGGAAACCGCTCGCGGATCAGTGCGGTCTGTCGATCGAGGAATGCGCGAAGAAAGTTCTTGGTTTTGCGGCTGCCAAGAACAGCAGGGTCGCAAGTCAGCTGATCAAGGATTACGAGATGGATCCGCGCACGACGGTCTTCGTCGGCGGTGGCGGCGGCGCAGCCGCAGTGGTTCCGCACCTCGCCGAGACGATGGGCCATAAGCACAGAATCGCAAAGAATGCGCCGGTCATTTCCACCATCGGCGTGGCGCTCGCGATGGTGCGGGACATGGTGGAACGGTCTGTGCCCAATCCAACGGAGGCTGATATCCTTAGCGTGCGCAGCGAGGCGAGGGAGAAGGCGATCGCCAATGGTGCAAATCCCGACACGGTGGAGGTGTCCGTGGAGGTTGATTCGCAGCGCAATATCGTGCGCGCGATCGCGGTCGGCGCGACAGAGATGCGTAGCCGGGACAGAATGCAGAAGGTACTGACGGACGAGGAAAAGAAGAAAATTGTGGCCGAGAATCTGGAGGTCGATCCGTCTGCACTGACCATTGCTGCAAAGAGCCGCGGCATGGCTGCCATGCAGTGCGAAAAGACGGAAAAGAAGCTGCTCGGCCTGATGAAAAAGAAGACGACACCGCTTCGCCTGATCGATGATGAAGGTGTGATCCGTCTGCGGAAAGCCAACGCGCTGGTGCGGCAGGCCACGGCGGCCACCTGGGAAGAGGCGGTCGACTGGATGCTGGAGGAGCTGACTGTGTACAATGACGGCGGGGCTAATCTTCCGAATATCTATGTTGTACTCGGACGCAGAATCGTGGATATGTCCGGTCTTCCGGACAGCGGCAAAATCAAGGCACTCGGGCATACAGAGCTGGCCGGCGCGGCGCCGGATGAGCCGGTGATCGTGGCTGCCACGAAACGGCTGGAATAATTTGCCGGGGAGTGGAGCGTGCAGAAGGAACGAAACCGGACGGGGAAGAATATGGAAGAAAAGAAGGCCGGGACCAATTTTGCCTTTCCTTTTCCCGGGCGGGAACTGGCAGAAAAAGAGCTGTCCTATGACCCGTGCTATGCGAGAATTCCGGCACAGGACCGGGCAGAGATTGTAAACCGGGCCTGGAATAAGGGCAAGGAAGCCGCGAGAGCAATCTTCCGGGAAGAAAACGGTTGCGGGGACTTCTTTGCGATCTGCAGAAAAAACGGTCTTGCGGTGAAGGAGCGGGCAGTCGACTATGTCGTCGGCGGACAGCGCTACTTCTCTGACTATGTATCAGGCAGGAGTACCATCACGCTGTATACCAAATCGGTGCAGCTCTGGGCGGCGCAGAATCATCTGGAGCAGAGAGACGCAGAGAATCTGATCCTCAGCCATGAATATTATCACTTTCTGGAAGTGAAACGAATCGGGCTTACAAGCCGGATCTATCAGGTGCCGATGCTGACTATCGGGCCTCTCAAAATCGGGAGAACCGGCATCCGGGCCCTCTCAGAAATCGGTGCACACGCGTTTGCCAGAACCTACGCGCAGGCGCTGCAGGAGAGCACGGAGCAGTGATCCTTATTGCGGTTGATCTGGTCAGATGCTCGTATTGCCAATTCTGACAATTTTTTGTTTCAGCTTTTTCCATACAAAAATCCGGAAATATTGGATGAAACGGCAATGAAACAGCTGCTTTTATTCCAATCCAGTTAAGTATTTTCAATAAAAATGGTAACTGTTCAGAGCCCCCTGGAATAATTATTATGAGTATCCCTTCAGCATGGCCCGCCATATTTCGTTCTTTGTGAATTCCACAGAGGCGCAGAGTCGAAGGATGCGGGAGCAGTTCCGCAAATATGTCGGCATGGTGCCGGACATCCGCACGATTCCGGCGGGAGCGCTGGACAGACTGCGCAGGCCGGAGAAGCCGCGAAGGCCGTTCTCGGTCATCACCGCGTCGAGGCTGGCGCCGGAGAAACACGTCGACTGGGTTGTGGACGCCTGCGTCAGGGCGAAGCGGCAAATTCCGGCGCTGACACTAGATATATACGGCGTCGGCGGAGAGCAGGCAGTTCTGGAGCAGCGGATCAGGAAGGCGGACGCCGGGGCCTACATTCATCTGATGGGGCAGCAGGATCTGACGGACCGGTACCAGGACTACGAGCTGTATCTGTCCGGCTCCACGAGCGAGGGCTTCGGGCTGTCGCTCATGGAGGCTGCCGGAAGCGGCCTTGCCCTGATCGGTTTTGACGTGCCGTATGGCAATCCGACCTTCATTGAGGATTAGAAAAACGGATATCTGATTCCGGAGGAAAATGCGGTGACAGGGGATCTCATCCTCCATACCGGAAGTGTCTCCGGCGGGACGATGCGGATCTACAAGAACCGCACTCGGCTGTTCGGATATCTTTATTCCTACAGCCGGGAGAACGGGTATGGAAGGGAGATGCTGATCTGCACCAATTCGGATCAGATCGAGTCCCTGGAGTCGCTGGCGGAGGCTCTGCCGGAAATGCACTTTCACATCGCGGCGGTCACGGAGATGTCGACGAAGCTGCTCTCCATGGACCGTTATCCGAATGTGACACTCTATCCGGTCGCGAGACCGGCCGTTTTCCATAAGCTATATGCGATGTGCGATTATTACCTCGACATCAACTATGGCAGCGAGATTGTCTCTGCGGTGAAGGAGGCGTTCCTCCACAATCTGCTGATTCTCGCCTTTGTCAAAACACAGCACAACCGGACATACACGGCGCCGGAGCATATATTCCAGGATGCCGGGGTGATGGCTGCGGCGATCCGGGAGGCAGCTTCCACCCCCGCGGCGATGGACCGGCATCTTGCCTGCCAGAGACAGGCGGCGCTCAGCGAGAAGGAAAGCGCCTATCAGGATCTTTTTGTCTCTGATGCGGCAGAGGAGCCAGAAGCGGACTAGTCCCCATGTGACTTTTTCTGTCGTTTCAGACAGGATTTCAATCAACTCTTAATGAGAAAATTCCGAGAGGTTCTTGACACTCCGAATATATTTGATAAAATATAATAGAATTAAATAAATAAACTGTTCTGCTGAGATGTGTCAGAGCGAGGAGGTGCAGTATGAGCAGCTTTTATGAGTATTCGGTAGAAGATCGGAAGGGAAACGCGGTTCCGATGAAGCAGTTTGAAGGGAAAGTCGTCCTGGTGGTGAACACGGCGACCGGGTGCGGGTTCACACCGCAGTATAAGGATCTGGAGGATCTTTATGAGGCGGATCACGAGAAGGGACTGGAAATTCTCGACATTCCCTGCAATCAGTTCGCGGGGCAGACGCCCGGGACGGATGACGAGGTGCATGAATTCTGCACGCTCAAGTACAACACGCAGTTTGATCAGATGAAGAAGAGCGACGTGAACGGCGAGAATGCGATTGATCTTTATAAGTTTCTGAAGAGCCAGAAGTCCTTCGAGGGATTCGGGCATGGACCGAAGGCACTGCTGATGAACACGATGCTGAAGAAGATTGACCCTGACTATAAGAATAATGCGGAGATCAAGTGGAATTTCACAAAATTCCTTGTGGACCGGCAGGGCAATGTGGTGCGCCGCTTTGAGCCGACAGAGGACATGAAGGAGGTCCGGGCGGCTGTGGAGGAGCTGCTGTGAGCCGGGAGGAAAAACAGAAATCCCTGGACAGGATTTCCGGGGATGAGGCTTTGAAGCTGGAGAACCAGATATGTTTCCCTCTCTATGCGGCGGCGAGAAAGGTGACAGGCGCCTACACACCTTTTCTTAAACCGCTTGGAATCACCTACACGCAGTATCTTGTGTTCCTGGTTCTGTGGGAGCAGGATGGCATCCCGGTCGGCGCGCTCGGCCAGGCACTGCATCTGGATACCGGCACGCTCACACCGCTGCTCAAGAAGATGGAAGCGGCGGGCTTTCTGACCCGGCAGCGCCGGAAGGATGATGAGCGGAGCGTGGAGATCCGCCTGACGGAGAAGGGCCGCGCGCTGAAGGAGAAGGCGCGTGACATTCCCGGAAAGATCGGCGCCTGTTTTACGGGAGCGCTGTCCGGGGAGGATGCTGCGGCGCTGTACCGGATTCTGTATCAGATTCTCAAAGATTGAGAGGATAGCCCGGTATACTGGCA
>ONQW01000038.1:12597-15712 GCA_900320025.1 uncultured Lachnospiraceae bacterium
AATGTCATTGAAATCATGAAATCATGAAAAAGAACCACCCGCCGGACGAGTGGTTCTTTTTTTACGCGGAAACATGAGTCAGCGCAGAAATGTTGTTCATACAGGGAAATTCATTCTAGGGAAGGCTCTTCCGGGTGTTCCCATATGGGTGGCGTGAAGCAGGCGGCCTGTGCAGCTGTTATTCCGCCTCGGAGAGCGTTTGTGACATGCAGTCATTCACCCAGTCGATGAAGTTGGTATCAGCGTCGCCGGTTCTCTCCGCCATGGTGTGGCCCTGTCCCCAGACGGTTGCAAAATCAACGCTTTCTACGTTGGGATTTGCCTCTGCCGCGAGAGCGAGGTTGACCTCGGTCGACAGCGCAGTATCACCCTGATTGATGCCGGTGCGGATTCTCCAGTATTTTGCCACATTGGAGGTATTATATCCGTCCTGACTCTCCAGCAGATAGTAGAGCGGGGAGTACATTTCAAGTCTCACATCGACGGTATTGCCGACGGAATCGGTGCGGGTCAGATCCTCTGCATAAGCATCGGCGTAGCTGCTGCCGAGCTTTTCGAGGATGGAGGCGAGCGTCGCATCGAAGTGAGCGCCTTCTCCGTCGCCATAGCCAAACAGCGTATTTTCTCCCTGACCTGCGTCAAGCTGGTCGAAGGCACCGAGATTCTTGCTGGCGTTCTTGAGCGCCTTTGTGAAAGCCTCGACGCTGGTGATGGTCACTTCTCCTGTGGACGCATCATAGCTCACCCAGTCTCCGTCAGCGTTCAGAGCGTCGATGTAGTCCTGCGGGGACTCGTAGGTGCCCGAGAGATCGAGCGAGGATGTGGCAGCGTTCCGCGTGATATTATCATTCTGTTCACTCGCTGCCATGGTATCTGTCACATCCTGTTCTGTGACGCCGACGTCTGTCTTCTCTGCAGTGCTTTGACTTTGATCTTCGGATGTGCCGTTCGTCGCTGCCTGTCCGTCGTCCGGAGCTGTCTGCCCGTTGCCTGCAGGTCCCTGTCCGCCGTCTGGAGGTGTCTGCCCGTCGGGGATAGTCTGACCATCGCCAGGAGCTTCCCCACCTCCGTCAAAATTCCCGCCGTTCGGACCGCCCTGCCCGCCGCCCGGACCAGCTGCAGAGGCAGCACTGGCGTCATACGGCCATTTGGTATCAGCGATAAAGTTTTCCAGAGAAGTCTCAATTACGTTCTTGATATAGTCATAGTAGGTGCCAGCCTGATAGATGCCTTCGTCCGATGCCTCCAGCGTGAGGACATTGCCATCTTCATCGGTCAGTCCGATGGAATTGATATAGCTGGCATAGGCCTCGGCAAGGGCATCCGAGATTTCCTGCTCCTCGTCAGAAAGACCACTTCGTGTGGAACCCATATTCCACTCATAGGCCTCATCCGCGGAATCGAGCGAGGTGATCGGACACCAGTCCATAGATCCGAGCACAGCATCACTGACGCCGGTGACAGCTCCTACTTCCTCAAGATAGGCATCGTACAGCGAACTGTCGCCGGTGGCACCGAGCAGTGCGGACTGAGCGCCGCCGCCCGACATGCCGAAAGAAAAGATCGCGTCTGTGTTGCCGGCAATCACTCCGCTGTTGTAGCGGATGTAGCGGATACCGGCCTTGAGATCTGTCACGCCGTAGGGAGCGCCGGCATCTCTGCCGCGGCAGCCGATGTGGACATAGATAAAGCCTGCATCGGTGTACTCGCTGACATCGGTGTATTCGGTCAGTTCCTCCTGTGCGGAATAGCCCGGGGTGTTGACCGGCACTACGATGGGCGCTGTCTCTGAAGTATAATTGCCGACTTTCGACTCCGTATTGAGCTGGCACGTGTAGGTGCCGTCTCCGTTGTCGGTGCCGTCCATATAGGCGCCGGGGACAAAAATGGCGAGCGTATCGTATTTCTCATCTGGGGAGTTCTCCGCGTATTGAATATTGAGCTGATACCAGACGTCGTCGTCCTCGTTGTACTGCCATTTCGTCATGTCGACCTGGCTGAGGTTTGTCGATACTGTACCGGAGGACAGGCTGCTGACACTGACTGCGGCGGCGGAATCTGATGAGGTGCTGCTGGCATCGGCTGTTGCCGTAACAGTGGTATCTGCTGCTTCTGTTCCGGCAGTTTCCGAAGATTGTGCGGAGGAAACACCGGACGCGGCTCCGGTGCCACCGCAGCCGCTCAGCAGCAGAGCGCCTGCCGTGAGAATGGCTGCTGACTTTCCGACTGTTCTGATCATTTCAAAATCCTTTGATGGCGTCCGGCGGCCGTGTGCCGTCGGTTGACTACGCCCTGCGACCGCCAGCCGCAGAGTATGAAAAATCAACTGGATGAAATAGTTATCCCATGTATTCCTTAAAACAACCTAAAAATGAAACGACCCGGAAAGACAGTTTGTTTCCGGACAAGGCACTGTGTGCCCACTGTGCGGGTCCGTGTCAGGACCGGCACGTCATCCCCGATGCGGTCTGGTCATCATCTGCTGATTCACTGAAAATTCCATCTGAAAATTCTGCTGTCAATTCCATCTGAAAAATTCTACCATCTGAAAAATTCTGCTTGCCAATGGAGCAATTCGGGAGTAGGATAAGCACAACAATTTGATAACGCTTTAAACCGTTGAAGCGGAGATAACGTATGCAGAGGAACTCTAAGAGAGCCGGGGAGGATGGGAACCTGGCAGGACACCGGCATGCAAATGGACCGCAGAGGGCGCACCGAACGCCGGAGGGCAAGTAGGATGCGACGTCAGGCACACGTCAGTTGCCATGAGTATGATGGTACTCAGGAGAGAGCGCGGAATATTCCGGTTGTCGATGGCAGCTGAGTTGTATCCCGGGAGATTGGAATCACATCCTGTGATTTGTAATCGTCAGCAAGGGGAACACACAGAGGTCAAGCAGGGTGGCACCGCGATTTGTATCGTCCCTGGCAGAACAAGAGCTTTGTTCTGCCAGGGACGTTTTGCGTACGCGGAAAACAGATAACAGCGTCCGCGCGGCACGTGGAGGTGGATATGCAGCTGAGAATCAGGCCGTCTATAGAGGAAGTGGTGAGGTTCGCCGCGGAGGAGTGCGGCGGGGGCAGGCCGTACCGCCGGTATCCGGTGAGCACG
>ONQW01000101.1:0-1158 GCA_900320025.1 uncultured Lachnospiraceae bacterium
CGGGCCGCACTGCCCGCCTGTCTCGTGTTCACAATCCAGATACGGCAGTCCTTGTCGTCCCCGACGCAGAGCTCCGATTCCAGCACGCCCAGATCATGTTCACTGACTGCGCACGGGCCAAAACAGGCCTCCACATAAGCCAGATCCTGCTCTGTCCGCGCGCTTCTGTGCAGAATCCCGGTGCGATGAGCCAGCGCACCGCTGCTTCCATCCCCGCACTGCCCGGTCCCCGCGCGAATCACCAGAGAATCCGTCTGTCTCGTCTCCCGGCGCAGAAGATGCCGCAGAATTCCCGGCACATTTTCCGCCTGCCCTCCGGCTTCCTCTCCTTTCTCACCCGGTTCCCTCCACCGGAAATAGACGGACAGAAACTGCTGACAGGCAAGAAGCACTCCCTCTGTATCAAGGCTCCCCGGGAAGCGGAGCGCCCCGGCCATCCGCCGTTCCCTGCCGGAGAGCGGCGGCATTCTCCTGCCGGACACCTCCGCCCAGCGCACCTCCTGCATCGTCTGCGTCAGCATCGACTGCAGCATCATCTGCTGCCTCGACAGGGTGCTGCCGAGGGAGAAGAATTTCTCTGCCCGCTCCCGGCGCAGCTGTGCCAGAATCGGCCGCTCCCCGATCTCCTTCTCATATACACAGTTTTCAAGTCCAAGCCAGAGCAGATCGTCAAATTCGTCCGCCCGCGCAGACCGTCCCACCCGCTCAAAAAGGCGGGAAAAAAGCCATAAACGGCGGGTCGAACTGATATCGCCCCGCCGCATTCCAGATCGTATTGAGCGCTCTTCGCTGCTCTCCCCGCACATGCCGTGTGATCATGACACTCCCCCGCGCCGTCTATGCCCCGAACACATCCGTACTCGTCAGGTCCGTCGGAATCCGGGACCGGATGACATCCGTGATCAGTGACCGCTCGTAGGCATCAAAGGTTTTGTCCGTGATGCACATAGCCAGCGCATCTCCGGAGGTCACCCCTGCCCGGATGAGCTGTATGGCGTCGAGCAGGCCGCGCAGATCCGGCGCGCGGTCAGAAATCTCGGCGTTCTCCGCCTTCCGGTTCAGTTCAAAGAACAGCCTCACAAACTGATCCCGGATGACCGGCTTGATATCCGGGAATTTATCCATGATCAGCCGCTTCAGATTGTCCTCCCCGATGAC
>ONQW01000101.1:1218-6893 GCA_900320025.1 uncultured Lachnospiraceae bacterium
CTGACCGGAATCCGTTCATATCCCGGGATATCGATGACCCGCCGGAAATCCAGCGCCGAGTGCAGCACCGCCAGTGCCTCGTTCCGGGCCATATTGATCTCGTCCAGAACACCGAAGCCCCCTTCCCGGGCGCAGAGCGTGATCGGACCCGGCCGGAAGGTCACCGCCCGCCCGTCGTAGGTGTCCGTTCCGATCAGGTAGGAGGCATCCACACCGATGTGAAAGGAGACATCCCACTGCGGCCTGCCGAACAGATAGGACAGATTCTCCGCCAGCACATTCTTGCCGGTTGCCTTCGGCCCGGTGAGAAGAAGATTTTTGCCGCACAGAATCGCCGAGATGGCCTTCTCCAGGACCTCCTTGCCATAGTAATGGTACTCCGGAACCGGAATGCGCGGAAGCAGCTCCTCCGGAACCGGCGCGTCGCTGCTGTACCTCTTTATCCCGGCGATCAATTCCTCCCGGACGCCCTGCTGCCGCAGTACATCAAATTTTTCTTTGCTCATCGCAAACTCCCTCTCCCGGCTCCGGCGATCTGCGCAGTCACTCTTCCCCGTGCCGTCTGCCGCAGCCCGTCCTGTCTGTCTCAGGGATATCCCTGCGGATGAAAACTGCTTGCGGAGGCTTCTGCGGTATCCTGCTCTCACTGGTAATCAGAGACCAGAAACAGCGGCTTGACTGCCACCACCTCATCGTACTCCTTCTGCGACACCGTGACATCCGAATTGAGAGCCCTGAGATCCTCCCGCACCACGCGGAATGCTTCCTCTCCGCTCTCCGCCCTGCCCTGTCGGATTGCGCGGATCATACGTTCCAGAACAACCGGGTGGGCATACCGCGCAGGGAGCGGAAATTTCCCGAGCGTTTCGAGGTAGTCAGCCATGGCCTGCTCTGCGCTGTCCCAGTCCCGCTTCGCGGCGGTCCGGTTTCGCTTCCCCGTAGGCAGCACTCTGCTCGCCGCGATCACCGAGATGGCGGCAAGACCGAACAGGACAAAATATACTGCTCCGCCCATGCCCTTTGTCATCGCATAGACGCCGAACAGCGCCGCAGCCGCCGCAGCGGCAAAGATGACGCCGGCCACGAACTGATAGCTTGGATCAATGCCGTCGATGATGCGCTTCTGCTTCGCGGCAGCCTGCAGGTTCCGGTACAGCTCCGGCTTTTTTTCCAGCTGTGTCTGCGCACCGCGAAGCCGCCTCACTGCCGCCTCCGCCTCCGCAGAAAGGGTTTTCAGATATTTTGCCTGCTCCTTCTCCTCCGCCTCGCGGAGACGCCGCTCCGCATCTGCGCTGTGCAGCGGGATGGAGGGATGCTCCGCGCCGAATTCCCCGAGGAACTGATCGACCTGCTGCTCGAATTTAAAGTTGCACTGCTTCTCGCTCCCATTCTTCATCTGCACTACCAGATAGGGCATCGAGCCGAAAATTCCCTTTCCCGTGAAACCGCCGCGGCTCATGGCGACGCGCTTGAAAATGCGGCGCACATCGTCCACCGCCACGTAATACATGCGGTCAATGTAGAAGCTGTTGAGATAAATAGCACGGCGCCCGATGGCACAGGGCCCGATATTGCGGCTGTTCTTCCTGTCCTCTCTGAGTTCCTCCGCGGTAAGGGAGGTCGGCCCGAGCTGTCTTGGTTTGAAAAAGATCATCTGTTTACCTCATGCCGCGTTTTGTGCGGCATCAACTGATACTCCTGATTCTTCTCCGGAACAGAATCCGCAGTCGCGGTTCCGCCGGGTACGGCATCATGCGTGCGTCAGTGCCGATGAGGTGAATAAAACAGGGAGACTGAAGCGTCAAGTCCCCTCTTCAGTCTCCCTCGCTGTGATAGTATCGTTACCCGCTGCCGGGCAGTGCAGCCGTCTGCCGCGTTTACTTCAGACAAGCCTCGGAACCGGCTGCCTTTTCGGATCTTCCCTCATCCGGCTGCTGCATTTCACATGCAGCGCTGCCGCCGGGCTGCCCATCTACTCTGCAAGCGTCATCTGCAAGCGTCGCG
Organism: uncultured Lachnospiraceae bacterium; assembly: GCA_900320025.1. GTDB lineage: Bacteria > Bacillota > Clostridia > Lachnospirales > Lachnospiraceae > CAG-791. The sequence continues at coordinate 3,223 of ONQW01000101.1, forward strand.
CGTCCGACTCAGGCCGCCGCTCTCGCCTTCTTCGCCGCACGAAGGAACAGGCACAGGAACAGAACCGCGACAATGATGCCGACCGGATATGCCACCGCGGTGTTCTGATTGAGTCCGGGAATGTGGCCGAGGCACTCAGGCGCCATCGTAAAGTAGGTCGCGGAGACCGCGCTCATGAAGGTCGCCGGAACTGCCGTGATCCAGTAATTCTTTTTCTCCATCACCAGATACATGGAGGCTGCCCAGAGAACGATCATGGCGAGCGTCTGGTTTGACCAGCTGAAGTAGTTCCAGATCACGCTGTAGTCGATGAAGCCCAGCGTGTTGCCATAGCCGAGGAGCGCGCCGACGCCCAGCACCGGAATGCAGAGCGCGAGACGGGTGGTCCACTTGCTCATGTCAAGATGGAACCAGTCCGCAAGCGTCAGGCGGGCAGAACGGAACGACGTATCGCCGGAGGTAATCGGGCAGGCAATGACGCCGAGCATGGCGAGGATCACGCCGACCCTGCCCATCGTCTCCTGGCAGATGGTGTAGACAGTGGTCGAATTGCCGCCGCCTGCATCCAGAAGGCCCTGACTGCCATAGAGAGTGCAGCCCGCTGCCGCCCAGATCAGGGCGATGATGCCCTCGGCAACCATGGCGCCGTAGAAGACGAAATGACCCTGCTTCTCACTCTTCAGGCAGCGCGCCATCAGAGGAGACTGCGTGGAATGGAAGCCGGAGATCGCGCCGCAGGCCACCGTGATGAACATGAAGGACCAAACGGGTTTTGCCGCCGGATGCATGTTGTAGAAGTGGCTCCACAGCTCCGGCATCGGCTGGCCGGAGGTCAGCGTTCCGAATCCGACGCCCAGTGCCATGACGATCAGGCAGATGCCGAAGATCGGATAAATCTTGCCGATGATCTTATCGATCGAGATAAAGGTCGCAATAAAGTAATAAATCAAAATAATCGTGAGCCAGAACGCGCTGTTGATCAGAATTCCGGTTCCATTGTTGTTCTTGATCAGAACAACCAGCAGCCCCGCGGGTCCGACGGCGAAGACCGTGCCGACCATGATCAGCAGGACGACGGAGAACACGCGCATGACGTTCTTCATCAGAGGCCCGAGATAGGTGCCGGTGACCTCGGAGATCGAGGCGCCATTGTTCCGCTCGGAGAGCATGCCGGAGAAGTAGTCATGAACACCGCCGGCAAATATCGTGCCGAACGTGATCCACAGGTACACGATCGGTCCCCACTCCGCGCCGGTCAGCGCGCCGAAGATCGGTCCGAGACCCGCGATGTTCAGGAGCTGTACCAGAAACAGCTTCCACTGCGGCATGACAACATAATCGACGCCGTCATTGATGGCGACGGCCGGCGTCTCGCGGTCGTCAGGGCCGAAGGTCCTGTCCACCAGCTTGCCGTACGTAAAATATCCGATGATCAGGACGGCAAGGCACAACAGAAAACTAACCATAACAGTATCCCCCTTCTTGGTTCCATGTCCGCATACGGCGGACTTCCATTAATTTCCGAACCATGATTATTTTATGGCGGAAACGGTCCACAGACCATTGACAATGCGACGAAAAGCATGGCTGTTTTCTGTGTAAAACACCGATTTATGATATAAAATTCCTATATTTTATGCTATTTATTCGATATTGTTCTGACTTTTCAGCTTCCCCCATTAGTTCCTCATGGATTCTTCCCGCATTTTCTGCACCTTATCATCCCTCCGCGCAGGATATTCCCGGTCCATTTTCAGGTAATTCCGTCCCGGGAATTTATGAATATTTCATAGTCTTTATGGTTCTGTAAGAAAATGTTTTCCATACGCGGACAGGCAGGCTGCGCATGCACCGGCAGGCCCTCGTTCCACCGGCGCATGCCGCGCTGTGTTTTCGCTCTTCTCCATTCCCAACGTTCCGCGTCCGGCCGCTGCGCTTCGCGGAGCATCGGCGGGTTGGATGGCTGCCTCATCGGGAAAAGCTCATGCCTGCTCTCTCAGGATCACGACGTCCGCGGGCTTCATGGTGAATGTCTCTCCCTTCCGGAGCGGGCGGCCGGTCAGAAGATCCGTTCCGTCCGCCGGCGCGGTCACGCTGCGCTCCTCCTCCGCATGATTCAGGAAGAACAGGAAGGTGCCCTCCGCATTCCGGCGGCAGTCCACTTCCACATCCTCCGGTGCCTCCGCGAGCGGCGAAATGCCGCACCCTCGGCAGAGTTCGCCTAGAAACTGCTGATAGAAGCGCGCGTCCGACCGGGTTCCGACATAGTACGCCTCTCCCTTCCCGAAAGGATGCCGCGTGACAGCAGGCATCCCGGCGTAGAAATCGCTCTGATACACGGCGAGTGCCTCCGTGCCGTCCTCCACAGGATGCATCAGATCGCACAGAATATGGCACGGATAGGTCTCTCCCTTATACGTCATCCGCCCGCTCAGCTCCGGCGGCAGGGCGTCGCTCTCCTCGACCCAGACGCCGAGAAAATCCTTCCATTTTCCGGGATACCCTCCCGGCAGCACCAGATCGTTCTCATCCACATAGCCGCTGAAATAGCTGGTGACGAACCGCCCGCCCTCTCTCACATAGGTTCGGATTGCCTCATCCATGCCGGGCCGGCTCATATACAGCATCGGCGCGATCAGCAGGCGGTACTTGCTGCTGTCCACACCGCGCACGGCGTCCTCCGCCGTCAGAATATCCACCGGGATATGCGCCGTGAAGAAAAAGCGGTACCAGGTCTGCAGCTCTTCCAGGTAGTTGATGAGGACGCTCGGGCCTGCCGAAAGCTGTGTGCCCCACCAGCTCTCAAAATCCAGCAGGATCGCCGCGCGCGCCGTGGATTTTGCCTCAAGAAGCGTGGAGCCTAGTTTCTCCAGTTCCCCGCCGAGCGCCGTCATCTCGCGGAAGACCCTCGTATTGTCCGTGCCCACATGGTCGATGAGGGCGCTGTGATACTTCTCGCACTCGCCGATGCTGCGCTTCATCTGGAAGAACAGCACGGTATCCGCGCCGTGCGCGACCGCCTGATAGCTCCACAGCCGCATCACCCCCGGTCTCTTCAGGCGGCAGTACAGATGCCAGTTCGTCACGCCGGGTGTCTGCTCCATCAGGCAGAACGACGACCCTCCGCCGAGTCCGCGGCAGACATCGTGCCACAGCGCCGTGTCCGCGATATGGCCGCCGTAGCGCGGATAATTATCCCAGGAGATGAAGTCCATGTGCTTCGCGAGTCTCGAGAGGTCAAAATCATTGAAGTTGTACATGAGATTCGTCGTGATGGGCGCCGCCGAATGCTGCCGGATCTGCGCCGCCTCTCCGTCATACAGCGCGATGATCTGGTCTGTGCTGAAGCGCCGGAAATCGAGAGAATTTCCCTGCACATTGGTCCTGCGCATGCCCGGATCGCCCATGTAATCGAACTCCTCCGACAGCATGTCCGGCAGCACGATTTCGTCCCAGTCATAGTACGTATGCCCCCAGAAGCTGGTGTTCCAGGCGCGGTTCAGTTCCTCCAGCGTGCCGTAGCGCTGCCGCAGCCAGCGCCGGTATGCCTCCTGACAGTGATCGCAGTAGCAGTATCCGCCGTATTCATTGGAAATGTGCCACGCCGCGAGACAGCTTCTTCTGCCGTACCGCTCCGCAAGCTTTCCCGCAAGGCGGAACGCATACGTCCG
>ONQW01000102.1 GCA_900320025.1 uncultured Lachnospiraceae bacterium
CAGGCCGCGCGTCGGGTTGAATGCGATCAGAAGCTCCTTGTCGTTCGTGACCTCCCGGGCGATAATCACCTTCTGCTGGTTGCCGCCGGACAGCGTCCCCGCCGGGTGCGCCTCCGTATGCCGGGGGCGTATATCGAACCGCTCCTCCAGCTCCGTCGCATGGCGTCGAATCACGCCTCTCTGAAGAATATCGTGTTTTGCGTATGGCTCCTCGTTGTAATGCTGCAGGATGAGGTTATCCTCCACGGCGAAGTCGAGGATAAGTCCGTTCTTCTGACGGTCCGCCGGGATACAGGATATGCCGGCGTCGAAGAGCTCCTTCGGCGTTCTGTTGAACACATCCTTCCCCTCCATCGTGATCGTGCCGGATTCCGCCTTCTTCAGTCCCGTCAGGATCTCGTGATCGTGCCGGATTCCGCCTTCTTCAGTCCCGTCAGGATCTCCACAAGCTCGGTCTGCCCGTTTCCGTCGACGCCGGCGAGACCGACGATCTCTCCCGCTCTCACATGAAGATCAAGGCCCTTCAAAATCTCCGCGCCGCGGTAGTCCTTCGCGCGCAGGTCCTTCACCTCCAGGACTTCCTTCCCGGGTTCCTTGTCCGGCTTATCCACGGTGAAGCTGACATTGCGGCCGACCATCATCGAGGCGAGCTGGCTCTCCGAGACATCGGAGACCTTCACGGTGTCGATATATTTGCCCTGCCGGATGATGGTGCAGTAATCCGAGCAGGCCTTGATTTCCTTCAGCTTGTGCGTGATGAGGATGACGCTCTTGCCGTCGGCGGTCAGATTCCGGATGATCTCCATGAGCTCATCAATCTCCTGCGGCGTCAGGGAAGCCGTCGGTTCGTCGAGAATCAGCGTCTTTGCGCCGCGGTAGAGCACCTTCAGGATCTCCACGCGCTGCTGCATTCCGACCGAGATATCCTGAATTTTGGCGTCCGGGTCGACCTTCATGCCGTAGCGCTCCGAGAGTTCAATGACCCGCTTTCTCGCCGTCTTCTCATCGACGACGATGCCGCGCGTCGGTTCTACGCCGAGAATGATGTTGTCCGTGACTGTGAACGGCTGAATCAGCATGAAATGCTGGTGCACCATGCCGACCCCCAGTTCGATGGCGTGCCGCGGTCCGTTCAGGTGGACCTCCTGCCCGTCGATGAAGATCTGGCCGCTCGTAGGCTTGTACAGACCGTAGAGCACATTCATCAGCGTGCTCTTGCCGGCGCCGTTCTCTCCCAGAATGGCGTGAACCTCGCCCTTGTGGACCGTGAGATTGATGTGATCGTTTGCCGTGAAATCGCCGAACTTCTTGACGATATCCTTCATCTGGATGACCACGGTGTTCTCATCGATGTGACTCGTATGATCCAACGTCGTTTCCTCCCTGCCTCATTATTCTGTATCGTTCCACATCATGCCGCTTTTGCGGCACCCGGTGCTTCCGCACCGATGATGTCATCTGAGTCCGCAGGCGCATGCAAAATTCCGCCGCTTCCTCATTATATCAGTACGATATCCTGATATCCCATGCCGGCGAGCAGGTCCCGGAGCTGACCGAGATATGCCTGGGACGGCACCTCGTAGTGGGAGTACTGCTCCCGCACGCCCATCGGCCGGTACGCGATCAGCTTGATCCGGAACGGATGCTCCGCATAGACCTCGCGGAGAAATTCGCCCGACGCGCGGACGCTCCGCTCTGTGTCATAGAGATCAGGCACAATCACAAAACGGACTTCCTCCAGCTTGCCGTGATGGCCGAGCCACAGTGCATTTCGAAGCACATTTGTGTTGTCCGCGCCGGTGACTCTGTGATAATCCTCCGGATCGAATGCCTTGATGTCCAGCATGACGCCGTCGCAGACCTCGCATAACGCAGGGAAGTCCTCAAACAGAATCATGCCGTTGCTGTCGATGAGGGTGCCAAGTCCGTCCTGCTTTGCCAGGCGGAAAAGCGCCGTGAGAAATTCCGGATGCAGCGTACACTCTCCGCCCGACACGCTGATACCGCGGATGCATGGAATCTGCTTCCGCACCTTCTCCATCACTTCCTCCGGCGTCATCCACTGCACGCGCGGGGAGGCGTCGTGCGGACACACATGGATGCAGGTGTCGCACTGACAGCACAGATCCTGGTTCCAGTCCACGGTCCGTGCTCCCTCCCGCTCCGCGAAGGACAGCGCGTGCGCCGGGCATTTCTCCACGCAGAGCCCGCAGTTTATGCAGACCTTCCGCGTCTCCGGGTTGTGGCAGTACCTGCAGTCGATGTTGCACCCCTGCAGGAAAATGGCTGTCCGGCAGCCCGGTCCGTCCACACTGCTGAACGGAATGATTTTATTGACAAGTACCTTTTGTTCCAAATAACTTTTCCCTTCTGTGCCCGCGCCCGGTCCGTCCGCGCGTCTTTTTTCTCCCCGGATTTATTTCAGTAATCCTGCGGAAAACCGGCGCCTTCCCTGTCAGAGTGCCTCAGCGCACCTTCCGCTCCAGGATGTGCCCGTTCTTCGCCGCGCCGAGTCCGAGTGCCGTCGTGTCGTGAATGACTGCGGTTCCCTTGTTCAGCTTCTCCAGCTCCGAGCGCTTCACCAGATAGCCGGTGACGCGGATGACATCGGAATTGCTCGAATAGAAGGACAGATACCGCAGATTCATCCGGAACGCGCCCTTGATGATATCGAGCACATACTCCGGATTTCTGTGGACCGTGATGTCCACCGGGAAAATGTCGCCGGTGCCGGACGGGAAGTAATGGTGGAAATTCGACAGCACACGCAGCTGATCGATCAGTTCCTCCGGCTCCTCCCCGATCGGGATGCGGGTGCCCGGCGTCACGTTCACATCGCTCGCGATGCCGACCTGCGCATGGAGCAGGAAGTGTCCGTCCGTCGCCTCGCAGTACGGATTCGTGTGATGCTGATTGAAGTCGTCGATGATGTTCATGATCTCCACGCCGAGTTTTGTCGCCTCCTCGTCGTGGCCGAAGCGCAGCGCAGAGCCATCCGGGCGTCTCCTGCCCTCCTTCTCGAGAAGGATGTCGACAGCCTCCGCAAGTCCGACCAGACCGAACATCGCCGAGAAATTCTTCCGGTCGATCAGCCCCTCGCGGACGAGGAAGTTCTGCTCGAAGAACCCGCTCTCCTCCACCTCAAACCGGATGCGGGCATCCATGTAACGTGCCATGATATCACAGACATAGGGCAGCTGATTCTTTTCAAAATCCTCGATGCCCGACGCGCGCTTTGCGATGTTTCCGAGGATCAGACGGCACAGTGTGTAGGAGCCGCCGCCCAGCTTCAAACCGTTGTAGCAGCTGGCGATGACATACCTCTCGCCGAGCTCCTTCACGAACATATTGTGATTGGCAAAACTCGGCTTTGCGCAGTGAAGCGCGCAGTCGATGGCCTTCATCATATATTCGTCTGTGGTGACACCCTCCTGATATTTGAGAGAAAGGTTCGGGACCGCATCCTCCAGCTCGCTCTCCGCCTCGAAGATATAGAGCGCGGTCTTTGTCGGCTTCGGGCCGATGTCCGCATGGGAGAAGGAGTCGAGAATCGTGCGGTCACACTGCTTCAGAAACAGCTTGATCAGCTTCTTCGCCGTCGCCTCGTCCACGGTATCGATATAAGGCTCCAGCAGATCGTCCAGCTGACCGAGGTACACCGGATAATTGGTGACGCTCGGGACATGCTTGTACAGGATGAGAAGGTTATTCAGCGCCTCATACAGATCCTTTGGCGGATCGAGCCTTAGATACTCGCTACCCTGCTTCAGAAACTTCTCATAGTCGGGGCAGATATAGCGGGGACGCATCGGCGCGTGTCCCTCGAACAGATCGCAGATGCACTGCCGGTCGATCGGCTGATTCAGAAGCTCGTCAAGTCCCTCCGGCAGATCCAGTACCTCCAGAAGAGAATCCGCCTTCTGCGCCATCACGGCGACCTTCTGCTCGTGCGTCAGCTCCGGGGATTCAATGGTTTCGAGGATTTCCTGCCTGGTTTTCTCCACCCGCTCCATCGAAATCGGTCTCATTTCCTTCATCTTTACCTCCATTGCCGCGTTCTTTGCGGCAGCCGCGGAAGAAAGGCCCGAATGGGCTTTCTCCCGTGTCGGGACATTGGTGCCATCGGCGCCAATGTCAGTTTGAAGGCGGCGTATCAGGGCCACTTTCAAACCTTTCTCCTTAGAAAACAACGGTTTTATAGGTACAGCGCTGTTTTTATCCCCGTCTCCCGGTTTCGGGCGCGGAGTAATCCGGACAGAAGTGCGGAGAATGGCCGCCCCTGTCCGGGTGAAAATGAGCGCAAAAAGTCACTATGAATTATAGCATAAAAAGAACCCTGCGGAAGTCTTTCCGCAGGGTTCTTCCCTGGTCTTTTCAGGTCTTTTCAACCTCTGTTTTGCTTTTCGATTGAACTTTGTCCCTTCCATCAGCGATTGTTCAGAAACGGTATCGCTGTTTCATCCTCTGCCCGGATTTCGACTTTTCATCCAGGGCCGGGGATTTTGAAGGAGCACGATCAGTTATCCAGCTGATATGCGTCGTCGCCGTACTTGGCATCGAACTCATCCTTGCTAGACGGAACGGTGATCTTGCCGTCGATCATATCCTGCTTGACCTGATTGACCTTGGTGATCACGTCATCGGTCAGAAGATCGGTCGTCGGTGCGATATCGACGCCGCCGTTGGTGATATCATACGTGACAATACCAGCCTGCAGCGAGCCATCCATGGCGTTCTTGGAAGCATCGTACACGGCGTTATCCACTCTCTTCATCGCGGAGGTGATGACCGTCTTCGGAGCGATGCTGGACTGGTCGGAGTCAACGCCGATGGCGTAGATTCCACCCTCCTGGCAGCCCTCGATGACGCCGTTGCCGGTGCCGCCTGCTGCGTGGAAGATAATGTCAGCGCCATTGGTGATCATGGAGTTGGCATCGGACTTGCCGGTTGCCGGATCCGCGAAGGAGTTCGCGTTCATCTGCTGAATCTTGCAGTCCGGATTGGTGTCAAGGACACCTGCCACATAGCCGTAGCCGAACAGATGCATCGTATCGGAAGCCATGCCGAGAATGAAGCCGACGTTGTTGGTCTTTGTCATCATGCCGGCGACAACACCGACGAGGTAGGAAGCCTGCTCCTGCTTGAACATCAGGCAGGTGACATTCGGAAGATCAGCGCAGGAAGCATCATCAATGATCGCGAACTTCTGATCCGGATTCGCGGTTGCTTCCTCACGGAGCGCATCCGCAAGCATGTAGCCGACGCAGATGATGAGATCCGTGTCCTCATCCATGAAAGCCTCGATGTTCGGCTTATAGTCCGCATCTCCGCTGGACTCAAGGTAGTTTGCCTTGATGCCGAGATCCTGTGATGCCTTCTGGAGTCCTGCCCATGCGGACTGGTTGAAAGAACCATCATTGACACCGCCGACATCAGCGACAAGACCGACAGAGAAGTCAGAAGCATCCGCTGCCGGTGCTGCGGAAGTGGCATCTGCTGCCTCTGTGGAAGCGGCTGCCGCTTCTGTCGCAGCGGTGGTCGCTGCCTCAGATGCTGCCGTCGATGCTGTGGAGGCTGCGGAATTGGAGGACGCGCTGGAGCCGCATCCGACCATACCGATCACCATCACAGCGGAAAGTGCTGCTGCAATTACCTGCTTTTTCATGTACTACTCCCTTTCTTTTCCGGACTGCGCCGGACCTGAAAAAAGTTACGCTGTTTTCACAGCCACGGCTGATATGGTAACACAAAAGCGCACACAGGAAAACATATCTCTGCCAGATTTATGCTCCGTGCCCCGTTTTTTTGCCGCACCCGCAGGGAAATGCCCATAGCGGCATCTCTCCGGACTGTGACATGAGTGCCATAGGCACCCATGCCTCAGTCCGCCTTCCTGCGGTCCATCCGCCGCCGTTTACAGATTCATTTTCGCAGATTGCCGCGGATTAGACAACAGGAACTGCAGGAACTGACGTTATTTCTCTCAGTCGTCATTTTCTTCCATCAAAAGCGGCGCAGGTTCCCGTGCTGATAGTGAGGCAATATCATCTGCGGGCACCGCTGCAGTCGTGCACTTCTAACCCGGCGGCATGGAAACGGTGCCGCGAATTCCCGTCACAGCCACTCCTTCGAGATCGAAAGCTTCCCTGTCGCGGCATCCTTCGTCCACGCGACATGAAGCATGCCGCGCGGCGTAACGACATCTCCCTCCGCTGAGGTCAGGAACCCGGGCTCGGGATCAACGCTCACCTCAGCAAAGCCCGGTGCCGCGGGCGCGACGCCGAGAACGACTGCCGGCAGCTCGTACAGCGCAAGGGACCCCCAGGCATGGCAGTCGCTCCGCCCGTTCACGCCGTCCTCGACGCAGGTCGTCAGATGGCAGCGCACCATGTCACGCCAGATATTCCAGATTTCGTCCGTCCGTTCATACAGCCCTGTCTTCTGCATCGCGCGGAAAAGATAATATGCCATGGCGACGCTGCACTGCGCGTACTGCTCCTTGTGATCCAGCGTCTCCAGAAGATTCTTTCTTCCCTGCGTGGTGTCGATGGTCCCGGTCAGAATGGCAAATACCTGACCATGCTGGCTGTACTCCGGAACGCCCGGCCCATCCATGATCATGCCGTTCTCACCGATGCAGTGCGTCCGAACCGCCTCCCTGACCTGATCGGCCCGCCGCCGGTACTCCTCCGCCGTCGATACTCTCCCGAGATAGGCCATGATATCCGCCGCCGCATCAAGTCCGAGGATATATAGCAGGCTCTCCATCGTGATCGGTCCGCGGCGGGTTGCGGTCGGCACCCCGCTGGTGCTGTCCCACTGCGTCGTCCAGTCGATGAAGGACCAGTACCGAGTATTCCCGTTCTCGCCGCCGATTTTGCCGACCAGGCCGTCCTGCGTCAGCCGGGCGTCGAAGAAATGCAGAATGCCGTCGATGCAGCCGGGAAATTCGCTAAGAAACGCCTTGTCGCCGAAGAACATCATGTGATCATGGAGCATCAGGATGTAATAAATGGAGAAGCCCGGGATCACGTTCGGTTCATAGCACGGATAATCGCAGTTGATCAT
>ONQW01000138.1 GCA_900320025.1 uncultured Lachnospiraceae bacterium
CCGATCCCGCTCCCGCCTGTCGCGGAATTCCGCGATGAATCCGCCCGGTAAAAGCGGTCAAAGATATGCGACAGATCCCGCGCGGCAATCCCCCTGCCGTTATCCTCGATTTCAATCCGGATCGAATCCTCCTGTTCATCGCGGATCCGGATGGCGATTTTCTGGTGGTTCTTGTCCATATATTTTACACTGTTGCTGATGATATTGTTGATGACCCGCTTCAGCTGCTCCGGATCCGCGATGATCTGTGTCGCCGGATCAACCAGATTGGAATAATCCAGCTCAATGCCGCGCGCCTCCATATCCATCCCGATCTCATCCACACAGTCTGCAAAATAATCGGTGACGTTGATGCGGTGGAAGTTATAGGGGATCCTGTCGTTGTCGATCCTTGCGTACAACGTCAGCTCATTGATCAGGCGGTCCATGTCGGATGCCTTGTTGTAGATGGTCTGCAGATATTTCTGCTGCTTCTCCGGCGTATTGGCCACGCCGTCCATCAACCCCTCCACATATCCCTTCACCGATGTGATCGGTGTCTTCAGATCATGGGAAATATTGCGTATCAGCTCACTGTTTGCCTTTTCCTGGTCCAGTTTTTCCTCCGCGCTCTCCTTGAGCCGCAGTCTCATATCCTCGTAGCTGCGGTACAGATCTCCGATCTCTCCCTTTTCATCCGTCGGAAGCATGTAGTCCAGATTGCCGTCACGGATTTTGTCCATCGCCACGTCAAGCTGATTGATCGGCTTCAGCACCCCATTGTTGAACCAGCGCAGGATGAGCAGTGCTGTCGCCGCCAGAATCACCGTGATCGCCAGTGCCATACGCACAAGAAAGGCCCGCGGCACAATGGAGGTGACCCTGGTCAGAATAAAAATGCTGTACTCTGTTCCTGACGCATCCGCGAAGTCCAGCTGCTTCACAAGATACTGGGTATTGTCGACGGAATAGCTGTACTGCGCCGTCTCCTGATTGATATCCTCTCCCTGCCACGCGGGCAGATTGCGAAAAAGTCCCTTTGCCTTCGCACTGTCATCCGTGTAATAGAGGTCATCTCCGCTGCGGACAATCAGAAACGAGTTCAGTTCCTCCAGCTTCTTCGAAACATGCTCCAGATATTCACGATCCCTGAGCTTTTCCGGATCGGAGCGTATCTCATGCTTCAGCATGTCATAATAGGAATCTGTCAGCCTGCTGCTCGTCTCCAGATCCTCCGTGAGCGTCTGATAATCACGAAGGCGGATAACTCCTCCCTCCGGGTGGACCGTATAATTGCCGATGACCAGAAAACTGACCGCTGTCAGGAGCAGCGGCAGAAAAAGCATCGTTGTAAAGGCAATTGCCATCTTCTGTCTGAAATTCATGAACCATCTCCGGGCCAATGCCCCAATTCTGATGCTGTCCTTCCCCGCATGCTTGAACAAGCTGCGGTTTCACGTACGTTTCAGTATACCATGGATTCCTATGACAAAACGCGTCCGATCCAAAAGGTCTCCATCACCACCCATGGAATGATTATTTTGCGTCTCTGCGCAGCGGAGTATGACAGAGCAGAGTATGACAGAGAGAATAGACAATGACCCTGCAGAGCAATCCCGTAAGCATGATTTTCCCCTTCCTTGAAGCAGCCGCGCTTTCCTGACACGGAAAAAGGGAGAACAGCTTCCGCTGTTCTCCCCATCCTGTCAGACCGTGCTCAATCGGCTCCGACAGAGCTGATCAGTTCTTGAAATATCTGTTGTACAGGCCCTGGAATGCCTTGCCGTGACGAGCCTCGTCGCGGGCCATCTCATGAACGGTATCATGAATCGCATCCAGATTGGCAGCCTTTGCTCTCTTCGCAAGGTCTGTCTTGCCGGCAGTCGCGCCGTTCTCCGCTTCAATTCTCATCTCCAGGTTCTTCTTGGTCGAGTCAGTAACCACCTCGCCGAGAAGCTCTGCGAACTTTGCGGCATGCTCTGCCTCTTCATGTGCAGCCTTCTCATAGTAAAGACCGACCTCCGGATAGCCCTCGCGGAATGCTACTCTGGACATCGCAAGATACATACCGACCTCAGAGCACTCTCCGGAGAAGTTTGCACGAAGATCATTCAGAATATCCTCGCTGACGCCCTTTGCGACGCCGACCACATGCTCCGCAGCCCATGTCATCTCACTGTCCTGCTTCGTGAACTTGGAAGCCGGAGCTCCGCATACCGGGCACTTCTCCGGTGCCTGATCGCCTTCATAAACATATCCACATACCTGGCAAACCCATTTCATAGTCTCATTCTCCTTTGTTGTTGGTTTGATCGATGTAATGTTCCTATATCTGCTCAGTACACTCTGTCCTCCGGCAAAATCTGACCTTCGGCAAAATGCCTGCTGCATGCTTTCTACCCGCATTACCCTGTCGTCTGCTCCCGATCCTGCCTGTCTGCCGGCTCTTTCTGTTCGGCGAGACACCTCTCACAGACTCCATAGAAGTACGCGCTGTATCCGGTTATCTTTCCTGCAAAATTCGCTGCTGCAATCTCCTTCACCCTGTCGATGCTCTCCATCTCGAGATCCTCCACTCTGCCGCAGCGCGTGCAGATAAAGTGGTTGTGTTCGGAGGTGTCTGCGTCGAAGTGAATGACGCCGTCACCGACATCCACAGTGCGTATTTTGCCGGTATCCCTCAGAACCATCAGATTCCGGTATACCGTTCCGAGACTGATATTCGGATATTCGTCCCGTACACCTGCATAGATTGTGTCTGCCGTCGGATGGTCCTTCCGATCCTTCAGAAAATTGTAGACGGCATCTCGCTGTCTGCTGTGCTTCAGGGCCATTGTCGTTCCTCTTTAATATTGATAACCGTTACTATTATTATATCTTTTTTTATTCTCGTGTCAACTGTTTTTGCCATATTCTCTCTGACTTTCTTTCATATCGTTTGCATATCTCACAAGACGCTCTGTACTGTAAAGAAAGGGACTGAATACATCAATTCAGCCATGCATCAGAAAGATTTCTGAATGGATGTGCCTTGCATATTTGCTTGCGATGGCTGATACTGGATTTGCTTCATACTGATCGCTTTTTCTCCTCCTGAATGGATAGGAGAAAGTGGTCTGTAATATGGGTAAGAATAGAGAATACTCTCACCAAGAGGAAATATTGTCCAATATCCTCACGAGGTACAAAGGAATTTCATGGAAAAAATAGCCAGCTTTACTGTCAATCATCTTCTCCTGGAGCCGGGCATCTATGTATCGCGCCAGGATCACGTCGGAAAGGAGGTCATCACCACTTTTGACCTCCGCATGACCGCACCGAACCGTGAACCTGTCATGAATACTGCCGAGGTTCATACCATCGAGCATCTCGGTGCAACCTTCCTGCGAAATGATTCGGAATGGAAGGACCGCGACATCTATTTTGGTCCGATGGGCTGTCGTACCGGTTTCTATCTTGTTTTGGCCGGAGATCTGAAGTCCCGTGATGTGATCGATGTCGTCACCCGGATGTTTGAGTTTATTCGTGACTACCGCGGTGAGATTCCCGGTGCTGCACCCAGGGACTGCGGCAATTACCTGGATCAGAATCTCGGTATGGCGAACTGGCTTGCTGACCGGTATCTCCGCAACACGCTCTATCATATCGATGAGGCACATTTAAACTATCCCCAATAATGTATTCTTTCAGTCATGGAATGACAGGAGCAGCAATGGAAAAGGGAATCAAAATTGGAATCATCGGCGCAATGGAAGTCGAAGTCGCCTCTCTCAAGGAAAAGATGAACATTGAGCGTGTTTATACTTCGGCGAGGATGGAATTTTGCGGAGGGAAAATCGCTGATACAGAAGTTGTTGTAGTCCGCAGCGGAATCGGAAAAGTCAATGCAGGGCTGTGTGTACAGATTCTGGCAGATCAGTTTCACGTCACGCATATCATCAACACCGGCGTCGCCGGATCCCTGAATAACGCGCTCAATATTGGCGATCTGGTCGTCTCCCGTGACGCAATGTATCACGATGTCGATGCCACTGTCTTTGGCTATCAGCACGGAGAGGTTCCGCAGATGGGCATCGTCGCCTTCCCGGCAGATGAATCCATGCAGAGCAGGGCGCTCCTGGCTGCCGCTGCTGCAGCACCAGAGATAAAAGCCATGAAAGGAAGAGTGGCGAGCGGAGATCAGTTCGTCTGCGATCCAAAAGTAAAAGAAGAAATCAAGAAGAATACAGACGCCGACTGCTGCGAGATGGAAGGCTGTGCCATCGCCCAGGCTGCCTGGCTCAATCAGATTCCCTTTGTTATCCTTCGTGCGATTTCCGACAAGGCAGATGGCAGTCAGATCGAGGACTACAACGAATTTGAGGCAAAAGCTGCCCGGCATTGCGCCGCAATCACCGGCTATATGCTGGAGCATTTTCAGGATTGACATCACGGCACTGTATTCAGGCACAACTAAGATACGTGTATAACCCAAATTCCGGTATGGCCCAATTCCAGTATGACCAAATTCCGGTATGACTAAATTCCGGTACGACTAAATTCCGGTACGACTAAATTCCGGTACGACTAAATTCCGGTACGACTAAACCTTCTTTTTATAGCTGGCTCCGCAATGCAGCTATTAAAAAGAAGGCGTTTTTTGCAAAAAATATGCCCAAAGCAGGAATCGAACCGGCGACATAAGGATTTTCAGTCCTCCGCTCTACCAACTGAGCTATTTGGGCATTTCGTAGCGGGGACAGGATTTGAACCTGCGACCTCCGGGTTATGAGCCCGACGAGCTTCCAGACTGCTCTACCCCGCGATATATGAAATTAAAAGTGGGTGGAGATGGATTCGAACCATCGAAGTCATTGACAGCAGATTTACAGTCTGTCCCCTTTGGCCACTCGGGAATCCACCCATATGATATATAAATGGTACAAAGCCGATGATCGGACTCGAACCGATAACCTGCTGATTACAAATCAGCTGCTCTGCCAATTGAGCCACATCGGCAAGTCTATGTTCACCGGGATCTGACAGGTATGAACATGGGGCCTACAGGGCTCGAACCTGTGACCCCCTGCTTGTAAGGCAGATGCTCTCCCAGCTGAGCTAAGACCCCAAATAACGACCCGGGAGGGACTCGAACCCTCGACCTCCGCCGTGACAGGGCGGCGTTCTAACCAGCTGAACCACCGGGCCATTCATGATGAAGTCATTGTACCTTCAAAACCGAATCAGAACAAGTGCCTTTCAAGACTTTTAAGGATAAGCTTCCGACCGATTAGTACGTGTCAGCTGAACGGATTGCTCCGCTTACAC
>ONQW01000215.1 GCA_900320025.1 uncultured Lachnospiraceae bacterium
TGTCAGCGCTATCTCTCAGGGTGATGCACATTACGAGATCGATCCGAACACCTGCATCGACTGTGGTTCCTGCGAAGCACAGTGCCCTGTAGGCGCTATCTCCGAGGCTTAATCGGACAGCGTCGTTCCGGATCATCCGGCACACAAAAGCCTCCGGCCAACTGGCCGGAGGCTTTTGTGTAATTTAATCCCCCTGATTCATCCGGGTCTGGCCGCCGAGCAGATTTGCAAATCTGGTAAACTGCGGCTGCCAGGACAGTTCTACCGTTCCGATCGGGCCGTTTCGCTGCTTGGCCACAATAATCTCGGCAATGCCCTTCTTCTCTGTATCCGGATTATAGTAATCATCCCGGTAGATGAACATGACGACGTCGGCGTCCTGCTCAATGGCTCCCGATTCACGCAGATCGGACAGCATCGGCCTGTGATTGGGCCTCGACTCCACCGCGCGGGATAACTGCGACAGGGCCACAATCGGGACATGCAGCTCTCTTGCAAGCGACTTTAACTGTCTTGAAATCTCCGAGACCTCCTGCTGTCTGGAATCCGTGCTGGTCTTGCTCCCTGATCCGGTCATCAGCTGCAGGTAGTCGATCAGAACAAGCTCGAGGCCGTACTCGGTCTTATATTTCCTACATTTTGTCCGCATCTCCGCGACCGTAATCGCGGGCGTATCGTCAATGATGAGCCGGCTTCCAGCAATGTCATTGGCGCTGTTTAGCACCTCGGACCATTCCATGTCCGTGAGGTCGCCTGTCCTCAGCTTCTGGGCATCCACGCGGGATTCCATGGAGATCAGACGGTTTGTCAATTGTTCCTTTGACATTTCCAGCGAGAATATCGCCACGCAGCGCTTATCGTGCAGCGCGGCATATTCGCCCATATTGAGTGCCAGCGCCGTCTTTCCCATGGACGGTCTTGCTGCAATCAAAATCAGATCAGCGGGCTGCAGCCCGGCGAGCTGGTTGTCGAGGTCCGTAAATCCCGTGGAAACACCTGTGATATTGCCCTCAAGAAGCGATGCCTCCTGAATTTTGGCAACCGCGTTCATCACGATATCCCGGATCGGCGTAAATTCCGAGATGCCGCGGCGCTGCGTCAGATCGAAAATCCGCTTCTCCGCGCCGTCCATGATCGCGTCAATGCTCTTCGTGCCGGCGAAGCAGTCCTTCTCTATTTCCTCGCTGCTCTGAATCAGACGCCTCAAAACCGCCTTTTCCGAGACGATATTGGCATAGGAGCGCACGTTGGCTGAAGTGGGGACCTCCGCCACGAGCTGCTCAATAAATCTTGCATTGCAGGTCTCTGGCGGCAGATTCTTTTCCTCGAGCTTCGTCTGAAGCGTGACAGAGTCAATCTCTGTATTGCTGCGGTACAATTCCAGAATTGCTTCAAAAATGATTCCATTCTGATGGAGATAGAAATCATCCTTGGACAGAATCTCGCTGGCCGCTTCCACCGCATCTGCGTCCATGATCATGGACCCCAGCACCGACCGCTCCGCCTCCATACTGTGAGGCAGTATTCTTTTGACAACTTCCTCGTCAGGCATACTGATATTCCTTATTCATTTTCTGAGCGCATGAGCTGCTTCCAAAATGCATGGACAGTCCCCAGAACGCACAGGCCGCTTCCAGAATGCATGGACAGATCCCAGAACGCGCAGGCCGTTTCCATAATACATGGACAGTCCCCAGAACGCACAGGCCGCTTCCAGAATGCATGGGCTGTTTCCAGAACGCGCAGGCCGTTTCCAGAACACATGAGCCGCCTGAAAAACAGACGGCTCATCACACCTCAGTTCCTTACATTTCCTGCACTAGGACATACAGTGTCCCGGTCACCTGTGGATGCAGCCGGATCGGAACCTGGTGCATCCCGAAGGTACGGATCGGCTCGTCCAGCTGAATCTTTTTCTTATCGAGTTCAAGGCCGTGTTGCTTCTTCGCTTCCTCTGCGATTTCCTTGGAACTTACGGAGCCGAAGGCCTTGTCACCCTCGCCCTTCTTCATCCGGACGCTGATTTTAATGCCCTCAAGCTTCTTTGCAAGCTCCTGTGCCTCGGCCAGCCGCTGTGCCGCGAGCTTGTCCTCGTGCTGCTTCTTCAGCTTCAGATCGTTCTTATTCTTGTCCGTGGCTTCCACCGCAAGCCCCTTCGGGAGCAGCGCATTTCTCGCATACCCGTCGCTGACATTCACAATCTGCCCCTCTTTTCCGAGCGGCTTCACATCCTTCAGTAAAATGACCTTCATTCCAAAACCTCCAAATCAATCCTTCTTGCAATAACTTTCCCGGAGTTCTTCCCTTTTTAGCCTGCGTCACGAAATTTCTCCGTCCGCGATCATCTCGTCGATCGTCCGCTTCAATGTGCCGATCGCTTCCGCAACAGTCACATCCTCCATCTGGCAGCCGGCGATATTCATATGCCCGCCGCCTCCGAGCCGCTCCATGATGACCTGGACATTCACC
>ONQW01000029.1 GCA_900320025.1 uncultured Lachnospiraceae bacterium
CTGCTCCCCGGAGAATCCGGTTGCCATCCCGTTCCAGAAGATTTCAGAGCCCACCATCAGCATGGAGTTCCGGGTCAACGACTCTCCGCTCGCAGGACGAGAGGGCAAATTCGTCACATCCCGCCATCTGAGAGACCGTCTTTACCGGGAGCTCAACACCGATGTCTCCCTCCGCGTCGAGGACACCGACTCAACCGATGCATTCAAGGTGTCCGGCCGCGGCGAGCTGCATCTGTCCGTCCTCATTGAAATGATGCGCCGCGAGGGATATGAGTTTGCCGTCGGCAAGCCCGAGGTTATTTTCAAGACTGATGAAAACGGCAAGAAGCTCGAGCCCATAGAATCCTGCTACATCGACGTGCCCGAGGACTACTCCGGCGCGGTTATCAGCAAGCTGTCCGAGCGCAAGGGAATGCTCGTGAACATGGGCACCGCTCAGAACGGGGCTACGCCCGCCTGGAATTTGAGATCCCTTCACGCGGCCTGATCGGCTATCATGATTCCTTCCTGACCGATACCAAGGGAACCGGCATCATGAATACCATCTTCAAGGATTACGAGCCGTACAAGGGCGACATCGAATATCGCAAGCAGGGTTCCCTGATCGCCTTTGAGGCCGGGACCGCCGTGACATACGGTCTGTTTAACGCGCAGGAACGCGGCAATCTGTTCATCACCCCCGGCACCGAGGTGTACGCCGGCATGGTGATCGGTGAGGCCGGCAAGGGCGAGGATGTCTTCTGCAATGTCTGCAAGACCAAGCACCTGACAAACACCCGCACTTCCGCTTCTGACGAAGCGCTCCGTCTCGTTCCGCCGAAGATCCTCTCCCTGGAGCAGGCCATCGACTTCATCGACACCGACGAGCTGCTCGAGGTGACACCGAAGAGCCTTCGCATCCGCAAGAAAATCCTTGACGCGAGGATGCGGAAGAGAGCGGAAATTTCCGCCAATGCAAAATCATAAATTCCGCGTCTGGCTGCGTCCGGCATCCGCGCCAGATTTTCCCATACAGAGCTTTCTTCTGCGCCGGATCACTCCCCGCGAGATGCGAAAATCCCTGAAAAAATCAGGCCGGAGACATCTGATTCCCAAGCATCAGATGTCTCCGGCCTTTGTTTTATTTCATTTCCTGAAATAGAATACTCTGCTCTTATCAAAGTCCTGCCTGTTCTGTTCAAAGGTGCAGCAGTCTTGTCGCAATACTGAAATATATCAGCAGCGATACCGCATCCACAATTGTGGTGAGGAGCGGACTTGCCATGACTGCCGGGTCAAAGCCCAGCCGGTCCGCCACGAGAGGCAGGACCGCGCCGATGCACTTGGCAAAGAGCACCACGAACACCATGGTGATGCACACAACAAGCGCCACCGGCACCGTGATCCGGTCAAGCAGCATCAGCTTGATGAAATTGATGCCGGCCAGGGTCAGACCGCACAGAACCGCGACCCGCATTTCCTTCCAGATAACCCGGAAAAAATCCCGGAACTCAATTTCCTTCAGGGACAGTCCGCGGATGATGGAGACGCTGGCCTGCGATCCGGAATTGCCGCCGGTATCCATCAGCATCGGGATATAGGCCGTCAGCACCGTGCAGGCTGCCAGCGCATTCTCATAGCTCGTGATGATTTTGCCGGTAAAGGTGGCCGAGATCATCAGAATCAGCAGCCAGGGCATGCGCTTCTTATATGTATCCAGCGTCGTCGTCCTGAAATAAGGCTTCTCCGTGGGGATGATGGCGGCCATTTTCTCGATATCCTCGGTGGCCTCCTCGTCAATGATATCGACCACATCATCGATGGTGATGATTCCCACCATCCGGTCCTCGTTGTCGACCACCGGCATGGCTGTAAAATCATATTTCTTGAAGAGAGCCGCCGCCTCCTCCTGATCCGTCGTGGTCGTGATGCTGACCACGTTTTCATTCATGATGTCCCCGATCTTCTCATCATTCTTACGGATGAGAAGATACCGCAGCGCCACCGTTCCCTTCAGAATCCGCTGCTTGTCGACCACATAGCAGATATTGATGGTCTCGGAGTCAAGTCCGATCGTCCGGATGCGCTCGATTGCATCCGCGACCGTCATCTCCTCCTTCAGGTCCACGTACTCGACCGTCATAATGCTGCCGGCCGAGTCCTCCGGATACTGCATCAGACGGTTGATATCCGCTCTTGTCTCCGGCTTGGCGTTCGCCAGAATTTTGCGGACGACATTTGCGGGCATCTCCTCCAGAAGGTCCGTCGCGTCATCTGCCATCAGATTGTCGATGACACTGGCCGACTCGCTCTCGGAAAGAGACTGAATGATGTACTGCTGCGCGTCAATCTCCAGCTGTGCGAACACATCCGCTGCCATGTCCTTGGGCAGAAGGCGGAACATCTTCAGGGTATCCTCGTCCTCCATCTCATCCATGACAGCCGCGATATCCGCGTCCTGCATATCCTCCATCGTCTGACGGAGAACCGTATATTGTTTGGTGTCCAGCAGCTCCTTCAGCGTTTCCGCAGCATTCCTCTCCTCTGTATCCATTGGCATTTTCCTCTTTGCACTGCGCAGGGCAGTGACGTTATCCATGCAAAATACGATCGCGGCACAGAACTGTCAGATAAACCGGCTGGTTGTTCCATGGATAACCACCTCCCTTCAGAGAAATGTCTCACCCGTATTCCCGGGACTTCTCCCGCATACACGTCTCGCCCGTGTTCCCGGGATGATACCTGCACATACGCCTCGCCCATGTTCCCGGGATGATACCTGCACATACGCCCCGCCCTTGTCCCCGGGACTTCTCCCGTAACTTTACGAGTCCCGGAAACACGTGTCAACATTTCCAACTGTAAAATCCGTGTAAGCTGCGGCAGCTTCTGTTTTTTCTGTATCCAGAGGAAGTACTGCCACGTGAAATCAGGAATTTTCTGCAGTCAGAGACAGCTCCCATTTCTCTGATCCCTGAGGACTTGATTCCTGCGAAGGTACTGCTCAACTGGCCGGATAATACTCTCTCCCCGCTCTGGAAAGCCGGCATTTGCCGGCAGTGAGCGAGGTGATCTCCCGCTCCGTATTCTCCAGTTCCCCGAGCCGCACCGGAATCCGGAGGAACACCTTGTCCGTATAGTCCGTCTGCACCGGGGCAAGGCCCTTCTGCGCAAGGTATCGCCGTACCTTCTCATATTCGCGGTATATGCCCGGACCAGGCCGCCGGTACCGAGAAGCGTGCCGCCGAAATACCGGGTGACCACCACCATAGCGTTGGTCACGCCGGCGCCGCGGATCACCTCAAGGATCGGCCTGCCCGCCGTCCCGGCCGGCTCTCCGTCATCTCCGGACCGCACCGTCTCTCCTCCCGGCCCGATAATCCACGCACTGCAGTGATGCCTGGCATCATAATATTGTTTCCGGACCCGCGCGAGCTCGCTCCGCGCCGCCTCCTCGGAATCCACAAAAAGTGCCTCCGATAGAAACCTTGAATTTTTCTCCTCAACCCCGCCATAGCCGGGGCTTGTAATAATCCTACAGCTGCCCGTCTCTGCCATTGAAATCCTCCCGATGAATCACTGAATAACATGCCGAAACGCCAGGATAAGCCCGGAATCGCCCTGACGCATTGTGTCCTGTCTCTTCCGGGCTTTTGAAAACTTCCGGACTTTGAAATGCCCGGATAAACCAAACCACCCGCAGATCAGACACATCTGCCTTATGCGCGCAGACCAGCCATATCTGCCGATTATGCGTGTGTTTTGTCTTTATGATATAATATCTGTAATTATGCGGCGGAACCAGATTTTTCCCCGCGCCGACCCAGAAAGGATTGATTACATCTAAGAGAATGAATGCAAATTACAGCAGAGACAGCGTAGCGGCAAAACAGCGCCGCCTCACAGGCAAAACACAGAAGAGGGAAAGAAAGGCTGCTCTCGCGGCGCTTCAGATTCTTCTGATCGTCATTCTGGCCGTCATCATCCTCGCGCTTTGTGTCGGAATCGGAGCCTTCCGCTCTATTATCGATTCTGCGCCTGATATCGGCAACATCGACGTGACCCCCACCGGGTACTCCACGTTCGTGTACGACAGTGACGGCAATCAGACCGCCAAACTTGTCTCCACCGATTCCAACCGCATTCCGGTGACCATCGACCAGGTTCCCAAGGACCTGCAGCACGCCTTTGTCGCCATCGAGGATGACCGCTTCTACGATCACAACGGCATTGATATTCAGGGTATTCTCCGTGCTGCCGTCAAAGGCATCACGACCGGAAATTTTTCCGAGGGCGCTTCCACCATCACCCAGCAGCTCATCAAGAACAACGTCTTCACCGGCTGGACCAGTGAGACGTTTACCGAGAGCGTGAAGCGTAAAATTCAGGAACAGTACCTCGCCGTCGAGCTCGAAAAGAAGATGAGCAAGGACGACATCCTGATCAACTATATGAACACCATCAACCTGGGCCATGGCTGCTATGGCGTCCAGGCAGCTTCTCTGCGCTATTTTGGCAAATCGGTGAGTGACCTCAATCTGTCGGAATGCGCCGTCATCGCCGGCATCACACAGAATCCGACAAAATATGATCCCATCGTCTATCCGGAAAAGAACGCGGAGCGCCGCGCTACCGTTCTGGAATATATGCTTGAACAGGGCTATATCGACCAGGCCGCATATGATGAGGCGGTCGCGGATGATGTCTATTCCCGTATTCAGGTCATCGACACCCAGACGGAGGATCAGGAAGTTAACTCCTACTTCGTCGACGCCCTCACGAACCAGGTTCTGGAAGACCTACAGAACAACGGCTACACGGAATCACAGGCATACACGCTGCTCTACTCCGGCGGTCTGAATATTTACTCCACGCAGAATGCAAAGATCCAGCAGATTTGTGACGACTACTGCTCTGATGAATCCAACTACCCGGCGGATACCACGTACCTCCTTGATTACCAGCTGTCTGTCCGCGATTCCTCCGGCACCATGACAAACTACAGCTCCAACATGATGCTTTCCTGGATGAAGGAAAATAACCTCGGCAGCTCTCTGGAGTTCGCAAGCGAAGAAGACGCGAAGGCCATGGCGGAGCAATATAAGAACGCAATGGTGAAAGCCGGGGATACGGTCGCCGGCGAATCGGTCAACATCGCGCCGCAGCCGCAGATTTCTTTCACTGTGGAGAATCAGCACACCGGTGAAATTCTTGCGATGGTCGGCGGGCGCGGCCAGAAGACGGCGAGCAGAACCCTGAACCGCTGCACAGACACCTACCGTCAGCCTGGTTCCACCTTCAAAATTCTGTCCACCTATGCGCCTGCCCTGGACAGCGCCGGTCTGACACTCGCCACAACGCAGGATGACGCCCCCTACACCTATCCGGACGGCACGCAGGTGCGCAACTGGTATGGAGAAGCCTATCGCGGTCTTTCCTCCCTGCGGCGCGGAATTCAGGATTCCATGAATATCGTCACAGTCAAGACGCTCGAGCAGATCACGCCGAGACTTGGCTATGATTACTGCCTTGATTTCGGCATCTCCACGCTGGTGGACAATGCGACCATCAATGGAAAAGTGTACTCGGACGTACAGCTCACACTCGCCCTGGGCGGTATCACAAAGGGTGTGAAGAACTATGAACTGAACGCTGCCTATGCATCCATCGCAAACGGAGGCATATACATCAAGCCGAAGCTCTATACAAAGATCACAGACCACGATGGCAACATCATCATCGACAACACGCAGGTCAATGATTCCAACAGCCACCGTGTCCTCAAGGCGACCACTGCCTGGCTGCTCACCTCTGCCATGGAGGATGTGGTAAAGAAGGGCACCGGTACCAGGACAGACTTCGGCACGACCGCCATCGCCGGGAAAACGGGTACCACATCAGACTACAACGATGAATGGTTCGCCGGATACACAAACTACTACACGGCGACGGCCTGGTGCGGTTATGACGACAACACCAAGCTCAACAACTCCGAAAAGCGCGCGCTTGCACAGAAAATCTGGCGCGGCTGCATGGAAAAGATCCATGAGGGACTCGCCTATGAGGACTTCGAACAGCCGGACGGCATTGTTCAGAAAACCATATGCACCGCATCCGGCCTTCTACCCGTGCCGGGACTGTGTGATGCAACCCTCGGCACAGAGTATTTTGACAAGGATACTGTTCCTACGAAGACCTGTAATGTGCACTACTCCGGCCTGATCTGTGCCTACAGCGGACTGCCTGCAGCGGATGCCTGCCCGTTCAAGGTGCAGGGCGTCCTGACCATTGATCCGGATAAGGTGGGACAGACCTGTGAGCATACCGCCGCTTTCATGGCAACGCCCGAGGGACAGGCCAAAGTCCGACAGGAACAGGCGGAGCTCGATGCGAAGAACGCCCAGTCGGAGGCGGCCGCCAACCTCGATGAGGCGAACCTCATCCTGCAGTCTGCGACAGCAGCCCTGCAGGATGCACAGAGCAAGCTGGTGGCGGCACAGCAGTCTGGAGATCAGTCGGCGATCGACAATGCCCAGGCAGCGGTCAATCAGGCACAGACCAACTACAACAACGCTGTGGTCAATCAACAGCAGATGGCTGCTGCCGCGGCGGCCGGTGCATCTGCCGGCGATGGGACCAGCTCAGGCACAGGAGCTGGCGATGGCGGTGACGCGGCCGCTCAGACCGGACAGAATACTGCCGGTGATGCCACTGCCCAGGCAGGGCAGAACAATGGCGGCACGGCAGCCGCCCAGCCGGGCACCGATACCGGAGCTCAGTCGGCTGCGGATGCCGGCAATGGTCAGCCTGCGCAATAATGAATCGTGCAGAAAGAATCGAAGGAGGCCGCTCAACATTTCGTGCTTTGCACTCGATGTTGAGCGGCCTCCTGCTTTTTCCTGCGCCCGTCGGGCGCCTGTAATTTACTTCGCTGCTCTGTCCTTCTCGCAATCCGCGGCAGAAACCACAGAATGGAATTTCCTTCCTGCTTTCTCTCTACTTTCTCTTCAACTTTTCCGGCGACACATCACACTCTGATTCAGTGTATGCGTTCAATGCATCAGTTTCGAGTAATGCTCCAGGTAGCTCTTCCGATCCTCTTCCGCTGCACGGCTGTCGAGAACCGAAACCTGCTCCCCCTCCTGCCTGCGTTTCTCTGCCAGCAGAGATGCAAGCACATTTTTCTCAAGAACCATGGCAACTGCGCCTGCCTCCTCCTCATTCGCTCCTGCGCAGACCGCGCCGATCCCGCGGATAAGCAGCGCGGTGTCCTTCTCCACACCCAGTCTGTGCTCTGCCTCTTCCCTCCACGACTGTTCTTCGGCGCAGGCCACAACGGGGCCGGAAATCTGGGCCATGTCGTCGAGATACGCCGGCATCGGCTCCCCTGTTCGGGCAGCTGCACGCACAACCGGAGAAGTCACTTTCCACACACACAGGCCGGGCAGAACATCCTGACAGGAAAGCTTCTCCTGATATCGAAGAATTCCATCCGTTTCTGACGCAGTGAGGCCAAAGGACATATCCGGAACATCCCCGGCAAGCCGCCGGTATTCATCCCGCGCCTCCATTTCCAATGCTCTGGCATCCTCTGCCGCCGCCTCATAGGACGAGTCGAACACCACAGCGCCGTGGTTCTTCATCAGCACCCATGGAGCCTCCGGGTGTCTCTTCGCTGCCGCTGCGACATTTTCCTGCAGGAGACGGGTTGCATTCATTCCATAACCGGCACATGGCATGACCGGATCTCCCAGTTCTCTTCCGAGAACACCGAGCGCGGAGGCGTACGCCTGATGCGTGTGAATGATGAAATTCACCCCCGGCCGCTCCTGATAAATTGCCATATGAACGAGCTTCTCACTGGACGGCTTTACCGGTTTTCGCCCGGCTGCCGTCTCCTCCGCCCATGTTCCATCGCTGATATTGACTCTGACAATATCCTCCGGAACGAGGGAATCATAGGAGCGTCCGCTCGGCGTGATCACCATCTCCGTTTCTGAAATTCTCGCGCTGATATTGCCCCATGTGCGGGCGATGAGCCCGTCGCGCTGCATCCTGCGGCCCGCCTCCAGAACCAGACGGCGGGCCTCCTGCAATTCATATGCCATGTTTTTTCTCCGTGCCGCACCTTTTGCGGCGTCCGCGGGTAAAGCGCCTGAACAGGCTTTCACCCGGACCGGGACATTGGTGCCAGCGGCACCAATGTCAGTTTGTTGCTATCTGATTCCGTACAGCTTCCACGCATCCTCTTACAGAACGTCTTCTCTCCGAATGTAACCCGGATCTTCCTCGGTCGCGCTGAGATCTCTGACATGAAGGACCTGCGCCCATTTATCGACGATCTGATTCTCGATGTGGACCCCGTCGCCGATCACGGAATGGCTGAGCACCATGCAATGCTTCACGACCGCACCCTTTCCAATGGTCACGCCGCGGCCGATGATCGAATTTTCCACGGTTCCGCGGATGATACAGCCGTTGGCGATCATGGAATTCCTGACCTCTGCGCCCTTGAAATAATGCACCGGACTGGCGTCTGTCGTCTGCGTGTATATCGGCCACTTTGCATTCACAAGATCGGCGGCTACATCATAGTCCAGCAGATTCATATTCGCATCAAAATAACTCTTGACATCGTAGATCGATGCCACATAGCTTCCCTTGTGCTGCACGCCGCGGATATCCAGCTCGTCATTCTCCGCGTTCAGGATATCCGTCAGATTGTAAATGGATGATTTTGCAACCGCCTTTTCGATCAGGTCAATGAACCGGTTCTTGCTCATGACATAGGTATCCATGAAGACATTCCGGTTCTCCTGCGTCAGATCATTCGGCTTGATGCTCTTCACGCCCTTCTGCCGGTTGAGCTCCAGAATATTGCAGTTGCGGTAATGACGGTCCGCTGTCGATGCCTTGTGATACAGGAGCGTCACATCCGCGCCGCTGGCCACATGGGTCTCCAGCAGATCCTGGAAATTCTCTGTAAAAATCCAGTTTCCGGCCGTGATGACCACATAGTCCTGCTGCATCCGCCTGATCACATCGAGGTTGTCATGGTAGGCACAGATGTCCGTATTATAGATCGGGTTCACACGGCTGTCCTGATTGAACAATAGCTGCAGCTTGCCGCGCTTGGCATTGATATTGTAATGCTGCCCGTAGCTCAGATGCTCCGCCAGAGAGCGGGGATTCTGACTGACATAAACCTGAATGCGGTCGATATCACTGTTGGACAGATTGGAGACCGGAAAGTCGATCACCCGGTATCTTCCGAGGAACGAGAACGCACCAATCGGACGATAGTCCTCAAGTCCCTCAACATGGTAACGGCCGTTGGAGGAATTCACGATTCCGAATGCACTGATCATCTTATTCCGCCTCCTTCACGTCGTGTGCTACCAGCGTGATCGATTCACTGCCGGCGCTTCCCACCGTCGCCCCTGGAGCGATTCTGACATTGTTGGCTACCAGACAGCGGATCACCTTTGCTCCCCTGCCGATCTGTGATCCGGGCATCAGGACAGAGTCGCACACCTGTGCCTCCGGCCCCACATTGGCTCCGGTGAAGACAACCGACCTGCGGACAGCGCCCTCCACATGACAGCCCTGGGTGATATATGCCTCATCGATGGAGGCATCCGGTCCGATAAACTGCGGGATCTCCGTCGCATCCTCGGTGTAAATCTTCCAGTGATCGTCATCCAGATTCAGTGCGCTCTTCTCATCCAGAAGGTCCATGTTCGCCTGCCACAGCGAGTCGATGGTTCCGACATCCTTCCAGTACCCCTTGAACTCGTAAGCCATCAGCCTGCGGCCGTCCCCGAGAAGAGTCGGAATGATATCCTTGCCAAAATCATGGCTTGATTCCGCATTGGTCTTGTCTGAGATCAGGAGCCTGCGCAGCACCTTCCAGGAAAAGATGTAGATTCCCATCGAGGCGAGATTGCTCTTCGGATGCTCCGGCTTCTCCTCAAATTCCACGATATGACCGTTCCCGTCCGTGTTCATGATTCCAAAGCGCGAGGCCTCCTTCATCGGCACTCCGATCACCGCGATCGTCGCGTCGGCCTTGTTCTCCTTGTGGAAGGCCAGCATCTTGGCGTAATTCATCTTATAAATGTGATCGCCGGAGAGAACCAGCAGATATTCCGGATCGTACTGATCAATGAAATCGATATTCTGCGTGATCGCGTCCGCCGTGCCGCGGTAGACATTCAGTCCGGACTCCGCTTTCTCCCTGGGCGGCAGTACATAGACACCGCCGTTTCTGGTGTCGAGGCCCCAATTTCTTCCGCCCGCCACATAGCTGTTGAGCAGCACCGGCTCATACTGCGTCAGAACACCCACTGTGCTGACGCCGCTGTTCGCACAGTTGCTGAGCGGAAAGTCTACGATGCGATACTTTCCGCCAAAGGAAATCGCCGGCTTCGCGACCTTGTTCGTCAAATCCTTCAGACGACTGCCGCGGCCGCCGGCAAGGATCATTGCCAGCATCTCATTATTGACCATAGGACACTCTCCTTGTTTTATTTTGCTTCCACGCGTACCGACTCCCCCTCCTGTCCGCCCGGCACAGAACATACCGCGGGAACAATATCGGGACTCCTGTCATGACAGCAATAAGACATGACCTGGCAGATGGTCATACCACCTGTGATACTCCGTTCAGCTGATTTTATTGTAGCAAATATGGCACAAAATTGGGAACTTCGCGCCTAATTTTTACGCAACAATTACATCCTCCTTTCTTCTTTCTCTCTTCTCTTCCTCCACCGCAGCAATCAGCAGCGGAAAAGCCGCCATAAAGGGATAGACATAGCGAACAAGGATGCAGGGACCTGCCAGCAGCATACACCAGTTCACGAGCAGCGGCACAGCAATCAGGAACTGTCTCCGCTTGTGCTGCAAGAGGAGCGTCAGACTCAGCAGAATCGTTCCGAAACAATACAGGAACGGGGAGAAAAGCATCAGGGTCGGGAAAAACTTCCTGTATACGCATCGTGTGGCAATGGCCTCATAGAAATTTCTGACCGCAGGAAGCAGATTCTCCTTCTGCATAAAATCATATCCCCCGAACACCGGTACCGCGTCCGTGATCAGATAGCCGGTCCGGTTGCGCCACCAGTCCCGGTAAACCTCACAGTGAGAGATATCCGTCGGGAACCATGCCCCCATCGTCTGATACAGCAGTGCAGCCGCATAGGAACCGGGATATTTTCTTCCGAGCCTGTACCAGATCCGAAAGAATCCGCCCGGGTCTTTCCGAAACGCGGCATTGTCAAAATACTGTTTCACGCCGTCCGAGATGGACGGGCGGTACTGATCCAGTCCCTTTTCGGAAATATATCGGTTGATGGCAGCCATATCTTCTTCGGACAGCGCGTTTCCGCTGCTCTTGTAGGTGCGCGCGATCTGCTGCAGCGGAAGACTCAGGGTCTCTGCCGCTTCTCCCCGGGCAGCGCCGGTGACCGAGACGAGAAGGCGGTCGCTTACAAGAAAGGCAGTGCAGACACCGAGAATCAGCGCCAACATAACACCCGCCCGCCTGCGTCTTTCTCTCTGCACCAGGAACACGATCAGCAGGGCAAGTGCTGTTCCTGCCATCATGAAGAGACCGTTTTTCCGGAAAAGGCAGAGAAACAGCCCATCCGCCGCCATTTCAGCCAGCAGGCCTTTCGGCAGACCTCCGGTGCTTTCCTGACAGGATGAATCTGTCCGGAGTTGTCCCTTCTCCGTCAGCCTGCCACCCTTCTCTGTCAGCCTGTCTCCTTTCTCTTTCAGCCTGTCTTCCTCCTCTGTTTTCCTGTCTCGAGGCAGGCCGGACCGCTGGTTGCAGAAAAGTAATTTTGCGAACGACACGAGAAACAGCAGAAGAAAGGCGGTAAATAGCGTGTCCTTGGTTGT
This sequence comes from uncultured Lachnospiraceae bacterium, assembly GCA_900320025.1. GTDB lineage: Bacteria > Bacillota > Clostridia > Lachnospirales > Lachnospiraceae > CAG-791. Next base: position 11,884 of record ONQW01000029.1, read on the forward strand.
ACTGACCGCCATGAGCGGATGCACCGGAAAAAACGCGAACCAGAGAAATGTGAGCAGAAGATACGGCTTTCCGATCCGCCTTGATGCAAGGAACTGCACACATTTTGCCATAGACCAGGCAAGGCAGATCATTTGAAGCAGAGCGTACAGCGCCATGCCGTCTATCGGTATGCCATGTGCGCGCAGAAACTTCCCGGCGCTGTAGCATCCTCCGAGAAACAGCGTATGAAAGATCGGGTGATGATTGTTGAACGTATGCGTCGTATATTGAATCAGCTGCGGCTCTCCGTCATAGGAATAAATCGCAGGATAATAGGCAAGCCAGCAGGGAAGCCAGCAGAACAGGATCCCGGCCGTAAGTCCCGGAAGAGATGAAAAATAACGGCTGCCCTCATCCGGCTGTTTGTCTGTCCGCGCTGCGCCCTTCAGAATATCATAAAGAATCCAGCAGCTGAGAGCCGCTCCTGCACCAAGGACCAGCCCGGAAACGAGACTTTGGAGCAGAACACTGCGCCCGGAACTGCCATCGCCCCTGCCGGATAGAAGCAGTCCGGCCGTTTCCCCTGCTGAAGAAAAGAACCATGCAAAGAACAGGAGAAACAGAGCACGGCCGGATAACCGCCCTGGTTTTCGAAAAAAACTTGCCATACGCTCTCCTACGTCATGGAATGTCCTGGCAAAAAGGGTTTGCGGGTGGAAAAGAGGCTGCGACAGACCCCGTTTTCATGACAAAGCCACATGATCCCACACCACCGTGCCATTCTGATCGTGTTTCAGAATCAGACAATATTCAAATCCTGCTGCCGCCGCCCACTCCTGCGCTCTGTCAAATCCGCCGAGAAGCAGCTCCTTCTGATGCGCATCCGCACTCAGGAGAACCTCTCCGCCAAATTCATACAGTTTTCGAAGCAGGAAACAATTCGGATATGGCTCCCGCTTTCTTCCCCGGTTCACCGCGCCGCAGTTAATCTCAAAGGGCACCCTCTTCTGCACCAGGTACTCCATCGCCTCCAGCGCCGGTCCCGTATAGCGGGGGTCCTCCTCATCCAGAAAATGCAGTGCATCATTGAACCGCGTGATCAGGTCAAAGTGGCCGACAAAGGTACAGCCTGTCCGGTCCGCGACCTGTGCCTCCAGATCATAGTATGCCCGTGCCATGGCATAGGCGTCCCCGCCAAAATACTCCCGGATCAGCGTCTGAATGACATCCCCGGAAACATCCACTCCCATCGGTTCCGGAGAGGCGACGTCCAGGAAATGCGTCGATCCGATGATATACTCCGCATCGCGCCGGATCACCGCAGGGGCGCAGACACCGATTCCATGCGGCCTTTTTCCCTTCTGACACCGCAGCTGCCCGCTGGTCCACACATCATACAGACCGTCCAGCTCCACGCCGAGAAGAATATCCAGCCGGCCCCTGTACTGTTCCTGCAGCCTTCGGATTGTTCCTGTATAGGCCTGCCAGTCCATGTGAATATCCGGGTCCATGTGACCGGAGAAGCCAAGCTCATGCATGCCATACCGCAGCGCCTGGTCAGCCACCGCTTCCGCAGAATCGGTTCCGTCGCAGAACACCGTGTGCGTATGATAATTTGCCAGAACATTCATTTCATTCCACCCTCACACGGAACGATAACATCCATGCGCACCGCCCGCCCAGCCAGAGTATAGGACGGCCTGACGCCGGCAAGCACCGGTCCCTTTCCGGGTCTTTTGATAATGACCCTTCCGGGCCCCGCCCCGATCGCCGCCCGCAGCAGCTCCTCTTCCTCCCCGCAGGGGCGTTCCAAACGGTGAAGCAGCTGGAATTTCTTTTTCACGGATGCGCTCTTGCGTCTCTCCGGGAACATCGGATCAAGATAAATCACGGCAGGGGCATGCTCTCTGTCGATTTTCTGCATCGCCTGCACGCTGTCCCCTTCGTGAAAACGCATCCGCCGGACAATATCCCGGAGCACCGCGTCTTCATCTGCCCGCGCCAGCGCATCCGCCAGGAGCGCCGCGATCACCGGATCCTGCTCATACAGATCCACTGTAAAACCGGCCGCGGCAAGCAGAAAGGAATCCTCCCCCAACCCCGCCGTCGCATCGAGCGCCAGCATCCGGTCCGGGTCGAGGCCGCGGAATTTTGCCGCCCGCACCAGAAGTTCCCGGTTCAGATTGTCCGGCCGAATCCGCGGAAGCAGATGATGAAAATCACCCCGCAGGCACAGACCGTCTCCCTTCAGCGTCAGCCCCTCTGCTTCCCGCACCAGCGACACAGAAGGAGGAAGCTGCATACCCAGATCATCTCTGTTCATCCCACATCGCTCCCCTGCATTTTCCCAAAGCCAAACACACCTCTGCCATCAGACATTATCCCGCAGCGTCCCCGAAACCGCGCGCACCCGCCTCTCCCAGCCGCTCTTTCGGAAATAGACCGCCATGATCAGCGAGCAGACGAGCCAGCCCGCCGGATATCCAAGCGATACCGGAACGATGGAATCGATCACCCGCGTGATGCAGAAGAGATAAATCTGCCGGAAAACGACAAAGGAAAAGATCATGATCAGCATCGGAGCCTTTGAGTCTCCCACGCCGCGCAGCGCACTGGCATGAATCTGATTCAGCGCCGCCACGCCGTCAAACAGGCAGTTGAGCCGGATGAACAGCGCACCGTACCGGATGACATCCGGATCGCCGTTAAACAGCGACACAATGCCCGGGGCGGCGAAAAACTCCAGTGTACAGATCGCATACGTCAGGACCACAGACAGTCCGATGGAACGGCTGATTCCCTTCCGGATCCGGTCCAGATTCCCGGCGCCTGCATTCTGCCCCGTGAAGGTTGTGACCGCGAGCGCGACGCTCTGGAGCGGCAGCATGGTAAAGGCATCCACCCTGCCGTAGGCTCCCCAGCCGGCGGCGCTCGCGTTGCCGAATCGATTGATATATCCCTGAACAAATACGTTTGAGAACGAAATGATGGCATTCTGCAGCCCGGCAGGAAGTCCGATCAGGACAATCTGACCGAGCAGACGCCGGTCCGCCTTCATCTCGTTCCACCGGACACGATAATCCTCCTGGCTGCGCAGCAGCACAGCCATTCCGAGAAAGGCGGACAGAAACTGCGAAAGGATGGTCGCCCAGGCCACACCGGCGACACCCCAGTGAAAGCAGAGCACAAAGACCAGATCCAGTACGACATTCACGAGGCTTGTCAGGATCAGGAAATACAGCGGCCTGCGCGAATCGCCGACTGCCCGCAGAATTCCCGAGGTCATGTTGTAGAACATCAGTCCCTCGATACCGAGAAAATAAATGCGCAGATAACTCGTCGCTAGGGGCAGAATCGACTCCGGGCATGACATAATCCGCAGCAGAAGCGGCGTTGCCGCATACCCGGCTGCCATCAGTACAAGGCCGAGGAAGAAAGTTCCGACCAGAGAGGTGTGTACCGCCTTGCGGAGCTGACAGCGGTCATGGGCGCCGAACTTCTGGGAGATCACGACACTGGCGCCGGTCGACATTCCCATGAAGAACCCAACCAGCGTGTTCACCGCAGATCCGGTCATCGTCACCGCGGCCAGCGCATCCGCACTGACAAAATTTCCAACGACTACGCTGTCCACTGTGCTGTAAAACTGCTGAAAAATATTTCCGAGGAGCAGCGGCAGAGAAAACAGGATCAGCTCCTTCGTGATCGCTCCCTGCGTCATATCCCTCGTTCTGCTCTTCCCCGCCGCACTCATCGACTTTCCCACACTTTCATCCGGTCTGCGCCAGTCCGCCTGGCCGTCCCTTGATCCGACATCCTGCAGCAAGACGCTTCCTGCCTGCCAGAGGATCCCTGCCTGCCACAGGTCCTTGCCTGCTACAGGGTCCCTGCCTGCCAGAGAGCCCTGCCTGTCATCCATATTTTGCCCTGGCGTGGCGCCTCCGCAGCGCTGATGCTCCTCACTGCATCTGAAAATCGGCGGGCATCGGTTCAGGCCGGTTGCACGAAGAGGCAATGCTGACAAACCCGCCCGTCTGATTACTCCTCAGCATCGCTGTCAGAATTTCGAGCACATGATATGCCATTTCCGCGGAGGCGCGGTTCATTCTGCCCGCGCGGATGGCATCCGCCATCTCCGCCGGTCCGATGCCGCGCATATTCGTCATCGGCACCGTCTTCTGCGGAAGAGTTTCCATCAGAACATGGCTCCAGTCCTTCGGCATCGCCGGCAGGAACCGGACCTCTCCGCAGAATCCGTTCGGATCAGGCAGATAGAGAATCCCCTTTGTGCCGAAGATGGCAAAATACGCCTGGTCCTGCGCCGCGGAGTCGGCATTGAGATGAACGGTCCCCGTGATACCGCTCCGGAGGCGCAGCAGTGCGCAGACCTCCGACTCGTTCGGCGTGTCCATGATCCTGCCAAAATCAGGGCTGTCCGGAAGGATATTCCGGTGTGTCAGATACGGCGCCGCCGTGACCGCGCAGGTTTCTGCCGCCGGACCGAGCAGGCTGACGAGTGCCGTGACATAGTAGACCGCATAGTCGTACAGGATGCCTGCACCGGGCTGACGAAGAAAAGAAAACATGGAGAGCAGGATATCGTTGCACCGGTTCGCGGAAACCGCAAAGGAATGAATTTCTCCCAGCATGCCGCTGTCAATGGCCTGTCTTGCGGTCTGCAGCGCAGGCCCCAGGAAGGTGTCCGGCGCACTGCCCAGCATCCTTCCCTTTTCTGATGCCAGCTGCAGCAGCCCGGCCGCCTTTTCCGGATCATCCGTGATAGTCTTCTCCGTATATACATGCTTTCCGGCGAGCAGTGCCTTCCGGATCAGCATCTCATGCGTCCCGACCGGCGTCAGCACGACCGCCAGATCAATATCGTCCCGCGCCAGCATCTCCTCCGTGGTGCACGCGTCGATTCCATACTTCTCCGCCTTTGCCGCCGCGTGCTCCAGATGCGCCGCGCTGACAGCCTTCACCGACAGCTGCGGAAAATGCTGCGACATATTCGTCAGATAAATATCGCTGATTGCGCCGGCTCCGATGACGCCGACCCCCATTGGTTCCTGCCCTTTCATTTTCACCTCCAATGCCGCGCTCTATGCGTCAGCCGCGGGAACAATGCCCGAAGGGACCTTCTCCCGGGTCGGGACATTGGTGCCGGCGGCACCAATGCCAGTTTGCTAAGACGGCGGTTCATCACCGGGTGCGAAGCGCGAGATGACGGCGGAGTTGCCGTATCAACGCCGCTTTCAATCTTCCTCTTCCCCGCGCCAGTGTGTCTGATAAAATGCCTGCAGCACAGAAAATGCCTGCTTTCTGTGGATTTTGTCCGAATCCACAAGGCCCTTGCGGTTATAGTAGTTCTGCAGCGCATTCGCCCTGCGCGGGCAGCGGAAATCAAACAAAATCCACGGCGACATGCCCTGCACATAGTCTGTTGCTCCCAGCACGGCTAGCTGTCTCCGGTAGATCTCCGCCTGCGCCTCCTCCGTGAATTTATCCTCGGCCGTGCCGTGATGGCCGTATTTTGCCCCTGCTCCGTATTCGGAGACGATGACTGGCTTGTCCGGATGCGAGCCGGAGAAGAGTGCGGTCAGGAAGCTGTAATCCGGAGTATACCAGCCGCAGTATTCATTGAGGCCGATGATATCGAGATGCGCCGCGAGACGGTCGCTGATCGTATTGTCCGCCGAAACAAGGCATGCGGCAGAAATCTGTCTCGTGCTGTCAAGTCTCCTTGCAAGATCCGCAAGCCGGCTCATAAAGGAGAACCGGGCGTCCGTATCCGGATTCTCATTCCCCACAGACCAGATGATGACGCTCGCGCGGTTATAATCCCGCTGAATCAGCTCCGTCAGCTGATTTGCCGCATTTTCGTATGTTGCGGGATTCTCAAAATCGATTGCCCAGTAAACCGGAATCTCCTCCCACAGCATCATGCCCATCTCATCGGCCAGTTCCGCCATCTGCTCGTGGTGCGGATAATGGGCCAGCCGCATGTAATTGCAGCCGAGTTCCTTCGCCGTCAGCGCCCGGCCGTTGTCGTCGCTGTCCTCATGGCAGCAGATTCCTCTGAGATAAATCCGCTTCCCGTTGAGATAGAACTGACGGTCTCTCACCCGGAATTCCCGGAAGCCGACCCTGTCTGTCACCGCATCCAGAACAATTCGTCCTTCTGCCGCTTCCAGTGCATCCGGTCCAGCCGGCATGTCTGGCAAAGCCTGTCCGTCAGCCTTGGTCAAAACGTCCTGTCCTTCCGCGTCTTCTTCCTTCTCCAGCGTGAGCGTCACGTCATACCGCTTCGGATTCTCCGGACTCCAAAGCTCCGGGCACGCGGGAATGCAGATGCTCCCCTTCCCATGCGTGAGCGGGAACTTCGCATCGATCTCCAGCTCGGGGATCCGGATGCGGGCCGTCAGACTGCCTTCCTCATCCCCATACGTATCGGCGCTGACATCCGCAGCCCTGACAGAGGCACAGATCGTGTCAAAATTCCCATCCGGCCGAAGCGATATTCTGAAATCCTTTACATATGCCTCCGG
>ONQW01000103.1 GCA_900320025.1 uncultured Lachnospiraceae bacterium
GTGTCCGCGGGCTACAGCGCCTCCATGGGCAATTATGTGATGATCAATCATGGCGGCGGGCTGTTCACGATTTATATGCACGCCTCTTCCCTGGCTGTTTCGGCGGGGCAGAGCGTCTCCGCCGGCCAGCAGATCGCCTCGGTCGGCAGCACCGGAAATTCCACCGGTCCGCACCTTCACTTCAGTGTGCGGCTGAACGGGGAGTATGTGAACCCGAGAAATTATCTGTGACCGGCGGGATGGAACGAAGGACACCCGCGCCGATGAGGCGGGGTGGATGAGAAGAACGGCATCATGGATGAAGAAAAGAACGAAAAGGATAATGGAATGAAGATGGCGGAGGCTGCATCGGCGGAGCAGGATGGTGCCGGAAAACCGGCGGAGCGGAACGCAGAAGCCGGCCGGTTCGGAGCGGATGGCGCGGGGAAACCGGCGGAGCGGAGCGCAGAAGCCGGCCGGTTCGGAGCGGATGGCGCGGGGAAACCAGCGAAACAGAGCGGCAGGAAGAGGCCGGCGCGTGGCTTCCTTGCGGGGCTGGCAGCGGGACTGCTCGCCGGTGTCGTGATCACGGGCGGGGCAGCCGCATATTTTGTCTCAGCGGACGGCATCCGGATCAGCCGCGCAGACAGCAATTCAGCACTCAACACGGCGTCCGTCTCCAAGCTGGAGGCGCTGGAGCAGAGGATCGCGCAGAATTACTACTACGCGGACGACGTGACGACGGAGCAGAAGGAGACGGGGCTGTACAAGGGGCTGGTCGAATCGCTGGGCGACCCTTATTCCGAGTATTACGACACGGAGGAGCGCAGGAAGCTCGAGGAGTCGACGGAGGGGTCCTATTATGGGATCGGAGCTTATGTCGGGTCGGATGAGAAGACAGGGTATCCGGTGCTGTATAAGGTGATTGAGGACTCTCCCGCGCAGAAGGCTGGTCTCGAGGATGGAGATCTCCTGGTCCGCGTGGACGGAGAGAGCGTGCGGAGTGTTGATCTCGATGAGGTTGTCTCGAAGATCCGCGGCGAGGAGGGAACGACGGTCGATCTCACCATCTACCGCGACGGGCAGGACGGCTATCTGAATATCACTGTCACGCGGGGCAAGGTTGACACGACCACCGCGGCGGGAAGAATTTTGGAGGGCACGGATCACATCGGTTATATCGCCATCTCCGAGTTTGACGAGGTGACGTCGGAGCAGTTCAGCAAGGCACTGTCGGATCTGAATGGCGAGGGCATGAAGGGACTCATCCTGGATCTGCGTGACAATCCGGGCGGAAATGTCTCAACGGTCGTCAAGATTGCCGAGCAGCTTCTGCCGAAGGGACTGGTCTTCTACTATGAGGAGAAGGACGGAACACGCACGGAATTCAAGGCCACCGGGAAGCACGCATTTACGAAACCGCTCGTCGTGCTCGTCAACGGGTATTCCGCCAGCGCCTCGGAGATCCTCTCCGGCGCCATTCAGGACGCCGGCATCGGCACAATCCTGGGGACACAGACCTACGGCAAGGGAGTTGTCCAGTCCATCTATGACCTGAAGGACGGCACCGCGCTCAAAATTACCACGGCGGCTTACTTCACAAGAAACGGCCATGACATCAACCACAAGGGAATTACGCCGGATGTGGAGCTGGCCTTCGACACGGATGCCTATCGGAAGGACGGCACCGACAATCAGCTTGAGAAGGCGGAAAGCCTGATTGAGGAAAAATTGAAATGACGGATTGTTCCGCACGGAAAGACCGCTGAAGAATCGAACAGACGTTTGCCAATAAACGGCTCACCATGCTATACTCTCGTGGCGGGCAGAAATTGTCCCTGACGAGTTTAGCTTGTTTGGGACAATTTTTGTCCCAAACAAGCTAAACTCGTCAGGGACAAAATTATGGATCATTTTGAATTGGTATCTTCGTATCAGCCGACGGGGGATCAGCCGGAGGCGATTCAGAAGCTTGTGGAGGGGTTCCGGGCAGGGAATCAGTTTGAGACGCTGCTCGGGGTCACCGGGTCGGGCAAGACGTTCACGATGGCGAATGTGATCGCGGCGATGAACAAGCCGACGCTGGTGATTTCGCACAATAAGACGCTTGCAGCCCAGCTGTACAGTGAGTTTCGGGAGTTTTTTCCGCACAATGCGGTGGAGTATTTTGTCTCCTATTATGATTATTATCAGCCTGAGGCGTATGTGCCGCAGAGCGACACGTATATTGCCAAGGATTCGTCGGTGAATGATGAGATCGACCGGATGCGGCTGTCGGCGACGGCGGCGCTGACGGAGCGGCGGGACGTGATTGTGGTGGCGTCTGTGTCGTGTATTTATGGTCTGGGTTCGCCGGATGATTATGAGAAGATGTCGATCTCGCTCAGGCCGGGGATGGAGAAGGGCCCGCAGGAGGTCTGCGACGCGCTGACGGAGATTCATTATGACCGGAGCGATGATCTGCAGCGGGGGTGTTTCCGGCTGCACGGGGATGTGCTGGAGGTGAATCCGGCGGAGGGGTCGGATTATGTGCTGCGCATCGAATTCTTCGGGGATGAGGTGGACCGGATCACGCAGGTCGAGCCGGTGACGGGAAGGCCGCATGCGGAGCTGCGGCATGTCGATATTTTCCCGGCCTCGCATTATGTGGTGCCGAAGGAGAAGATCGACAGGGCCTGTGACGAGATCGAGGCGGAGCTGAAGGAGCGGGTGCGGTATTTCAAGAGCGAGGGAAAGCTTCTTGAGGCACAGCGCATCGCGGAGCGGACGAATTTTGATATCGAGATGATGCGGGAGACAGGGTTCTGCAGCGGGATTGAGAATTATTCGCGTCCGCTGTCCGGCCGGGCGCCGGGGTCGGCGCCGATGTGTCTCATGGATTTCTTCCGCGGCGACTATATGATCATGGTGGATGAGTCGCACATCACGATCCCGCAGATCGGCGCGATGTATCACGGCGACCAGAGCCGGAAGAAGACGCTGGTGGATTATGGATTCCGCCTGCCGTCCGCGATGGACAACCGGCCGCTGTCGTTTGAGGAGTTTGAGCAGCGCATCGATCAGATGCTGTTTGTCTCCGCAACGCCGGGGCCGTATGAGGCGGAGCACGAGCTGCTCCGGGCGGAGCAGATTATCCGTCCGACCGGCCTTCTGGATCCGGAGATCTCGGTGCGGCCGACCGCAGGGCAGATCGACGATCTCATTTCGGAGATTCACAAGGAAACGGAGAAGAAGAACAAAATTCTTGTCACCACGCTGACAAAGAAGATGGCGGAGGATCTGACGGAATATCTGGCCGAGACGGGCATCCGGGTCAAGTATCTCCATTCCGATATCGACACGCTGGAGCGGGCGCAGATCATCCGCGATATGCGGCTCGATGTCTTTGATGTGCTGGTCGGCATCAATCTTCTCCGGGAGGGACTGGATATTCCGGAGATATCGCTGGTGGCGATTCTGGATGCGGACAAGGAGGGCTTTCTCCGGAATGAGACCTCGCTCATTCAGACGATCGGCCGCGCCTCCCGCAACGCGGAGGGACATGTCATCATGTACGCGGATACGGTCACGGAGTCGATGCACCGCGCCATCGAGGAGACGGCGCGCCGCCGCCGGATTCAGACGCGGTACAATGAGGAGCATCACATCACGCCGCAGACAATCAGGAAGGCAGTGCGCGATCTGATCACGGTGTCCCAGGAGATCACGAAGGAAAATGCGGCCTTTGAGAAGGATCCGGAGTCGATGAGCGCGGATGAACTGAAGAAACTCATCGGCAGGACGGAGAAGCAGATGCGGCGGGCGGCCACGGATCTCAATTTTGAGGCGGCGGCGGAGCTGCGCGATCAGCTTATTGAATTGAAGAAGCATTACAATATCGTGACCGGCGGGAAGGGCTGAGCGCGGCGCCGTGAAATGATGCGCACGGCAGAATGTGTCGGCAGCAGGTAAGGCGCCGAGGAGAATGCAGCGCAGGCCGGGCGGGACCGGATTGTGCCTGAATCGGATCACCAGGACAGGGATGCTTTGGAAAGGAAAAATATGGCAGTAAAGATGCGCCCGGACTATTGGCCGGCGTTACAGGCGGAGGAGTTAAAATTCGCGGCAGACGGCAAGCAGGATGAGGCGCGCCGCAAGGTTCTGAACAAGAACGATGTCATCCGCATCCGCGGGGCACGGGAGCATAATCTCAAGGATATCAGCCTCGATATCCCGCGCAATGAGCTGGTGGTCATGACCGGGCTGTCCGGCTCCGGAAAGAGTTCGCTGGCTTTCGATACCATTTATGCCGAGGGGCAGCGCCGCTACATGCAGTCGCTGTCCTCCTACGCGCGGCAGTTCCTGGGGCAGATGGAGAAGCCGGACATCGACGATATATCCGGCCTCTCCCCGGCTATATCGATCGATCAGAAATCGACAAACCGGAACCCGCGTTCCACGGTCGGCACCGTGACGGAGATCTATGATCATCTCCGGCTGCTCTATGCCCGCATCGGCATTCCGCACTGCCCGAACTGCGGGCGCGTCATCGCGAAGCAGACGGTGGATCAGATGGTGGACCAGATCATGGCGCTCGAGCAGGGGACGAAGCTCCAGATCATCGCGCCGGTGGTCCGCGGGCGGAAGGGCATGCACGAGAAGGTCTTTGAGCGCGCCCGCCGTGCAGGCTACGTGCGCGTGCTCGTGGACGGAAATCAGTACGGCCTCGATGAGGAGATCCGGCTCGACAAGAATATCAAGCATACCATCGGGATTATCGTCGACCGCATTGTGGTAAAGCCCGGCATCGAGCGGCGTCTGAACGATTCTCTGGAAAATGCGCTGAAGCTGGCGGACGGTCTCGCGGAGGCGGCGGTCATCGGCGGGAAAGTCCTCGAATTCAGCCAGAATTTTGCCTGCCCGGACTGCGGTATCAGCATTCCGGAGATTGAACCGCGCAGCTTTTCCTTCAACAACCCATTCGGCGCCTGCCCGGACTGCGCCGGACTGGGCTACAAGATGGAATTTGATCCGGCACTGATCGTCCCGGACGAGACCAGATCGATCAATCAGGGGGCGATCGCGGTCATGGGCTGGCAGAGCGCCTCCAAGGCGGGCAGCTTTTCCAATGCGCTGCTCCGCGCGCTCGCGCAGCGGTTTTCGTTCAGCCTTGACACGCCCTGGCAGGATCTGCCGGAGAACATCCGCCATATTCTGATGTACGGCACCACGGTCAGCGTGGATGTGCATTACACCGGGCAGCGCGGCACAGGCGTGTACCCGACGGTCTTCGAGGGGCTGATCCGCAACACGGAACAGCGCTACCGGGAGACATTTTCGGACTCCGCAAAGCAGATGTATGAGCAGTTCATGACGATCACGCCGTGCAGCACCTGTCATGGACAGAGGCTCAAGAAGGAATCACTCGCGGTCACGGTGGGCGGCAAAAATATCTATGAAGTGACGACGCTGTCTGTCACGAAGCTGCAGGAATTTTTCCAGAATCTCGCGCTCACCGGGACACAGGCGGTGATCGGGCAGCAGATTCTGAAGGAGATCCGCGCGCGGGTCGGCTTTCTTGCGGACGTCGGGCTGAATTATCTGACGCTGTCCCGGGCCACCGCGACGCTGTCCGGCGGCGAGGC
>ONQW01000224.1 GCA_900320025.1 uncultured Lachnospiraceae bacterium
CAAGCTGCCCGATTCTGGCCTGCTCCACGAAGAGCCGCGTGGCGTGCCAGACGAATCTGCTGTTTGACGTTTATCCGCTGATCATTCCGGAGGAAGAGAGAACGGAGCAGCTCTTCCGCACGGCGATTCACCAGGCCAAGCTCGGCGGCTATGTCAAGACCGGCGATACGGTCGTTCTCACGGCCGGCGTGCCGCTCGGCGAATCCGGGAAGACCAACATGGTGCGCGTGATAGAGGTGAAGTGATCCGGCGCAGAAGCGCCGCAAACTGCTGCACGGAGCGCAGCTATGAGCAATCGTATTTTTTGTCTGCTCGGCAAGAGCAGCACAGGCAAGGACAAATTATATCAGAGCCTGATTTCGGATCCGGAACTCGGACTGCAACGCCTCGTTCCTTATACCACAAGGCCGATCCGGACCGGAGAGCAGGAGGGCAGGGAGTACCACTTCGTGACGGAGGAGCAGTACGAAGCACTGCGCGATACGGGCAAAATTGCAGAGGAGCGGAGCTATCCCTCCGTCTATGGAATCTGGCGGTATTTCACGGTGCTCACCGGGCATGTGGACCTGGATCGTTACAGTTATCTTCTGATCGGGACGCTGGAATCGTACCTGTCCCTTCGCCGCCGGTGCGAGGAGACGTATGGCCCCGGCCGGATCGTTCCGCTCTATATTGAAGTGGAGGATGGCGAGCGGCTTGCCCGCGCGCTCGCACGGGAGAGAAAGCAGGAGAAGCCAAAATACGAGGAGCTCTGCCGCCGGTTCCTTGCGGATACCGCGGATTTTGCGCCGGAGAAGGTGAGAGCGGCCGGAATCGGGGCAGAGGATACCTTTGAGAACCGTACGGGGCAGTTTGACCGGTGCGAGGCGGCAGTGCGGAAGAGAATCCTGCAGAAGATACGGGAATAAAAAGGAAATCCCATTTGGTCTTTCTCCCGCGGATACCGCAGAAAATGCGGCACAGGTGTAGTATGAATCAGTTCAGCGATATCATCGGACAGGATCAGATCCGGGATCATCTTCAGGATGCCGTGAAGTCCGGGCACATCTCACATGCTTACATTCTGAGCGGACCGAAGGACGCGGGAAAACATTTTATCGCGAATATTTTTGCGTCGGCAATTTTGTGTACGGACCGGCAGATGGACAGCCGGGGGATGCCGGAACCGTGCGGCAGCTGCATTTCCTGTATCCAGGCGGCGGCAGGCAGCAACCCGGACATGATTTATGTCCGCCGGCAGCCAGACCGGAAGGGAATCGGTGTCGATGTGATCCGCGCCATGCGGGACGATGTAGTGACGCTGCCGTATGCAGCATCTCACAAGATATATATTATCGAGGACGCGGAAACCATGAATGCGCAGGCGCAGAACGCGCTGCTGAAGACGATCGAGGAACCGCCCTCCTATGCAGTGATCATTCTTCTGGCGGATGGCACGGACCGCTTCCTGCCCACGGTGATGAGCCGGTGCGTCACGCTGCAGATGCGTCAGGTGCCGGAGGAACGCATCGTCCGGTTTCTCACAGAGAAGTTTGGCACCGGGCCGGCGAGAGCGGCCGCCTGTGCGAATTTTGCGTCAGGGGTCCTCGGGCGGGCGGTAAAACTGGCCGCCGACGAGCAGTTTGATACGGAGCGGCGGGAGGCGGCGGATCTTCTCGCAGGCATCGGACAGAAAAGTTATGCGGATCTGGCTGCCGTCGCGGCGCGTTATGCGCCGGTGAAGAAAAAGAACGCCGGGACGGGCGATGCAGCCGCGCAGACGGCGCCGAATGCGACTGGGATCGGCAGCATCGCGGAGGTGTGTCCGCTGTGGTTCCGGGATGTCCTTGTGATGAAGGATAAGGAGCCTGCGATCCATCTGATCTTTTCAGACCGGGTTTCCGAGCTGAAACGTATGGCGGACGCGCTGTCCTATGAGGCGATCGGACGCATCTGGGACGCGATCACGGAGTATCGGAGACAGATCGCGCGGGGGACCGCAGCGGACCAGGCAATGCTTGTGCTGCTCACGGAGATTCGGGATCAGGTGCGCGGGAGCCTGCAGAAAAATGTACCGGTGCAATGATGGAGGTTTATAGATGAACGAACAGGAAATTGAAATCCCGGGCTTCCGCGTGGAGTCCTGCGGCAGCGAGATGAAGGCTTCGGAGCCGCTTCCGGACGAGAACGCCGGGCGGCAGGGCGATGCGGCGGAGGCGGCAGCTGCGCCGGCGCCGGAGGAAATCGTGATCCCGGGCTTCCGCGTGGAGTCCTGCGGCAGCGAGATGAAGGCTTCGGAGCCGCTTCCGGACGAGAACGCCGGGCGGC
>ONQW01000105.1 GCA_900320025.1 uncultured Lachnospiraceae bacterium
AAGTGCGACGAGAGTGCAGAGAGGTTCTTTGAGCCAAACCGGAAGCCGGATTTTGATTACGATTATCTGCTGAGCAACAATTATATCTGTCATCTGCTCGTGATGAAGCGGGGGCTGTTTCTCGCGCTTCCGCTCCGGGAGCGGTTCGACGGCGCGCAGGATTATGATCTGCTGCTCCGGGCGCCGAAGACGCGGATCTGTCATGTTCCGAGGGTCCTCTATCACTGGAGGACGCATCCCGGCTCGACGGCCGGTGATCCCGGGAACAAATCATATGCCGCGGAGGCCGGGAAGAACGCGCTGGAGGAGTACCTTTCCTCCCACGGGATTGATGCGGAGGTGCGGCACTCCAGGCACCGCGGCTTCTATGATGTGATTTACCGCCCCGATATTTTTACGGCGCGGCCGGATGTCGGCGTGACCGGCGGCAAAATTACGGACTGGCGGCGCCGGGTCGTGGGCGGGCAGCTGCGGGAGGACGGCAGTGTGGAGTTCCTCGGCCGGGATGAGCGGGAGAGCGGACCGATGCACCGCATGGATACGAGGCACGACTGTGCGGCAGTCGATGTGCGCTGCATGCGGATCCGGCCGGAGCTGCGCGGACTGTATCAGGAGATCTTCGGCAGCAGCTACGATGCGCATGTACTGCTCCCGGAGGTGGATTACACGGCGCAAAGTCTCGCCTTCTGCAGGCGGGCGGCCGCGCTCGGCTATCGCATCGTCTGGGATCCGGAGATGGTGCTGCGGCTGTCCTGATCTTTCCTGTTTTTATTTTATTCATTGTCACCTGGAAATTGTATCTGACCCGTTAGCTTTGGAGCCACAGGACGAGGTGATATGCCAGAATCCAGTGTCACTGTTGTGATTCCCAATTACAACGGCATTGCCTATATCAGAGACTGTCTCGATTCCCTCCTCTCCGGCACGGTGGTTCCGGAGATTCTTGTCGTGGACAATGCGTCCGCGGACGGCAGCCGGGAGGTGGTGGAGAAGGAGTACGCGGGGCGGGTCACGCTGCTCTCCCTCCGATCCAACACCGGGTTTTGCCATGCGGTCAACAGCGGAATACACCTCGCCCGGACGCCGTATGTCATGCTGCTTAACAACGACACGCTTGTCACGGAGCACTGTGTGGAGCGTTTGCTGGCGGCAATTTCCCGGAAGGAGCGCATCTTCAGCGTGCAGGCAAAGCTGCTGTCCTACGCCGACCATCATGTGATCGACGACGCGGGCGATGAATACTGCGCGCTGGGCTGGGCCTTTGCCCGCGGCAGTGGAAAGCCGGCTGAGGCTTATGACAGGCCCTCGGCGGTGTTTTCGTGCTGCGCCGCGGCGGCGATCTACCGGATGAGTACCTTTGAGGAGATCGGATATTTTGACGAGCGCCATTACTGCTATCTGGAGGATGTGGACATCGGCTGGCGCGCGCGGATTTACGGATATCAGAACTGGTATGAACCGGCGGCGGTCGTGTATCATGTGGGAAGCGCGGCGAGCGGTTCGCGGCACAATCCGTTCAAGGAGATCTGTACCAGCGGCAACAACCGCTATCTGCTGTGGAAGAATATGCCGGCGTTTCAGCGGGGACTCAACTGGCCGCTGACCGCGCTCGGCGCTGCGGTGAAGCGCCGTTATTTCACACAGAAGGGACTCGGAGAATCCTACGACAGCGGCTATGCCCGCGGCGCATATCTGATTGAGCTTGCAAAATACGAGGATCTCATGCGGCGGTATGACTCTCCGGAGAAACGGCCCCTCATGGAGGAGGCCGGGCTGATGCTGGACGAGGAAGAGGAAGAGTCAGATGCCGCGACCGGGGCGGCCGGCGCAGTGCCGGAGTGTCCGGCTGATTTGACGCCGGACAGCGGAACAACGGAAAAGCCGCTGATTCATCCGCTGTATCTCGGGGGAAAAGTGCCCTTCCGGGTACGTCATCTTTTCAACTATTTCCGGATTCAGTTCGCGCTCTGGGGAAATCTCGGAAGAAGGCTGAAACAGCAGTAATCGCAGACAGCAGACCGGTCCCGCGGGATGTCAGACGACAGCGGGAGGCACCTGCTCTCTGTCAAAGGCAACAGAATGATCAAGGACAATCAGGTCTATCTCAACCGGCTGCATATCGTGATGGACGGCACGCTTGTCGCCCTCAGCTATGCTCTCGCCTGGTTCCTCAAGTTCATGACGCCGCTCGCGACAACTACGCCCGGCCTGACAGCCTATCCTGCCAGGACGTATTTTGCCGCGCTCTATTTCATCATCCCGATGTATCTTGTGCTGTATTCCACGTTCCATCTGTACAGCTCGAGGCGGGTGACGCGGATTCGGAATGAGTTCTTCGAGATCATCCGGGCGAATACGATCGGCGTGATCGGCTGCATCGTGGTCTTCTTCCTGACCGAGATGAACGATTTCTCGAAGATGTTCCTGGCGTTCTTCTACGTCATCAATATCCTGCTCACCTGTGCAGCGCACTATTTCTTCCGATGGGTGATGTACCGGGTCAGGAGGAGCGGAAAGAACCTCAAGCATGTCCTGTGCATCGGGTACTCGCGGGCGGCGGAGGCATACATTGACCGCATTCTGGCGAACGGGCAGTGGGGATACGTGGTACACGGCATTCTGGACGACCATGTGCCGCGCGGCACGACCTACCGCGGCGTGCGGGTGCTCGGCAGTATCGCCAATCTGAAGTATATCCTTCCGGAGAACAAACTCGACGAGATTGCCATTACGCTCTCGCTGAACGACTACCAGATGCTGGAGAAGATCGTCGCGGAGTGCGAAAAATCGGGCGTGCACACCAAATTCATCCCGGACTATATCTCGCTGTTCCCGAGCAGGCCTTACACGGAGGACCTGATGGGGCTGACCACCATCAACATCCGCTATGTCCCGCTCACCAACAGCTGGAACATTTTCCTCAAGCGGGTGGTCGACATTGTCGGTTCTCTGTTCTGCATTGTGCTTTTCTCACCGGTGATGCTTTTTGCGGCCATCGGCACGAAGCTGACCAGCAAGGGACCGGTTATTTACCGGCAGGAGCGCATCGGGCTGCACAGCAAGCCCTTCATGATGTACAAGTTCCGCACAATGGTGGTACAGACAGAGGAAGAGGAGCGCAGGGGCTGGACGACGCGGCATGACGCGCGCGTGACAAAATTCGGCGCGTTTCTCCGCAGGACGAGCATCGATGAGATGCCGCAGTTCTTCAATGTTCTCATGGGAAGCATGAGCCTTGTGGGACCGCGCCCGGAACGGCCGCAGTTCGTGGAAAAGTTCAAGGAAGAGATTCCGCGGTATATGGTGAAGCATCAGGTCCGCCCCGGTATCACGGGCTGGGCGCAGGTCAACGGCTACCGCGGCGACACATCGATCCGGAAGCGCATCGAATATGACCTTTATTATATTGAGAACTGGAGCATCGGATTTGACTTCAAGATCCTGTTTCTGACGATTTTTAAGGGGTTTGTGAACAAGAACGCATATTGAAGATGTATTCGCATTTTCGTGGTGCGATGCACTACGGAAATGCGAATACAGGGGGCGTGTCAAAAGCCTGCGCCCGTCTCTGCAGGGGTGCAGACGGGCGTGGGCTTATACTGCAGGAGTGCAGACGGGCGTGGCTTTTGACACTTATAGCAAAGTATGCAATAATGACGCAGTTATGGAGTTTTCAGGGTCATGGCCGGTGTAAGTGACGGCTGTGTGGAGTGTGATATGGCTCGAAACCGCAGAGACGACAGGTATCAGGATTACGACAATTATCAGGATTATGCCAGATCGCGCCGGGGCAGCTCATCCAGAGAGTATGACGATGGATACGGGGATGACCGGTACGCGGACGACGGGTATGATGACGGATATGCGGACGACCGGTACGCAGACAATGGATATGACGACCGGTACAGGGATGACCGGTATGACGACAGATATGGGGACGACCGGTACGCAGACGACAGGTATGATGACGGATATGCGGACGACCGGTACGCGGATGATGGGTATGACAGCCGGTATGACGACCGGTACGCGGACGACCGCTATGATGATCCCTACGATGAAAATGCAGATGGCTACGGCAGCCGCGGCGTGAGCGGACGCGGGGCAAGAGGCGGTTCCGGCAGAACGGGTGGAAACGCTTCGGCAAAGCGGGGCGGCAGGCATTCCGCTTCGCGGAGCACCGGGCGGAATAAAGCATCTGCATACCGCCAGCCGTCACGGAGCAGCGCCGAGAGAAGCACCGCGGGCAGCCGCGGGAAGAAGAAAAAGACGAGAGTGGTGCTGTTTGCCGTGGAAGCGGTGGTGCTCGTCCTGGTTCTCGGCGTGCTCTGGTTCACCAGCAAGGCGACAAAATCCGGCAAGGTCACGCTGGACGACAAACAGCTCACGGCGGACATGAATGACAATGTCGTACAGGCGACCGAGTCGGGAAGCATGAGCGGATACACCAATCTCGCGCTGTTCGGTGTGGATTCCCGCGACAAGAATCTGGCAAAGGGCGACAACCGGAGCGACACGATCATGATCGCCTCGATCAATAACAGCACCGGGGACATCAAGCTTGTCTCGGTGTACCGCGATACCTATCTCAACACCGGAACAGAGTCCAAGCCGGACTATACGAAGGTCAACGCGGCG
Organism: uncultured Lachnospiraceae bacterium; assembly: GCA_900320025.1. GTDB lineage: Bacteria > Bacillota > Clostridia > Lachnospirales > Lachnospiraceae > CAG-791. Next base: position 4,639 of record ONQW01000105.1, read on the forward strand.
TACGCCAAGGGCGGCCCGGAGCAGGCAATCAGCGTGCTGAATCAGAACCTGGATATGAACATCACGGACTTTGTTACAATCGGGTTCCTGGGACTGACGGATGTGATCGACGATGTCGGCGGTGTGGACATCGATGTCGATGATTCGGAGCTGCCGCATCTGAACAGCTATCAGCTGACGATGTCACAGGAGCTGGGGTATCCGTACGAGGAAGTCACCAGCACGGGCAAGGACCATTTGAACGGGCTGCAGGCGACGGCTTACTGCCGGATACGATACACGGCGGGGGATGACTTCAAGCGCACGGAGCGGCAGCGCGAGGTGCTGATGGCGGCGATGGAGAAGGCCAAGACGATGGATCCTTCCGCACTGTCGCAGGCGGCAACGGATGTGTTCAGCGAGATTTATACGTCCCTCGACCTCACGGATGATATCATCCCGCTGCTGACCAATATCAGCAAGTACAACATTGTCGATCAGGGCGGATTCCCGACGGAAGACCTGCGCACGACAGGAAATGTGCAGATCGGCGGCGTCGGGCAGAGCTGTGTCATTCCCCGGGATCTCGATAAGAACGTGTCCTGGCTGCATCAGTTCCTCTTCGGAGATGAAAATTATCAGGTATCTCCGCAGGTCCAGACGATCAGTGACAAGGTGGCAGGGGATACGGCCGGGATCGGCTGATAACTGGATGCAATTTCAGGCAAGGGAGCCCGCCGGGGCTCCTTTGCTGTATAACCGGAATTTCATGGAAGGACGGCGGACACGAGGCTCAAATGATAATTGATGTGATCATTCCAACTTATCATCCGACAGGCAGACTGACGGAATCGCTCCGCCGGCTGGCGGAGCAGTCGCTCCCGGTGCGCCGGGCTCTGCTGCTGGATACCTGTGATCCGGATGG
>ONQW01000106.1 GCA_900320025.1 uncultured Lachnospiraceae bacterium
CGCATTCACGGATTTTGCCTCAGCGAGGTATTAGAATGGAACAGAATTGCACCATTCCGGATGACAATGAAATAGAGACGCTCGCGGAACTGTTCAAAATATTCGGAGACACCACGCGCATCCGCATTTTGTTCGCGCTGTGCGGAGAGGAGCGCAATGTCAGCGGGATTGCCGAAGCGCTCGACATGACGCAGTCGGCCGTCTCGCACCAGCTCAAGATTCTGCGCACCGCACGGCTCATCCGTGCCCGCAGAGACGGCAAGCAGATATACTATTCCCTCGCCGATGAGCATGTGCATACCATCATCGGTGTGGGGAGAGAACATATAGAAGAATAAGGGAGTAGAATTGTCCCTAACGAGTTTAGCTTGTTTGGGACAAAAATTGTCCCAAACAAGCTAAACTCGTTAGGGACAATTTCCGGGGAGGCGATGAGTATGGCTGTTGTGGGAGCTGTGATGGTGCCGCATCCGCCGCTGATTCTTCCGGAGGTCGGCAGGGGAGCGGAGAAGGAGATCGCGGAGACGGCGCGGGCGTATGAGGCGGCGGCAGATTTCGCTGCCTCGCTGGAGCCGGAGACGGTTGTATTGTCGTCGCCGCACAGCGTGATGTACTCGGACTATCTCCACATTTCGCCGGGGACGCACGCGGAGGGTGATATGGCGCGGTTCGGCGCGCCGCAGGTGCGGGTCGCGCGGGAGTACGACGAGGAACTGTCGGAGCGGATCTGCGCGCTCGCGAAGGAGGCGGAGATTCCGGCCGGGTATCTGGGCGAGCGGGATCCTGCCCTCGATCATGCGACGATCGTGCCGCTGTATTTTATTTTGAAGAAGTGGCAGAACTTCCGGCTGGTGCGGCTCGGTATCTCGGGGATCAATCTTGCGGATCACTACCGGCTCGGAATGCTGGTGCAGCAGGCGGCGGAGGAGCTGGGGCGCCGCGTGGTTTATTTGGCGAGCGGAGATTTATCGCACAAGCTGAAGGCGAGCGGGCCGTACGGCTTTGATCCGCATGGTCCGGTTTATGATGACAAAATCATGGATGTCTGCGGCAGGGCGGATTTTGAGAAGCTGCTTGAGTTCGACCCGGTGCTGCTGGAGAAGGCGGCGGAGTGCGGGCACAGATCGTTCGTGATCATGGCCGGGGCTCTGGACCGGCTCGCTGTGGAGCCGCACCGGCTGTGCCATCAGGATGTGACAGGCGTGGGATACGGCGTGTGTACGTACCGGGTGACAGGGAGAGACGCGGCGCGCAATTTTCTGGACCAGTACGAGGCAAAGGAGAAGGAAAGGCTCAGGCAGCGCCGGGTGAAGGAAGATCCGTACGTGGCTCTTGCGCGGGAGACGGTGGAGACTTTCGTCCGGGATGGACGCAAAATTCCCTATCCGGCGAAGGGAGAAGTGCCGGATGAGATGCGGACGCGGTCGGCTGGCGTCTTCGTGTCGCTCCATATCGCGGGGGAGCTGCGCGGCTGCATCGGGACAATCAGCCCGGTGCGGCGGAATATCGCAGAGGAAATTGTGAACAATGCCATCAGTGCATGCTCACGCGATCCGCGCTTTGATCCGGTGCGGGAGGAGGAGCTTCCATATCTTGAATATGGGGTGGATGTCCTTGACCCGCCGGAGGACATTGCATCTCCGGCGCAGCTCGACGTGAAAAAGTACGGTGTCATTGTCTCCAGGGGAGAGCGCCGCGGTTTGCTTCTCCCGAATCTGGAGGGTGTTGACGACGTGCAGGAACAGATCCGCATCGCGAGAAAGAAGGCCGGGATTCCTGATTTTGAACGCGATGTGAAGCTCCAGCGATTTCAGGTCGTGAGACATGAGTAGCGGATAGAGACAGCGCTGGTCTGTTCCTGACAAGTTTTGACATGATTCCCTTTTGCTTTTATGGGACGGCTGTGTCATGCACGGCTGACCTTGTCAGGAGGCAATTTCCGGGAGGCTGCGATGAGCGCGGTTTGTGACGTTTGCTTCAGGCATTGTCAGATCGGGGAGGGTGAAACCGGCTTCTGCAGCGCAAGGCGCTGTGTGAACGGAGAGGTTGTATGCGGCAGCTACGGGAAGCTGACGTCGCTTGCACTCGACCCAATCGAGAAGAAGCCGCTGCGGCGGTTCTATCCCGGCAGTCTGGTGGTTTCGGTGGGAAGCTATGGCTGCAGTCTGGATTGTCCATTTTGTCAGAACAGCAGTATTTCCCGCAAGACGGATGACGCGGGCACACGGTTCGTCAGTCCGGAGGAACTGGTGCGGATCACGAAGGAGGCAGGGAGCAGGTATCCGGACGTGATCGGTGTGGCCTACACGTATAATGAGCCGCTCACGTTCTGGGAGTATGTGAGGGATGCCGGCAGGCTGGTGCACGAGGCTGGCATGAAAAACGTGCTGGTCACGAGCGGCAACGGTTCGCTTCGGGTCTTGGAAGAAATCCTTCCGTACATGGACGCGATGAATATTGATCTGAAAGGGTTCCGCGCATCCTATTACCGGAATTTTCTGCACGGTGATCTGACCATGGTGAAGGAATTTATCCGGGAGGCGGCGTCACGATGCCATGTGGAGCTGACGACGCTGGTGGTTCCGGGAATGAACGATTCGGAGGAGGAGATCCGGGATGCTTCAGCATGGATTGCGTCTCTTGATGGAAAGGGAGAAATCCCGTATCATCTGAGCAGATATTTTCCGCGCTATCATCTGGACATTCCTGCGACACCGATTGAACGGGTATACCATCTCGCGGATATCGCCAGGGAGAGACTCCGGTATGTATACACGGGGAACTGCTGACGCGCTGTATATCGGGAATTACGGGCACGCGACAGCGATGAAACAGGCGGAATTGTCCCAAACAAGCTAAACTCGTTAGGGACAATTCCCGGAGGAGAGGAACAGGATCATGCAGCATATCACGGACGAGCATTACATTTATGAGCATGCGGAGTCAAATGCGCCAGCCGCTCATGCGAAGGACGGCGAGGTTGTGATTTTTGACACCAGGGACTGCTATAACCGGCTGGTGCAGAGGGAGGATATCTCCCTGGAGGAGCAGGTGGGAGATGAGCCGGACAATCCGGCCACGGGTCCGCTGTATGTGGATGGGGCGGAGCCCGGCGACGTGCTGGCCGTTGATATTCTCAAAATTGATGTAGCCGACCACGGCGTGGTCGCGATGGGCAGCGGGCCGTTCCGCGACCGTTCGGTTCCGGAACGGTTTCACATTCTTCCGATTCGGGACGGTGTGACGGAATTTCACGGTGTTCACTGGCAGCTTCGGCCGATGATCGGCGTCATCGGCACTGCAGTGCCGGGCCGGAAGGTGGCGACCTTCGATGCCTTCGAGGGTGGCGGAAACATGGACAGCCGTGTGATCACAGAGGGAGCGACAGTGTGGTTGCCGGTGCGCGTCCCCGGCGCGATGCTCGCAATGGGCGATATTCACGCCTCGATGGGCGACGGCGAGGTCTGCGGGACAGGTCTTGAGGCAGATGGTTCCATCACCGTCCGCGTGCGCGTCAGGAAGAATTTTGAACTCAACTGGCCGGTAACGGAGACGTCTGACATGTTCTATGTCAACACCAATGCGAACAGCTGTGACGATGCGATCCGCGCCGCCTATATGGAAATGCGGCGCCTCATCGCCCGCGCCACAGGGTGGGACGAGACGGAGGCCGCGCTCTATATGACACTCCGCGGCACACTCGAGGCAAACCAGGCCTGCCTCGTGCCAAGCGGCGGGGGCAACACCTTCCGCGTCGGCACGCCAAAATCCGCGGAGTTACCGCGGCTGATCTGACAGAGAAAGACCTGCCGCGGGAGCAATAATTGTCCCAAACAAGCTAAACTCCTTCAGGACAATTTCTGGAAGAATACCGGCGAAACAGTCCGCTCAAGGCGGAGTGTGAAGCCGGTAATTTTATGTGCGGCGTCCTCCGTGAACTGGAGGGGCATGTCGATGAAGAGGGTGTCTTCCTTGAGCTCGGGAACGCGGAAGAGGTTTTCTGTGAGGTGTTCGAGCGGAAGGAGCCATGCTTTGTAGGCAAGGAACAGGCTATTGTCTTTCTCACAGATGCGGTAGACGCCGTAGGCGTCGGAGCGGTAGGAGCCGACGCACTCCGATGCGCTGTGGCGGAAAGCGGCAGGCTGGTCTGATGCAGAACCGCATGGAGAAGCCGCCTCGCTGTGGCGGAAACCGGCAGGATTGGCTGATGTCGTATCATCCGCAGAGGTATCGGGGCTGTCCGGCGCGGGATTTTCCGCGGTTGCGGCGGCCGTCTCAGAAGGATCAGCCTTTGCACTCTCCGAAGCGGCGCCGCCGCACAGGTCCAGTTTCCAGCCCTCGCAGGAACCGGTGTTGTCGTCCAGGTAGGGGTGTAATCTGCAAGCCCAGTCGATGGCGGGGAGGCCGAGGGCACGGTCGATGGCGGTGTAGACCAGTTCCATCAGAAACGGCGTGACCGGCGCATGGTGGTTGCAGAGCGCAAACATGCCAAAATTCTGTCCCGGCAGGAAGCATTCGATGGAGGAGTAGCCCTCGATTTCGCCGCAGTGGTAGCGCAGCGTCAGGCCGCGGTAGATGGTTGTCTTCCATGCCATGCCGTACTCGCCGATGCCGGGAACCTCCGGGAATCTCCAGGGGAAGGCAGACATAACGACAGCGGGGGTGTGCAGCTCATCCATGACATGAGAGGAAAAGAGCTGCTTCCCTTCAAACTGACCGTTCTGCAGATGGAGTGTGAGCCATTTCAGCATGTCGGCAGGGCAGGAATTGACGCCTGCGGCCGGCACGCCGACATTCATCTCCCAGGCCGGCATTTCGGTGAGTCCGGTGAGCCACTGCTGGCTGCTCTTTTCGCCCTCTGGGACCGGCGTCCGCTCGAGATAACCCTTCGCCCAATTGCTGGTCCCGCGCATCGCGGCAACGCTCAGCACAGTGTGCGTCATGCCGAGCGGCATCAAAATCCGCTCCTGCACGAGGTCCTCAAATTTCTTCCCGGTCACTTCCTCTGCGACGATGCCGATCAGGTTGTAGATGGTATTGCTGTACTGCGCCTTGTAGCGGAATGGTTCATTCGGCTCAAGGAAGCGGATGCGGCGCAGGTATTCCTTTCTGGTGATGGTGTCGTCCGGCCACATGGCGTCATGACCGGCGATGCCCGTGCGGTGATACAGCATGTCGCGCAGCGTGCACTCCTTCGTGGCTGTCTCATCATAAAAGGAAAGCTCCGGCAGGTAGTCGTGCACAGGCCGGTCAAAATCCAGCACGCCCTCGTCAACCAGAGAGGCGATCACCGCGGAACAGAAAGATTTTGAGCAGGAGGCGATGCCGCCGAGGGTCTCGCCGGTCATCGGCAGCTTCTCCGCGATGTCCCGAAAGCCGAATCCTTCCACCTGCAGCGCTCTGCCGTCCTGACAGATGCCGAGCGTGACGCCGGGTACATTCCACCAGTGAAGCTCGTCTTCCACAAACTTGTCAGTCAAAATCTTCTCTTCCATGCCGGTCTCCTCCCAGGGTGTGCGTGAATGTAGTCA
>ONQW01000236.1 GCA_900320025.1 uncultured Lachnospiraceae bacterium
CTTCCGCGTCCTCCCTGCAATTAGAACACTGTCCTTCATGAAATTCTGCTACAATGGTACATCATAGACTATCTGCGGGGGCAGCATTCCCATGAATGACATTATCGTAATTGGTATTGCCGGCGGAACCGGCAGCGGCAAAACAACCATCACCCGGAAGCTGATCGAGCACTTCGGCAGCGATGTCACCGTGCTCTATCACGACAACTACTACAAGGCGCACCACGAGTTATCCTACGAGGAACGCACGAAGCTGAACTACGACCATCCGGAAGCATTCGACACCGATCTCATGGTCCGCGATCTCGCAGCGCTCAAAAGAGGCGAACCCATCGAGTGCCCGATCTATGACTACACCATCCATGACCGCACCAACAACACGCTCACCATTCGTCCCTCCCGCGTCATCGTCGTCGAGGGCATTCTCATCTTCCAGTCGAAGGAGCTGCGCGACCTCATGGACATCCGCCTCTTCGTCGATACCGACGCGGACGTGCGGATTTTGCGTAGAATTCAGCGAGACGTGAAGGAGCGCGGCCGCTCCCTCGACAGCGTCATCAACCAGTATCTTAATACTGTGAAGCCGATGCACGAGGCCTTCGTCGAGCCGTCCAAGAAATTCGCGGACGTGATCATCCCCGAGGGCGGGCAGAATCAGGTTGCCCTCGACATGGTCATCAACCGCGTTCAGGCGCACCTCGACAGGAAGTGCTGACCGTCAGAGGAACCGGAGTCCCGGAATGCCGATTCGCCGGGAAGTGCTGATTACTGAAAGGATCCGGCAGAAAAATTCTGCTGACAATTATGGCAAAGCTCTATTTCAAATACGGCGCCATGGGCTCGTCAAAATCCGCCCAGGCGCTGATCACAAAATTCAACTATGAAGAACAGGGCATGACAGTCTGGCTCATCAAGCCGTCCACCGACACGCGAGATGGCGCCGACGTCATCCGGAGCCGGATCGGCCTCTCCCAGCACGCGGAGATCATTCTGCCCACCGACTCCATTCTCCGGAAATTCCGCGAACATGGAAAAACCACCGTCATCATCTCCGATGAGTGCCAGTTTTTCACGCCGGAACAGATCGACGAACTGCGCGACATCGTCGACGACGAGAACATCCCTGTGCTGTGCTTCGGCCTCAGGACCGATTTTCAGACTCACTTCTTCCCGGGATCGAGGCGGCTCATGGAACTCGCCGACTCCATCACCGAGATCAAAACGGTCTGCACGTGCGGCGCAAAGGCGACTGTCAATGCCCGCATCGACGGCCACGGCCACATCATCACCGAGGGCGCCCAGGTCATGCTCGGCGGCAACGACAGCTACACCGCCATGTGCCACAAATGCTGGCGCCGCAAAATCCGCGAGCAGCAGCAAAACTGACCGTTGTTGTTTACTGCTTTTTGCACGTGTTCTCCCGACCCTTTCGGCTCTTACGTCTGCACACGGCAGCTGCCCCCTTCGTTCTCCAGCTTGCCGATACTGTTATGCATGACGAATGGGTCCCGGAATCACTTGTCTTCCTTCTTTTCCTGCAGCGCCGTCATGCTCTCATGCGGATCATACGGGTCCAGGTGCGAGAGGGTCTTCGGCATCTCCTGGAAATACGCAAGGTCGGCGGCACTGCCGCGCGGCGCCTCGTACCGCAGATGAAAGACATCACAGTTCCCGACGATGGTCTTCCAGACATCCTCAATTCCCGTGTGCCGCACGTTTGCTAACATCCCGCGGATTGCCATGCCATGCGAGGCGACCAGAATATGCGGAGTAAGCCCGTCAGACCTGGTGAGCACGCCCTCGTTGTCGAGCCGCTCCGCCGCCTTCTCACACAGCTCCAGCGCCCGCCTCGTCCGCGCAAAGACCTCCGGCACCGTCTCCCCGCCCTTCGCGGGAATGTACTGCTCCGGATGCTGGTTAAAGGTCAGCATCGTCTGATTTTGAAGAAACGGCTTCCCCTCCAGCTCTCCAAATGCCATTTCATGCAGCTCCGGAATCAAAATAAAACGCGGATCGCTCTGCGGGATGCCTGACACGATCTCACCGGTTTCAGCCGCCCGCCCGAGCGGGCTGGAGAGCACCAGATCAAAAGAAAGCCCCATTCTGCGCAGTTCCGCAGCAGCCGAAAA
>ONQW01000066.1 GCA_900320025.1 uncultured Lachnospiraceae bacterium
CACCGCCAGGAGCTGTCCTGCGAATGGCCCCGTGGTCAAGCGGTTAAGACATCGCCCTTTCACGGCGGTAACATGGGTCCGAATCCCGTCGGGGTCATTAATGAATATGATATGTGTGGTGACGTAGCCAAGTGGTAAGGCACGAGTCTGCAAAACTCCGATGCGCCGGTTCAAATCCGGCCGTCACCTCTTCCTTGAGATCTGTTGCACAAACAGGTCTCTTTTTTTGCGAAAGCGACGAGCCAGATGCCATTGTGCAAGCTTGCTTGCAGACAATGGAAGCTGGCGACCGCCCATTATCGAGTGCGGAGTACGAGATGAAAAGTGACGAGCCAGATGCCATGGCGTAAGCATGTCTCAAAAAAATCCGCAATGATCGATACAGAAAGCATCTTTACGAATGAGCTGGAATCATATATACTTGTTTAGTAAATAACTTTTACAAAAGATTGGCTTGAAAGACGGAGGCAGATATGGCACAGCTCGAACCCACGATTACAGAGCGGCGGAGGGTGACGAGAAATTCCATCTATCAGCTGCTGTTTCATGCCAGGGAACCCGTTAGCAAGCAGCAGATTTCCCGTGAACTCGGTCTCAGCATGCCGACAATTCATCAGAATATCGGAGAACTAATGAATGCGGGGCTAGTACGGGCTGGGCATATGCTGCGGTCTACCGGCGGCAGGCCGCCGGTTGCTTATGAAATTGATCCGGATTTCCGATTTTCCATCGGTGCGGCCATTACAGCGAATCATCTCCGCATTCTTGCCTGTAACCTGAGGCAGGAAGAGCTCGCCTATAAGAGTATCCGGGTGGAAGGCAGGGATGCAGAAGCAATTGAAGGGGATCATCTGAAACGGGAGATCGACACCTTTCTTAGGGAGTACCATCTGGATCGAACAAAACTGCTCGGTGTCGGGGTTACTATCCCGGGTATTTTTGATGAAAAGACAGATCAGGTAGTGCTCTCGCCGACCCTGAAAATGAAAAATATCAGTCTTCGCCAATTCCTGCGGGAGGAAGAATATCCGGTAACGGTAAGCAATGATTCAACCAGCGCCGGCGTGGCGGAAATTGCACTCAATGACGGGTCGGTTCCGCGAAACTTTGTCTATCTTCTGCTTGAAAATGGGATTGGCGGTGCCATCGTCATCGATGGAAAGGTCTATGAGGGAGTAAACGGAAGAAGCGCAGAGTTCGGACACATGCGGATTGTACCGGACGGCAGGCAGTGCAACTGCGGGCAGAAGGGATGTCTCGAGGCATATTGCAGTGCTTTCCGCTTTACCCGGGACCTGGGAATTACAACGGATGAATTTTTTGCCGGGCTGCGGAATGGGAAGCCTGCATACCAGACTGTCTGGGAAGATATTTTGCAGCATCTTGCCATGGGAATTGTGAATCTGAGGATGAGCTTTGACTGTGATATAGTTCTGGGCGGTTTTGTGACGGAATACATGAAGCCGTATCTGCCGGAACTGAGGAGCAGGGTCGCCCTGCAGGATCCGTTCTCGGATGAGGCGGATTACGTCCGGATTTCTACCGTTCCGCATGCTGCTATGCGCGGCGCGGCCTGGAAATTTACAGAGGATTTTATCAGAAGTATATAGGGAACCGGATGGAATATTATCCATCAGGTATGCTGCGTGAAGCATCATTTATGCCCGTGCCGCAGTCTTTGCGGCACTCGCGGGAGAAAGCAGTGTATCGAAGCCGCTTTTCAATCTATTACGCCTGTACACAGCAGCTTCGCAGGGGTGCGGAGCGCTGTTATGGAAACATATGTCTCTAAGGAGGAGAAGAACATGAATAACATTCCTGTTATGAAGGTTGGTATTGTCGGAGTGAGCCGCGACTGCTTCCCGGCATCGCTGACGGAAAACCGGCTGAATGCCCTGGTCGAAGCGTATTCCAAAAAGTACAGCGCCGACGATATTTTCCGGGCTCCCACGATCATCATTGAGTCTGAGACCGATATGGTGAAGGCGCTGGGAGAGCTGAAGGATGCCGGCTGCAATGCGCTCTGTGTCTATCTGGGCAATTTTGGCCCGGAGATTTCCGAGACACTGCTCGCCAAGCATTTTGACGGACCGAAGATGGTCATTGCAGCGGCTGAGGAGAGCCAGAAGGATCTGATCGACGGCCGCGGCGATGCATACTGCGGCATGCTGAATGCGTCCTACAACCTCGCACTCCGCAATGTCAAGGCTTATATCCCGGAGAACCCGGTCGGCACGGCAGAGGAATGCGCAGATATGATTCACGAGTTTCTTCCGATCGCCCGTGTCGCTTATGGCCTTGCCAATCTGAAGATCATTTCCTTCGGTCCCAGACCGGCGAACTTCCTTGCCTGCAACGCGCCGATCAAGCAGCTGTATAATCTCGGCGTCGAGATCGAAGAGGAGTCCGAGCTGGATCTGTTTGAGGCATTTCAGAAGCATGAGGGAGACGAGAGAATCCCGGAGGTCGCTGCAGATATGGCGGCCGAGATGCACTATGAGAAGGGCAAGGAGCCCGCGATGCTCACCAAGCTGGCGCAGTATGAACTGACGCTGAAGGACTGGGTCGAGGAGCACAGAGGATATCGCAAGTATGTGGCGCTGACAACCAAGTGCTGGCCCGCATTCCAGGATATGTTCCATTTTGTACCCTGCTATGTGAACAGCCGGCTGATGAAGCAGGGCATCCCGGTATCGTGCGAGGTGGATATTTATGGAACGCTCTCTGAGTATATCGGACTGTGTGTGAGCCAGGATGAGGTGACGCTGCTTGACATCAACAATACGGTGCCGCACGACATGTACGAGGAGTCCATCCAGGGCAAGTTCGACTATAAGTTCACGGATACGTTCATGGGCTTCCACTGCGGCAACACCTGCAGCAACAAGCTGATCAATCCGAAGCTGTCCTTCCAGAGAATCATGTCCCGCACGCACCCGCAGGATTGGTGCGACGGCACAATTGAGGGAGATATTGCACCCAGCCAGATCACATTCTACCGTCTCCAGAGCACCGCAGACAACAAGCTGCGCGCTTATGCCGCCGAGGGTGAGGTGCTTCCGGTTTCGACCAGATCGTTCGGCTCGATCGGCGTGTTTGCAATCCATGAGATGGGCAGATTCTACCGCTATGAGCTGATCGGGAAGAACTTCCCGCACCATGGCGCGGTGATGTTCGGTCACTATGGAAAGGCACTGTACGATGCACTGAAGTACATCGGTGTGGATCCGTCGGAGATCGGTTACAATCAGCCTGCCGGAGTCCGCTACGAGGATGAGAATCCTTTTGCGTGATGCGGGGATATAGATGACCGCGCGAATGCGGCGATCGATGCTGGATGCCGCACGGAGTGCGGCATAATGTCCCGATCCGGGAGAAAGCCCATTCGGGCGTTTCTCCCGCGGGTGCCGCAAAAGGCGCGGCATGGGGGATAGAAATGAAGATTTACAGTATACATGATCCTGAATTCAGGGAATACGGTCATGTTGTGATCGGATATGAGGACCTGACATCCGCGATCGCGCAGGCGATGACAGAATCCACGCCCTGCCCGGAGGAAGGGACCGGTTATGTACCGGAGGAGCCGGCGCTGCAGAAGCTTGAGGCGGCGAAAAAGCTGGCGCCCTCTCTGTTCGGCGGACTTCCGGTGCAGTTCGGCTGGTGCAACGGACATAATACGAAGCTCAACTGCCTGGAATATCATCGCAGCAGCGAGTTTAACCTCGGCACAGAGGACTTCATTCTGCTTCTGGCAAAGCAGAGCGAGCTCACTGACTGGTCTCTGGACAGCACGGCTGTCAGGGCATTCAGAGTGCCGGCGGGCACGCTGATCGAGGTCTATGCGACGACCATGCATTATGCACCCTGCCAGGCGTCGAAGGACAAGGGCTTCCGCGTTCTTGTGGCGCTTCCGGAGGGAACTAATACGGAAATGCCGCAGACTGAGGGCAAATCTTCGGAGGACCGTCTGCTGTTCGCCCGCAATAAATGGCTGATTGCGCACGCAGACGCGCCGGAGGCAGGGAAGGGAGCCTTTGTCGGCATCCGCGGGGAGAACATTGATATCGCCGGAGAGATTTGAGAACGGTGAGCACCTGGCTTCCGGAATGGTCATAAAGAACAGCCAGTGCCTGACTGATAGAACGGCCATTGCCTGACTGATAAAACGCCGGTATCTGACTTACAGAGCGGTCAGTGCCTGGCTGCCAGGGGTTGAAAAATAGCCTCGTTTCCGCCAAAATAGGTGGGATCGAGGCTTTTTGCATGGAAGAAATGAATTGTACCCCTTGTCAAGGACGTTTTAGATTTTAGTCACCCGTATTTGTGGACAGCCTGAAATAAACTGCACCCATCTGTGTGGACGCAATGAAAAACCAATGGATAAACCGATTTTTGAATTGAAAAACTGGCAGCTTCAGAATTATCCGGACTGGACCGGCATTTCCGGAAATGTATATGGAAATCCGAAGTTTGCGGAGGGATTCTGGATCAATACTTCCTGCATTGAGCAGGTAGAGGCGGATGACGTCTCGTTTCTGATGCATACTCATAACAGCATCTACCGGTGCCGGTTTGACTGCCGGGGACGTGACGCGGGAGAAGGGTTTGAGGAGCTTGAGCTGCTGAAGCGGATGGGCGTCGGAGAGGAGAAGGCGCAGGCAGTCATGCGCGCCATGGAGCGTGCGGTCCGCAATTCCAGAAGACGCCGCGAGGAGGAGCTTCTCGCCCGGATTCCTGCGGAAGAGAATGCCGTGATTCTTGACCTCACCGCGGAGGATGAGTATTATTTCCGCGCCGTGGAGGTGAAGAAAGGGGGCGAGCACCAGTTCTCAGAGGCCAGAAACATTCATGTCGGGCAGGCGCAGGACTCCGTCTTCATCGGGAATCCGTACGGGGATGCGGACAGTATTCTGGCTAATATCAGCTTTCATTATCTGCCGCACGCCGGCAGCCGGATCGAATTTACAGAATGGACGGGAGACTGCGGCACGGTTTATGTGAACAACAGCGGACATTCTCCGCTTGAGGTGGATACGCCGTTCGGGCGTTTTGCGGTCCCGGGAGGCTGCTGCTATCCCATCACACCGGAGGCCAAGGGCGGAAGACTGTCGGATCCGGTGCCGGCCGATACGGGAGAAATTTGGAATACGCAGATTGACGGGGCGGAGTTCCGCAGCCGGTTGTGAGAAGACGCCTTCGGAACACCAGAGACGTATTTTGCCGCATACTGGCATTGAATACAGGCATCAGTGGGGCGTGGGACTTTGCGCTGCCGTTAGTATCTGGAGAACAGGGGATCAGTAGATCTCAGGCAATGGGATATCTCTTCGCTGCAAAATGGGGGTCACCACCTTATGCTCGACCGGGAGAGGGCATTCAGGATCTTTCCGCCTCTTTTTGATCTGTCCAATCAGCATCTCCATGGTCTCCCGGGCAATGACATCTGTCTGCTGCCCGACAGAGGAAAAAGGCACAATGGCCTCTGTCGCAATACTGGAATTATCGTATCCGACCAGGCAGTAATGCCTGCCAAGGATGTGGTACCTCTGGAAATAATATTTTTCCACAAGGACAGCAAACGTGTCATTCGCACAGAATATTCCAACCTTCTGATCAGAATGCCGCATCTCGATGGCATCGATAATCCGTCCTATATTCTGATAGTTATTCTCAATACCACTTCCCAGTTCCTGGATGTACAGCTCGTTGGGGAGATTTTTGTCCCGGCAGACGGTTTGAAACCCAACGAGACGATTATATGCCGGTGTCTCCGGGTAAACCGGGATGTCGATGAAGAAGTAGGCGTCACACTGATTTCTGTAGAGAAGACTTGCCGCCTGAATACCTCCCATCAGATTGTCCGAATTGACACTGGAGATAAACTGATCCTCCCGCTCGATGGTGACGACGGGAACTCCCAACGCGGCGAGGTCAGAGGATGGGAGAGTGTGGCTCAGGATAATCAGGCCTTCAATGTTGTAGGACAAGAGTTCCCGGATGTAATTCTCCTCTCTGCTCTTATTGCTGTCCCCCGAGAGAACGATGAATTTATAGCCAAAATCTGTGTACTGATTGAGAATAGACTGGAATACATCGGAGTAATAGGGCATATACATTGGCGGCATGATGAGGCCGATCAGCTCTGTCTCACCCTTTGCCAGAATTCTCCCTATCTTATTTTCCTGATAGTTCAGTGCCTTCAGGGCATCCTTAATAATCTTCCTGTTTTCGGGGGTAAGATATTCTGGATTATTGAAGTATCTTGATATCGTTGTCTTTGAAAAATGCGTGTAATCCGCAATGTCTGAAAAAGTTACTTTTTTGCTGCTCATTCTGGTTCACCATTATTGCTAAATTACCATTGAAAATTGAAATAAGCAGATGATCACTTCAGACGATCGTTGTCAAAGCACATCTGCAGGCGTCAGTCTAATCATTCAGAATTTTCCCTGATATTGTGAGTAACAATTATAACACAGGCGCTCTTTTTTGAAGGAAAGATCGGGAGACGGTGCTCCTGTGAAGAACGATCGGGGCGCTGTAGTCCTGCACCGGAGTCTCGATCCCGAAGAGAACCTGTGCAGGCATATCCCCTGCGGATTTAGTCAAAGACGAGGCAGGGGAATCAGGACCAATCCTGTTCTTATCATAATACGAAACAGATACAGTTCCAATCATAAAAGTAACCGGTAAATTACACAAAATCTTTAAATTAAATGGAATTTATGCACATAATGCACATTATTACATATTTATTAGGATAATTAATGTGCATTTATTATAATTAATAAGATTCATATTGCACAAGATTGAGAAAAGAGGTATAGTCTAGATGTCCCTGATAGTAACCGGTAACTTTTGCGATCAAACTTATCAGAAGGGGGAGGTAGATGAACATGAAGGCCGCAAACGGTCAGGCAGCGGTCAGCCGGGAACTCCGGGCTGAATTCCGCAGGAAAAATCTTAGAAAAGTTCTTCGTTCATGGCAATTGTATGTTCTGCTGATTCCCGCCCTGATCTGGGCTGTGGTGTTTGCGTATTACCCTATGTATGGTCTGATTATCGCTTTCAAGGACTACAAAATCAGACTGGGCATCCTGGGCAGCCCGTGGGCAAATCCGTGGAATAAGTATTTTACACAGTTCTTCAGTACCAGCACGGCGGTTAATACCATCAAAAATACGCTGGTGATCAGTCTGGAGAGCATTGTTTTTGCGTTCCCGATCCCTGTTATTTTTGCTCTTCTCCTGAATCAGATTCAGAACCTGAAAGCAAGAAAGACGATACAGACGATCAGCTATGCGCCGTATTTCATGTCAAATGTCGTGGTTGTCAGTATTATCACCGTGTTCTTCTCGGCAACGGGCGTCATCAATCACATTCACACGACACTCAGCGGCGGAAGCCCAATTCTTTTTACCTCGCTCCCGAGATGGTTCCGCACCCTGTATATCGGATCCAACATCTGGCAGACGATGGGATTCAATGCCGTCATCTATATTGCCGCTCTGACATCGATCAGCCCGGACTATTACGAGGCAGCCAAAATTGACGGTGCGACCAAGTGGCAGATGGTGCGCTTCATCGATATTCCGATGATTATGCCGACTGTTATTCTGATGCTTATCCTCCAGATTGGAAACATCATGAATGTCGGGTATGAAAAGGCATATCTGATGCAGAATGGTTCCAATACGATCGTCAGTGAATTAATTTCCACCTATGTTTACAAAGTTGGTCTCCAGACAGCGCAGTACAGTTTTGCCACGGCAGTTGGTCTGTTTAACTCGCTGGTGAACTTTATCATTCTGATTATTGCCAATGAGATCGCAAAGAAACTGAGCGACATCAGCATAT
This sequence comes from uncultured Lachnospiraceae bacterium, assembly GCA_900320025.1. GTDB lineage: Bacteria > Bacillota > Clostridia > Lachnospirales > Lachnospiraceae > CAG-791. The sequence continues at coordinate 7,858 of ONQW01000066.1, forward strand.
TCTAGGAGAAATAAAATGAAACAAACGACTGAGCGAATCCCGGTGCACAACATGAAAATGTCACGGGCAGACAAACGGTTTACGGTTATTCTGTTTATCATTATGTTTCTGGTCTGTGCGGTGATTGTTTATCCGCTGTACTACGTTCTCGTAGCTTCTCTGACAGATCCGGTGGTGGTCAATTCCGGCAAAATGCTGTTTTATCCGGAGAAAATCTACCTCAAGGGATATGCGACGACACTGGCTTATCAGCCGTTGTGGACTTCCTACAAGAACACCATCGTCTATACGTTTGTGGGAACCGTGATCGCGCTGATCTGCACCATTCCGGCGGGGTATGCGCTGTCCCGCAGAGATCTTCCGGGAAGACGCGGACTGATCTTTGTGTTTACGTTCACCATGTTCTTCAGCGGAGGAATTATTCCCCTTTATCTGACGATTAAGAGCCTTGGCATTTATAACTCGATTTGGGCGATGGTTCTGCCTGTCGCGGTTTCGGCATACAACCTGATCGTGTGCCGTTCGTTCTTTGAGTCCAGCGTGCCGGATGAACTGCTGGAAGCGGCAAAGGTTGACGGCTGCTCCGATTTCCATTTCTTCTTCCGTATCGCAATTCCGATTTCCACTACCATCATCGCGGTTATGGCGCTGTTTTATGCAACAGCGATGTGGAACCAGTTCTTTAATGCACTGATGTTTTTACAGGATGACAGTAAGATGCCATTGCAGGTTATCCTGAGAAATCTGGTGCTGATGAATCAGGCGGATCAGATGGGGTCCTCCGGAGATGCGATGGTGACGAAACAGAAGCTGGCCGAACAGCTCAAATACTGCATCGTCGTTGTCGCGGCGGCACCGCTGATGGCTGTATATCCGTTTATCCAGAAGTATTTTGCAAAGGGCGTCACAATCGGCGCTGTGAAGGGATGATTTGTTTTCACTTCCCTGTCGGCGAAATGAGGAGCGCTGCAGGGATTCAGTACTCAAATAAGGAGGAAGATATGAAAAAGAAGGCATTATCAGTAGTACTGTGCGCTGCGATGGCAGGCAGTGTGCTGGCGGGGTGCGGCAATTCGGGGGCCGGAGGAGGAACGGCATCGGAGTCCGCAGCGACCAATGCATCGCAGATGCAGCAGACCGTGACATCGACCATGTCGGCGGAAGACACGGGCCTTACGTCGGAGGAGCAGGAAGCAGTGGATGCCGGTCTGATTCAGCTGGATGGCACGCTCCCGATCATCAAGGATCCCAAGGCATTTGAAGAGAAATATGGAAAGATTTCCATGCTGCTGGTGAACAGTGCAGACCGCGTCATTGCCCCGGCAGATCTGGAGATGTGCAAAAAGTGGTTTGAAGATACCGGCGTCGAATTTGACTGGCAGGC
>ONQW01000111.1 GCA_900320025.1 uncultured Lachnospiraceae bacterium
TACATCGGCGATGATATCGAGAGCGTGATCTCCAAGCTGCTCGATGCGGCGGACAACGACGTCGAACGGACGGAAAAGGGCATCGTGTTCATCGATGAGATTGACAAGATCGCGAAGAAGAGCACGACCACCAGCCGCGATGTGAACGGCGAATCCGTGCAGCAGGGTATGCTCAAGCTCCTCGAGGGCGCCGAGGTGGAGGTGCCGGTCGGCGCGAGCAGCAAGAACGCGATGGTGCCGATGCAGCTCATTGACACGCGGAACATCCTGTTCATCTGCGGCGGCGCCTTTCCGACACTGCCGGATATCATCAAGGACCGGCTGACGAAACAGTCCGGCTTTGGCTACAACGCGGAGCTCAAGGACCGCTATGACGACGACAAGAATATTTTGTCCCATGTGACGACGGAGGACCTGCGCAAATTCGGTTTCATCCCGGAGTTCATCGGCCGCCTGCCGATCATCTGCACCCTGCAGGGACTGTCCCGGGAAGCGATGGACAAAATTCTGACCGAGCCGAGAAACGCCATTTTGAAGCAGTATCAGAAGCTCCTCGCGATCGACGGTGTCGATCTGGAGTTTGACCAGGGTGCTGTCGATGCGATTGCGGAGCAGGCGATGAAGAAGGAAACCGGCGCCCGCGCGCTGCGCTCCATCATAGAGGAGTACATGCTCGACATCATGTATGAGGTGCCGAAGGATCCGCAGATCGGCAAAATCACAATCACCCGGGATTACATTGAGCGGAAAGGTGTCCCGATCATTGAGCTGAAGAGCACGGAGACGCCGGCGATCCCGGCTGAGACCTCATCTGCCGCGCCGGAGGAGACGGGCGGGATACAGACGGTGTAAAGAAACAAATACCGCATGGAAAAATCCAGTCAGACTTTTCCATGCGGTTTGAGTGTGGCAGGAACGTGACGCAACAATGTCACGTTCCTGCTGATATTGGTGCCTCCGGCACCAGTATCCCGATTCGTGACAAAGTCCGTCCGCTCTTTGCCACGCGGCTTAAGGACAGATATGAAAAGAACAACACGTTACCTGCTCGGCGGAGTGCTGGCAGGCGGAATCTTCGCAGCGGACCGCATTGCCAAGTCCGCGGTAAAAAAACATGTGCCAGAGGGGAAGAGGATGCTTCTCTCCCCGAAGACTGGACGGCTCGTGGAAGTCAACCATGTGAGAAACTACGGAATGGCCCGGAACGCAGGCGAGTCTGACCCGGCGGCGGTGCGCAGGCTCACGACGGCACTGACTGCCGGCGCGGGTGCACTGTTCGCTGCAAAGCCCGGCCCCTCCACCGGCCTCCTGCTCGGCGGCGCCGCAGGAAATCTCCTCGACCGGTGGCAGGACGGCTATGTAACGGACTATCTCAGCTTTGATCTCGGCGACCCCGAATTAAAGGATCTCTCCTTCAACGTGGCCGATTTCGGAATCTTTGCGGGTGCGGGCGGACTTGCCGCCGGCGCCGCGCTGTCCGATCTCCACAGACAGGCCCGCAGAGAATATGCGGCATCCCACGACGGAGAAGCACCTTCCGCCGGCAGGACAGCCCTCCTCGCTGTTCAGTCTGTCATCCGTCTTCCATCACGCCGTAATCACCGTTCCCATGGAACCCTCCAGCGCTTCGCCGACCTTCTCCAGCGACGTGATTAACACGCGTCCTCCCGGGACAGCCTTCAGATACTGCACCGCCGCCTCGATCTTCGGGCGCATGTCCGTAGCGCCGAATTCCCCGGCGTCGATCAGGTCCTGTGCCTCTTTCACGCTCATCCGGCGGACAGGCTGCTGGTTTGTCGTACCGAATCCGGTATAGACACAGGGAACAGAGGTCAGGATCATCAGCTCGTCCGCGCCAAGGTCCGCTGACAGCTTTCCGGCAATCGCATCCTTCTCGATCACGGCAGAGGCGCCGCGCAGCGCGTTGTCCTGAACGATGACAGGAATTCCGCCTCCGCCGCACGCGATGACGACCTGCCCGAGATCAGCGAGAGCGCGGATCGAATCAATCTCCAGGATCTCCAGCGGCTTCGGCGCCGCCACAACGCGGAGCCATCCCTTGCCGGGCTCCTCCACGACAAAGTTTCCCTTCTTGATTTCATTGTCTGCATCTTCTCTGGACATGTAGCGCCCGATCTTCTTGGTCGGGTTATAGAATGCCTCATCGTACGGGTCTACGGACACCTGTGTGAGTATCGTGCTGACGACCGTGGCACTGCCTCTGGCAAGCAGCTCGGCGCGCAGGGAATTCTGCAGATCGAATCCGACATAGCCCTGACTCATGGCATTGCAGACACACATCGGAGCCGGCGTGTAATCAATATAAACCCGGTGCAGCTCCGTCATCGCCTTGTGAATCATGGAAACCTGCGGCCCGTTGCTGTGCGTGATCGTCAGCTGATAGCCGGCCTCCACCAGATCAGCCAGTGCACGGGATGTCTGCTTCATGGCATCCTTCTGTAATTTTGTTGTGACGCCGAGCGCGCTGTGGCCGAGTGCCACGACAACCTTCTTCTTTGCTTCCATGGGGTAATCCTCCTCGGCTCCCAGTATAGCAAAGTTTAGTATGAGGAAACACCGGAAATTTGCGCTCCCGATATCCATTTTCCTTCGGACAGCGGCTCCGCCTCCTCCGGACATACAAAGACCCCCTGTGCAGCGATATTTTCCGCTGCACAGGGAGTCTTTATTTTGGCTGATTTTGTTTAAATCTGCACCTGCTCTGAGCTGGTGCCTGCGTTTGGCCTTTGCGTTTCGCTGCTATGCTTCGCTTACTCAGTTTCCGCTGTTACCGAAGAAGTACTCAAACGGATTTACCGTACTTCCTCCATCGGAATTTCCTCCCATCTGCGGGGTGACAGCCGATCCACGGCCGGAGCCGGAGCCGCTGCCGGAACTGCTTCCATCCTCCGTGCTGCCGTTGCTGTCATTTTCAATCGTCGCCTTCGTGCCGAGCTTCACCTTGACGGTCTGCTCCTTATAGCTGCCGTTGCCGACTGCCCGCTGCACCGTCAGACTCACTTCCGTCCCGGCCTGATAATACGTCAGCTGTTTCTGAAGTTCATCCATGCTGCTGATTGTGGAGCCGTCAATCGCTGTGATAATATCGCCCTTCTGCAGATCAGAATCCGCCGCGCCGCCGCCGTCGATGATCTCGGCGACATACACACCCTGCGGCATATCGTAAGCGCTCGCAATCTGCTGCGTCACGGAGACGCCGCGGATACCGAGATAGCCCTGCTTGTCCGCATCGACCTTGGTCTTTGTCTCCTGATTCATCAGATTCTCAATGATCGGGATCGCACGGCTGATCGGGATCGCATAGCCGATTCCCTCGACCTCGGTCGCACCGATCTTACTGGAATTGATGCCGATGACCTCGCCCTTGCTGTTCAGCAGAGCGCCGCCGGAGTTGCCGGGATTGATCGCCGCATCGGTCTGAATGAAGGTATTGGTATTGCCGTTGCTGTCCGTCACCTCACGGTTCAGCGCACTGATGACGCCGGTTGTGACCGACTGCCCGTACCCGAGCGCGTTGCCGATTGCGATGGCGGGCTCGCCGACCTTCAGATCATCCGAGTCGCCCAGCGTAGCGACCTTGATTTTGCTCATGGTATCGTCGCTGATATCCGAGAGCTTCACCGCGATCACGGCCAGATCATTGGAAGAATCCGTACCCTTGAGGTTCGCGGTCGCCGTCTTGTCGTCGATGAACTGTACGCTCAGCTCATCCGTATCCGCCACCACGTGATTATTGGTCACGACCAGCAGCTCATCGTCCGTCTTGGAGATGATGATGCCGGAACCTGCCGCCTCTTCCTGCTGGCTGTACTCCTGTCCGAAGAAATTGCCGGTCTCCGTGAATTTGTTGTACACCGCAACGATGGAAGGCATGACCTCGGAGACCATGTTGGATACATCCGTTACCGTCGCCGCGTTGTCGTCCGCCGTCTGCAGGGTCGCATTGGAACCGGACGAGGATTTCTCCGTGCCGGAACCTGTCTGTGCACTGGAGCTACTCTCCGCCGCGCTCTGATCATTCTGTCCGGAAGTGCTGCCGGCATCTCCGTTCTCCGCCTTCTGCAGCGTCGCAGAATCCGAAGTGCCCTCGGAGGAGGACTCCACGGCGTTTCTCACTCCGTAGGTGGCAAAACCTGCGCCGACGCCGACTGCCGCGCAGAGGGCAATCGCCAGAATTGTCCGTCCGACACCGCCGCGCTTCTTCCCGTTCTGTCCGTTCTCATGATTCTTGTGTCGGCGGCCTCCGCGGTCATTTCCGCCCGCCGCACCGTAATTCGGAGTCGGGTTGGAGCCGTAGGCGCTGCTGTAAGGGTTGCTGTATCCCTGCCCGCCGTTCTGGTTCTGACCGTTTCCGTTATTCTGCCATGCGCCGTTGTTCTGGTACGTTCCCTGATTTTGATTCCCGCCATAATTCTGGTAAGAACCATTGTTCTGGTATCCGCCGTTGTTCTGCCATGCGCCGCTCTGAGAACCGCTGTTCTGACTGCCGGCCGGCTGTCCATACGTGCTGCCCATTCCCTGTCCGTTGCCGGAACCGGTCTCCGGATGATATGCATTAGCACTGTTGTTGCCGCTTGTTCCGGCATTCACGCTGCTGTCAGCCGGTGCTTCGTACGTTTGCTCCGTATGCACAGACTCTTCGGCAGCATTCTCATTGTTCTGATTCCTGTTGTCTCTTTCGTCGCTCATACTGGTACTTCCTTTCCTGATCCGAATATGTTTAGTCTGCTGCAGTCCGCAGGAACTCCGCCGCTCTGCAGATTCCCTTCTCCATTTCCTTCGTGGGAACGGAGATGACCGCCGTTCACAGGGAAGCGCTGCCCTTCCTCAGGCCGCCGCCTGTGCTCATGTACTTTTCCTTTGTTACAAGATGAAGTATAGGGGGCAATTGTGAACGAAATGTGATGAGAACATGTGAAATGTGTGATTTATCACGGCAGAATTTGTCACTATTTCCGACTGTCTGTATACAATATTTTGTGCTAGGATAAACACCGTTGTACAGATCATGTGGATTCTATGCAGACGGGTAAGAACCAGGGGAGGGGCTTTATGTCAGAAGAAGCAGCAAAACTTGATATGGATCAGCGCAATACCATTATCCAGCTCATCCGGAGAGGGGAACCGGTTGAGCGGATCGCCGGGATCTGCCATGTCTCTCCGGCCGTGATCGAGCGGATTCTGGATCAGCTCTGCGCCTGAGCATGTCTGAGCATACATTTGCACATATCTGCATCGGAAATGCCTGAATGCTCAGTATAACGCTCCGGCAGAGGTCGCAGGTCCCGAACGGACACCCACAGAAAAATGAGTCTGGATACATAGTGAGGCGCCAGAAAAATGAGTCTGGATACATAGTGAGGCGCCCCGGCACAAACCGGAATGCCTGAACGCGCACCTGCAGGAATAGGAAAATTGGAACTGAATACACAGAGAGGTGTTTCGGCAAAGGCCGAAGCACCTCTCTGTTCATTTCACCCTATTCTTCCCAGCCATCCATCAGCTTGATGATGGCGCCGATATTGCGCACCTCTTCTCCGGGCCTGAGTGTCACCTCGTCCGGCTGCGTCACCTTCGGCAAATCCTCTTCCTCGCTGAGACGCGCCATGATCCATGCCCGCTCCGAGTCGATGGCATCATCGATACAGGCATCCAGTGTATCTCCGTCCCCGTAGCATCCATTCAAATCGACAAAGTCGCAGTGCCAGTTCCCCTCCGCCGTCTTTCGAAAAACGGCGGGATATGTGATCATCATTTTCTCAGTTCCTCCCTCCTGTGGCAGCCGTTATTTTGCATACGTCTTATAGATCGCCACATGGTCATAGATCGCCCTCCAGCTGCTGTACGCCTGTGCCGT
>ONQW01000016.1 GCA_900320025.1 uncultured Lachnospiraceae bacterium
AGTTGTCTCGCCCGGTCAATCGCTTTGTCGGCCGAAATCACCGCATTCTGAATCACCGTCAGGGTCCGAAGGCCCAGAAAGTCCATCTTCAGCAGACCCAGCCGCTCGATGGTCGTCATGGTGAACTGCGTGGTGGTGGACCCGTCGGCCGCCCGCGAGAGCGGCACCAGATCCTCCGCCGGCTTCGAACAGATGACGACGCCGGCCGCGTGTACAGAGGTGTGCCGCGGCAGACCCTCGAGCCTGCGGCTCATGTCGATCACCTGTTTTACCCGCTCGTCGCCCTCGTACGCCTTCCGCAGATCCGGGTTCATCCCCAGCGCCTTGTCGAGCGTCATTCCCAGCTCGTTCGGAATCATCCGCGCGATGGAATCAACAAAGCTGTACGGCAGGTCCATGACGCGCCCCACGTCCCGAATCACACCCTTCGCCTGCAGGGTGCCGAACGTGATGATCTGCACAACACGGTCCGACCCGTACTTCCGGGTCACATAGTCAATGACCTCGCCTCTCCGCTCGTATGCAAAATCCACGTCGATATCCGGCATGGAGACGCGCTCCGGATTGAGAAACCGCTCGAAGATGAGGTCGTACTTCATCGGGTCGAGATTCGTGATATGAAGGCAGTAGGAGACGACCGACCCCGCGGCGGATCCACGGCCGGGTCCGACGCCGATGCCGTGCTCCCTCGCATAGTTGATGTAATCCCATACAATAAGGAAGTAATCGACATACCCCATCTTTCGGATCACGCCGAGCTCATACTCGAGCCGCTTCCGCACCCTGCCGCCCTGCGCGGCATCGTCCGGGTACCGCTCCGCCATGCCCTTCTCGCAGAGACTGTTCAGATATGTCCAGGAATCATACCCCTCCGGCACGTCAAACCGCGGCAGCTTTGTTTTGCCGAACTCAATCGTCACATGGCAGCGGTCCGCGATCTTCTGCGTGTTTTCAATGGCCTCCGGCGCATAGGAGAACAGCCCGGCCATCTCCTCCCCGCTCTTGACATAGAACTGCCCGCCCGGATAGCGCATCCGGTCCTCGTCGGACAGCTTCTTCCCGGTCTGAATGCATAGAAGCACATCATGCGCTGCCGCATCCTCCGCATAGGTGTAGTGACAGTCATTCGTCGCAATCAGCGGAATCCCCAGCTTGCGCGACATCTCCAGCAGCGCTGTGTTCACCCGCCGCTGGTCCTCATATCCGTGATCCTGCAGTTCCAGATAGAAATTCCCCTGACCAAAGCAGTCATTGTACTTCAGAGCAGCCTTCTCCGCTGCCGCGATGTCTCCCCTGACGATGTCCCTCGCCACCTCGCCGGCGAGACACGCGGAGCTTGCGATCAGTCCCTCGTGGTACTGCCGCAGCAGGTCCATATCCACGCGCGGCTTGTAATAATATCCCTCTGTGAAGGAATGGCTCACGATCTTCGAGAGGTTCTCATACCCCTGATTATTCTCTGCCAGCAGGATCAGATGGTAATACCGGTCGTCACCGCCGGACAGTTCCCGGTCAAACCGGGACCCCGGCGCCACATAGACCTCACAGCCCAGAATCGGATTGATGCCCTCGGCTTGGCATGCCTCATAGAAATCAATCACGCCATACATCACACCGTGATCCGTGATGGCCGCCGCGTTCATCCCGAGCTCCTTCACCCGCTTCACATATTCCCTGACCTTGTTCGACCCGTCGAGCAGCGACCACTCTGTGTGCGCGTGCAGATGCACAAATCCCATGTTCAGGATTCCTTTCTTATAAATATCTTACAAATATAAGTAACGATCCAGGACCGCATGCCGAAACCGCTTCGTGAGTTCAGGGTCATGGTGCAGGCAAGCCTGCATCCATGCTTCCGGCTCGTCGCCCTCTCGAATGGCAGCGCCTGAAATCTATTTCCGGTTTCATCCGCGCAGAAACAGCTCCGCGGTCAGCAGATCCTCCGGCGTCGTGATCTTGATATTCCGGTACCCGGTGTCCACCAGCCGGATCGGGTGTCCCGTGGCGTATTCCACTACCATCGCATCGTCCGTGATCTTTGGCTTTTCGTTCTGCTGCGGTGCCGTCCCGTGCGTCTGCTCTCCGATCACCGTTTCGTACGCCTGCTTCACCAGTGAATATTCAAAGCACTGCGGTGTCTGAATATTCCACACCCTCGCCCGGTCAGGCGTGCTGGCGACAAACCCGCGGTCATCCGCGATTTTGACCGTATCCTTGGATGGGCAGGCCGCCACGGCTGCGCCGTACTGCTCCACCGCGGCAAGCAGCTTCTCCAGCATCTCCTCTGTCAGCAGCGGCCGCGCGCCGTCGTGAATGAACACATAATCGCAGGGCCAGCGGATCGCCTCTATTCCATTGAAAACCGAATTGTATCGCTCCGCCCCGCCTGCCACGACGCAGGCATGGTCAAACGAGTCCGAAGCAGCACCGTCGCATCCGTCCTTCTCCGCCAAGGGCTTTCCCTCTCTGTCCTTAGCGGAACTCTCATCCTCAGAGAGTCCTTTGCATGCGACGCACGCCTCTTCCGCTGCTCCATTTTCCGTCAGATACCGGTTCCGGACTTTCTCCGTCTCCTCCGGCGGCGCAACCAGAACCAGATCCGTTATGATCGCGCTTTTCTTCAGCGTGTCGAAGGACCACTGCAGCACCGTCTTGCCTCCAAGCTCCATAAACTGCTTCCGCCGGCTGCTCTGCATCCTCGTTCCCTTTCCGGCTGCGAGCAGAATCGCGGTCACCCTTGCACCGTTCTTTTCTGACATCTTATTCTCCCACGCCGCACGAAGCGGCATTCACACGCCTTTACCTGGCGATTCCCGTGCCGGGCGGCGCCAGCGCCCGTCTGCCCGGGCGTCTACCCCTGCGGCCTTGAAAGAGCGGCTTCATTATGCCGGTCAGACCTCGCCTTACCGGCTCCTCTTCTGTCTCCCGTCCACATCGCCTGTAAGTACTATAGCACATGGCTGTCAGGAAGGGCATGGTCCGGAATACGCCATGATGGTAGAATGAATGCAGTCATCGGCGCCCGCCACGGCGCAGAGCGTCCACAGGAGGAATGATCATGGTTGAGATACTGATTCTCTGGACATATATGCTGCTCGTCTGTCTCGCGGCGGGCACAGTCACACTCACGCTCCTTGCCAAAATTCTCCCCACGCCGCGCCCTTCCCAGCTCGGCCCCGCCGCCTGCGTGATGACCGGTATATTCTCCCTCACCGTATATGCGGAGACCTTCAGTCTGTTTGCGGGCGTCGGCGCAGCCGCGCACCTTCTGATGCTCGCCCTGCTCGCCGCGGGCTGCTGGTTCTGCCGCGGAGAAGTCCGCGTGATCGGCGCGCGCTTCCGCACAATTCTCCGCTCCCGCGAATGGCTCATGATCCTTCTCTTTGCTGTGGCAGTCGCCTTCTTCACCTCCCGCGGCAAATTTCACACCGACACCGGCATCTACCATGCGCAGGCGATCCGCCTGATCGAGGAATATGGCACCGTTCTCGGGAGCGGCAACCTGCAGCAGCACTTCGCCTACAACAGCAGCTCCCTCTGCTTCGCGGCGCTGTTCACCTTCTCCTGGATCCTACCGGGCGCCTTTCACGGAACCACCGGCTTTCTCATGACCGTGCTCGGGATCTATGCCGTCCATGGCCTCCTGCAGCTGCGCCGCACGCATGCGTATGGCGCAGCCGCCTGCCAGACCGGCATTCTGATCTACATCCTCACCGATGTCTACTACGCGCAGTCGCCGGCAACTGATTATTTTGCCATGCTGTGCGTCCTCTTTCTCTTCTCCGAGTGGCTGAAGGGTTCATCCCGGCGCGGTGAGTTTTCTCTGTCCGGTTACTACGGCCTGCTCAGTATCGCAGCGATCTTTCTCGTCAGTCTCAAACTATCCGCCGCAGCCGTGGTTCTCCTTGCGGTCTATCCGCTGGTATTGCTGCTGAAGGAAAGAAAACCGGTACAGATCCTGCGCTTTCTGCTCGTCGGCTTTCTCTCAATTCTGCCTTTTCTCATTCGGAATATTCTGATCTCGGGGTGGCTGCTCTATCCGGTGGACAGTCTGGACCTCTTCTCCGTCGATTGGAAGGTGCCCGCGGCATACCTCGAGCACGATGCGGCCCAGATCTCTGTCTGGGCGAAATGTCTCTATGATGTGAATAAAAAGGACTGGACAGTCCGTCAGTGGCTTCCTGTCTGGCTGTCCGGGCAGCAGCACTATGAACTCATGCTGATCTATGCCCAGTTTGCCGCTGTTCTGCTGCTGGTCATAGATCTGATCTTCCGGCTCCTCCGCCGAATTCGAATCGGCTGGGACCGGGTGTTCTATTACCTCGCCGTGGCCGCCTCCCTCGCCGTCTGGTTCCTGGAAGCCCCCTTCATCCGCTATGGACTCGCCTTCCTCTTCGCGCTTCCGCTCACAGCAGCCTTCGAATTTTTTGGCATGACCTTCCACGAACTGGTTCCGTCAAACCACGCGGCCAAAATCTCCTCCGCCGCGGTTCCGACAAGGCACCGCGCCACCGTGTCCCTGACTCTCGGCGCCTCGCTCTGCCTTGCCATCTTTCTCTGCTTCACCAGCTGGCTCGACCACTACATGATGGATGACCTCGTCTTCACGAAGCACCATCTGACTGAGCCATATTATCTGACGCAGATTCCCTTCGACACCGTGCGGGAGTCCTCTGTGGACTGGAACGGCATCACCATCTACTACTCCGAAGAGACGGACCGGAACAGCTACTGGCTCACTCCCTCCGTCTGCTACCGCTCCATGCTCGACCGCACCGAACCCCGCGGCAAAACCATCCGCGACGGCTTCCGGCCGAAGGATACCACAGCAGACGAAAAGTAACCCCACCCGTGCCGGTTTACGGATTTACGGCACGGGAACCGGCACACAGTCAAAAGTCCGCGGCGGGAAGTTCCACGTAACCCTTACCGTTCGTACACGCTCTCTCCCAGCTTCAGATTCGGCATGGCGTTGAGGTCGTACCCGCTCCTTCTGCCGCGCCGGTATTCATAATATGCCGCACAGCCGATCATCGCCGCGTTGTCGGTACACAAAATCGGCGGCGGGCAGCAGAACGCAAGGCCATGCTCCGCGCAGGCCTCCTCCATCTGACTGCGCAGCGCGGAATTGGACGCCACACCGCCCGCGATTGCAAACTTGCGGATGGTCATGCCCTCCCGACGCAGATTCTCCACGGCCTCCATGGAATGTCCGACCAGAACATCCACCACAGCCTGCTGGAACGAGGCCGCGACATCCGGCACAACAATGTGCTCTCCCTTCATATCCTTCTGGTTCAGATAATTCAGCACTGCCGACTTGATTCCGCTGAACGTGAAATCATACTCCGATCCCGCAACGCGGCCTCTGGGGAATTCGATCGCATGCGGATTCCCCTTCTTCGCCTCTTTGTCAATCTTCGGCCCGCCGGGATATCCAAGGCCAATGGCGCGTGCCACCTTGTCAAACGCCTCTCCCGCGGCATCGTCCCTCGTCCTGCCCAGAATCTGATATTCTCCGTAATCCTTCACCAGCACCAGATGCGTGTGCCCTCCGCTGACCACCAGACAGAGAAAAGGCGGCTCGAGCGACGGATCCGCGATAAAATTCGCGCTGATGTGCCCCTCGATGTGATGCACGCCGATCAGCGGCTTCCCGGTCCCAAACGCGATACCCTTCGCCGCGGAGACGCCGATCAGCAGAGCACCGACCAGACCCGGGCCGCAGGTCACCGCGATCGCATCCATGTCGTCCAGCGTCCTGCCGGCTGTCTGAAGTGCCGTCCGCACCACCTGATTGATCCGTTCCGTATGCTTGCGCGACGCGATCTCCGGAACCACTCCGCCATACAGCGTGTGAATGTCAATCTGCGAACTGATTTCATTTGACAGAACCGTCCGCCCGTTCACCACCACCGATGCCGCTGTCTCGTCACAGCTTGACTCGATGGCAAGAATGGTAACCTCTTTCTCCGTCTGCACCGTCAATCCTCCTCGAATATCAAATCCACGGAACGCCCGTCCCGCGCGGCGACCGCATGCGGAAAGATCCTCCGCACCTCGTCCATCCCGGTCTCCGGCTTGATCAGCGACGGACTGTAATGCGTCAGCCACAGCTCCTTCACCGCCGCATCGCGCGCGAGCGCGGCTGCCTCCGAAAACATCATGTGCCGGTGCTCCCTGGCCTTGGCAAGCTTGTCCTCTTCCGCATACATGCCCTCGCAGATGAACAGATCCGATCCCTGCGCATGTCGCACGATTGACTGGCATGGTCTCGTGTCCGTCGTATATGTCACCTTCAGCCCCCGCCTCGCCGGCCCCAGGACCATATCCGGTGTCAAAATCCGTGCTTCCTTTCCTTCCGCATTTTCTCCGGAAGAAGCAGCATTTGCGGCTGCCGCCGGAACCTCCTCCCCCGTCGCGGCGTCAATGCAGGCGCCCTTCTGCAGGCGGTTCCAGTACTTCCGCGGAATGCCGAGCGCCGTGGCGCGCTCCACATCGAACCGCCCCGTCCGGTCCAGCAGGATCGTGTATCCGTAACAGGTCACATTGTGATTCACCCGGAACGCCTCGATATGAAGATCCTTCAGCAGCGGCGCATCCGGAATATCAACCCAGACCTCAGCACCCGCCGCAATCCTCTGCTTTCCCCGATCCGCGCTGACTGCCGCGCTCTCCTGCTTTCCCCGGTCCGCGCCGGCCGCGCACTGCAGGTCCTCCCTGCCAGTTTGTTCGCTGCAGCCCTCCTCCGGCCGGCCGAAGTGAATCGACTCCTCCGCGCTCCCGATCTCATGAAACCGGATCTCGAAAGGCAGGTCCGGCGCGATCACCCGGAGCGAATTGACCACCCGCTCCAGCCCCTTCGGGCCGATCAGCAGAAGCGGCTCCGTCCGCTCCGCGTTTCCCATAGAAAGAAGAAGCCCGGGAAGTCCGCTGATGTGATCCGCGTGAAAATGGGTGAAACAGATCACATCGATCGGCTTCGGGCTCCATCCCTTCTTTTTCATCGCCACCTGCGTGCCCTCGCCGCAGTCGATGAGAATACTCATTCCATTGTAACGGACCATCAGCGATGTCAGCCACCGATAAGGCAGCGGCATCATTCCTCCGGTTCCGAGAAGTCCGACTTCCAGCATATTGATACTCCATGCCGACGATGGCGGCATCCGTTCCTTTCACATTGTCACTCAAAATCTCAGCCACTGGATCAGCGCGTCGTCATCCGGCTTCGTATAAAAGTGCGGACGGACGCCCTCCGTCCGGAACCCGAGTCCCTCATACAGCGCGATCGCCCGCGCATTGCCGGACCGTACCTCCAGTGTGAAGGCCCGGACGCCCTCCCGCCTGCTGTCCGAAAGCAGCTCCGACAGAAGCCGTCTCGCAATTCCCTGCCCCTGAAAGGCCGGCTTCACCGCCACATTCGAAATCTGTCCCTCGCCGCAGATTTTGCGTACACCGCACATGCCGAGAATCACATTTCCCGACACAGCGACATAATACGCCGCGTACGGCAGGAGCAGCGATTCGTTGTAGTCAGCCGCCGTCCACGGCTCCGAGAAACACAGCTGCTCAATTTCCACCACAGCCGGAATGTCCTCTTTCGACATCCTGCGAATCTGAATATCCATCCGTTAATCCCTGTGCACCGTCCGCGACGTATCCACTCCAGCCGCCCGGTCGCGCTCCGCCTGAGAAAGCCTCAGATAATCCGGCCGGAAATCATCCGCGTTCACAAGGCAGGCATCTCCCTTTTCTCTCCAGAACTGCATGGCGAGTGCCGCCGTCGAGCCGGCACGCTGCCTGGAAAGATGCGCCGGTGCAAAGGAATACGGGACGCGCATCAGGCCAACAATCTTCTCCCGATAAACCGGGACGCCGTCCCCAAGGAAAATCACGCTGCTTCCGATACAATTGAGAATCGCGCAGATCTCCTCAATCGAAATCACGCACTGATCCTTTAAGGTGAGCATCTGCCACGCGGTCTGACGGCTGCATCCAGCTGCCGCGCACTGATTCTTCACGCAGTTCCCTGTCGCGTCTTTGCCGTTCCCGCTGCCGCAGGTCACAGCCTTTTCGCTGTCATCATTGTTCTCTGATGCCGCGCCGCTGCCGCTGGTCACAGCGCTTTCGCTGTCATCACCGTTCTGTGATACCGGGCCGCTGCCGTTCCCGCAGCTTTTGCCGCACACAGCGAATGGCTCCGCACTAGACTCGTATACCCCGGTGTAAACCTGACTGCGGCGCGCGTCCATGATCGGACAGATCACCTGCTCCCTGCCTGTTCCGCAGAGATTCCATGCGATGGACTCCACCGTAGGAACCGGAATGATCGGCCGGTTCAGTGCAAGGGCCAGCCCCTTGGCTGTCGCTGCGCCAATCCGGATCCCGGTGAAGGAACCGGGCCCCTTCGTCACCGCGATAGCGTCCACCGTCTCAAGGTCGAGATCGATCATCCGCTTCACCTCGTCCATCATCGGCACAAGACTCTGCGAATGCGTCTTCTTATATAAAATGTTGTAATCCGCCACAAGGGTGTCGTCCTCCAGGACTGCAGTGCCGCACACCTGTCCGGATGCTTCAATTGCCAGTATTTTCATAATTTTACCCCGTGCCGCGTTCTTAGCGGCACCCGCGGGAGAAATGCCCGGATGGGCTTTCTCCCGTATCGGGACATTGGCACCAGCGGTGCCAATGTCGGTATGAAAGTGGCGTATCGACGCCACTTTCATGCCTCCTTTATTCCTGTTCCCTGCGCCTCGCTCACGGTAATCCGCCGGACATCCATGCCCTTCTTCAATTCCTTCTCGATCCGGACCATGCGCACCCTTGGCGGCAGATCCTCTTCCACCAGGTCCGCCCACTCCACAAGACACACACCCTGCCCATAGAGATATTCATCAAACCCGACCTCAAACATCTCCTCCGGGTCCTCAATTCGGTATACGTCAAAATGATACAGCGGAAGCCTCCCGCCCTCATAGATCTGCAGGATCGTGAAGGTAGGTGAATTCACCGGCTCTGTGATGCCAAGCCCTGCTGCAAAACCCTGCGTGAATACCGTTTTCCCCACGCCGAGATCTCCGATCAGGGCATAGACCTCCCCTGCCGCCGCCGCCTGTCCAAACTGCTTTCCCAGCGCGAAGGTCTCTTCCGCGCTGTTCGTCTCATAGACTGCCATCGTCCTCTCTCCCCGCGCTCTGCGCCTCATTCGACCTATTGTACTACAAAAACCTGACCGTGCCAAAAGCCATGTGCCACCTGCAGTTCCATCTTGGCCGTCCTCCGGTTCCATCTACACCAACACGAATGATACCGGCCACGCCATAGAAGTATCCGAAATATTACTGAACAAGCTTGCCGACTTTGCCGCGCGGTCAATCTCGTCCTGGTCAAGGACACCAGTGATGACCAATTCATTAGTCTTATTCTGTGCTTTCAGGAATTGTTTCAAGAAGAATTCCTCCGATGAAGATTGCGATGTGAGTGTTCGGAGATGAAAAAGGAGCATGGCGCTAACCATGCCCCGCCCTAGTTCCCCAGGGTGACCTCGCCGGTCAAAGTATTTCTCTGAAATGTGGCCTCGTCGGCCAATAATGAAGCCTGTTTGATGTTCTTCATATGCTTCATAACGGGAATCAATACCTGATTCCTATAAATAGGATATGCAAAACAATGAACTGGGTCAATACGTAAAAACGCTGAAAATCAAAAAGCGGGCGGCTCAGTATCCTGCCGTCCGCCCGCGTAGTGCCGTTATATTATTTCCGGTGCTTCCCCCATGGTTGAGACCAGCCCGCCATATCCCGATGGGATCCGTCCGTCACCTCGCCGTGATCAGCTGGGACAGATTCTGAATGCCAATCACTTGCGCCGCCTGTGTCTGTACGTCCGCAGAATTCACGTTCTGATACCAGTTGTAGGCCAGTTTGTTGCTGCGGTCCGGGTTCTTCAGACCGAACAGCATCCCCTGCGCAATCTCTGCCGCATAATAGTCGAACCCCGAGTCGGGATTCATGTAATTCCATTCCTGCCTTGCGTTGACTTCATTGCCGACGGTCTAGTTGTCCACCGACACGTGCAATGTCGGTGGTGCACTTACACTGCCTGTCCGGCGCGATGGCCCGCCGTCCCCTTCAAAATCGGACTCAGCTTTTTATACACCAGAAAAGTCACCGCCACATCGATCATCCCTTTCACAAAGGTGAACGGAACATTAAAGAGGAGAAGGCTCTCCCCGATACTCTTCACAGACGGCAGGATCGCCTGATAGGCAGCCAGGATCGTGTCCTTCGGCATGAAATTGTAATACACCGGATAGACAATGAAGTAATTCGACGGCAGCGAGAACAGCGCCATGGCAAGCGCTCCGACTAACGAACCCGTGACCGCGCCCTTTTTCGTGCGGTTCAGACCGTAGATCAGCCCTGCGATTCCGACAAAAACCGCTCCCAGCATAAAATTGGACAGCTCGCCGACACCAAATGAGCCGGACACAAACGTATGCAGCAGATTCTTGATGAACTCAATCAGGATTCCACAGAGCGGCCCCATCGCAAAGGCGCCGATCAGTGCCGGCAGATCGGAGAAGTCAAATTTGATAAACGGCGGGATCAGCATCGGCACCGGAATTTCGATCAGCATCAGCACGAAGGCTGCGGCCGACAGCACACCGGTCACTGCGATAAAACGGACATTGGTTTCTTTGTTGCGTGTTCTCATGCTCTCTCCTTCCCCGCGGAAACGCCGGTCATGCAGCAACAGCTGACTCAGAAAAGCGCGGAAAAAATCATCCTGACGATTTCCAGTGTTCTGCCATTTTGCCGCAGATCGCACATCCCGCAGATGCGGCGGCACTGCCGCCGCACTCCCTTCAGCCGGATCATGAGCAGACACCTTCGCAAAATGCCCTGAACTTCAGAAAGAAGCTCAGGGCATCACAATGCGGAAAGACCTGGAAAATCCCAGACTCTGCACACTCTCCTCTTCCATCCAGACTATACTGTTGGCCCCGGAGTTTCACCGGATCAGCCGCCTGTCTGCCCCCGGGCAGCCAGAACGGGTCGCGGACTATACCGCCAGTGAGGAATTTCACCTCGCCCTGAAGATCTGTGTTATTCAGTTACGGTCACTATAGTAAACACAAACGCAGGAATTGTAAAGCCTTCAGCATATTCTCCGGATCATTAATCCATCCCCTACTCCACATCCTCCAGCGCCGGCGTATCGTCAACCTCGTAAGTTTCCTTCCCTAATTCATTGACATGGATCGTTCCGAAGGAACCGTACTGATACAGCTGGTCAAGCATCTCAATGACCGCCCGAAGCCTGGTGCGCAGCAGATAACCGCTGCTATCCGCAACCTTCTCCAGCGAATCCACCGAGACAGACGGTGTCCAGCCATACGCCCTCCCATGAAATTCCTGAATACGGGCCAGAACCTGACGGATCTCCTCCCTTGTCAGCGGCTGCAGCTGCGGCGCCCGCTGAATCATCGTGATGACAGAGCGGACCACATCCGGATCATCCGGATAAATGCTCTCCAGATTTTCCAGTTCGTGCCGTCCCTCCAGCACATCCTCATCATAAGAGGCGCTGAATGCAAAGATCGCAAACGTATTCTCCACCCCGCGGCTTGCGATCTGATCCGCCGGAACGCCCTGCCCCCATGGCTTGCCCGTGTCCGGATCCCGGTCCGGAACCAGGAACCGGTACATATTCCGGTAGCTGTTCAGCCTTGCCTTCTTGCCGAGCCGCCCGGTCAGCTCCGCCTCATCTGCCAGAACCAGCCACCCGCTGCAGCCGATCACCCGGAACAGATGACTCATGAAGGCAAAATAATCCTGCGTATTCTTTGTTTTGCTGAACGGCGCCTTCATCATTTTCGCCGGCTTTCCGAAAATGCGCCGGTAAATCTTCTTCAGCGCCGCGTTCGGAATAAAATCGCCCTCGAGATCAGCCTGCAGCGCAAATTTCTCCTCCTGATCCTCCGTGTTGAGATAGCACTCCAGGACATAATAAATTTTGTCCGTCTGCAGCTCGCGGGAGGCAAACAGCAGCAGATCATTGGCCTGCGAAGAATTGGGCGTGAGTTCCTCCAGCTTGTGCATAAAGCCCGGCTGCCCGCGCCCCGGAAGGAACGTGTTCGCCATCAGCTTCTGATAAACAAGATACAGCTTGTCAAACGGCGATTCCTTCCCCAGCGAAATGCTCGAGACCGCCATCCCGCAGTCCGACGCCATCGAAAACGCCGTGTTCAGCAGATGTGTCTTTCCCTCGCCATACTTGCCGGTGATAATCATCCCGCCGGACGTGCCGTTCTCACACGCCGCGTCGAGTCCGTCCTGCACCGCCTTCAGCATCTGCGGCCTCGCCTCGGCAAAATATCTGCCGACCGCCCTCGACGGGATTCCGGAGCGGAGTGCCTCTATGACACGCCTTGCTTCCATATCGCTCATAAGACTGCCCCCTCACCCTTCCGCGGTCCCGCGGTCTCCTCTGGAAGAATTCCCCTGGAATCATTCGTCCGCGAATCATTCTGCAGAACAGCTGCCAGAATATCGCCTTCCACATCCGGCGCCGACTCAGCTGCTCTCCGCACCAGCTCCGGCACACCGATGCCGCCCTGCCGGGACGCTGTGAGAATCTCCTTTGCCTCCGCCTCTGTGATAGTTCTCCCGCCGAACTCCTCCGACATCTTCACCAGATACGCCGGCGTATACTCCTGATATGCCAGGCTGTCCAGATCCGCGATATCGATGAAGCGGTTGAACCGCTCCGAGACAATCTCATTCTGAATCCGCATCCACAGCGCCTGGTAAGCCTTGATCCCGGCATTTTCGTTGTCCAGCAGCACCCGGTCAAAGGCAAAGACAAACATCATCCCCCGGCAGCTGTCAATATCGTCGATCAGCTGCCGGATACTCTCATAGGTATCCTCCCGGCGCAGCTTCGTGTAGCGGATGGTATCGCTGCCCATCTTGCTCTGCAGAATATCCAGATCATCGATGGCGACAAGAAGCCCCTTGAAGCCGCCGAGCCGGATCACCTCGGACAGCGAGCGCAGCATATACCGCGCGTTGTATTTTGTGATCCGGGAGGGCGACAGCCCCAGCGACCGCAGCAGAGACAGCTTGATGCTCCGGTCCCCGCGCAGCCACCCCAGCAGAATCTCCCGGTTCGCGTCCTCCAGCATCGGATGTCCGAGGATGCCGCCTGTCATCAGGCTTAACGCCAGGGCAAAATTATTGTCCATCAGCGGATTCTGCAGAAACATCGTCTTGAGTTCCTGCCGGAGCTCGCGCTTGGTGATACCGTCCGCCTGGCCCTGCGAGGCAAGATAATCCATGAATGTCTGTCCCTCCGGTATCTCGTCCGGGTCAAACCCCATCCGGCGGATCACCTCCCTCGCGCAGCCTCTGACACACTGCTCAAGGTCGCACTGCCGAAGAATTTCAAAGTAAATCTCCCGGAAATCATTCAGCCAGACATCCTTTGCGGAGAATTGAACCGTCACATAACCAAGTCCCTTCGCCCGTTCGGAAAAGCGGCGCAGAAAATAGGACTTTCCGCTCCCCTCCCGGCCAGTCACAAACTTAATTTTGCTTCCGCCCTCGCCGACATATTCCACAAGATACTTCTGCACCCAGAAATCCAGGAGAAAATCAAGGCCCTCCCCACTGTTCGAAGCGCCTGTCTCCTTCGGATCCTCTGCCTTCTCTTCATTCCCGGAGGAATACTCCTCAAACCGCTGATCAAAATTTTCCATCATCAGCCTCGCCAGTCCTCCCGACCACTCATCTCCCGCACAACTCCCTGCAGACAGAATCGGCTTATTCATACCCGCTGTCATTGCTCAGCATTTGCCTTCTGTCATCTGCATCCGTGCGTTGCACGTCGATCGAACCAAAACTCACTGATAAAACCGCACCGTCGCCAGATACTGCTCTTTTCCTTCCGCATCCAGAATACGCAGCGCCTTGCCATTATTATGGCTCGGACCAAATTGGAAATGCCTCCCGTCCTTGATCGCCGCCACCTCATTTTTGCGGTTATACAGACGCGCGATGTCAAAGGCATAGCTCTGCTGATCATACTCCCTGCGAGATCTTGCCATCGGCACCAGCATCTTGTAAATCGTGCCGAGCAGAATATCGCCGTCCTTCTTCCGGTTGAACTTCAGCGCGGCCAGATCATATGCCGCCGCCAGCTCCTCCGCGAACGAAGCCGGGTTGAAGAACGCCTTGTTCAGCTTCGCCTGCCCTGTCTGAATCATGTCCGCAAAACTCGACGGTCTCATGCAGGCGACCTTCTTCCGGTCCATATATAGATCCTGATTGCCCGCGTCAATCCGGATGCGGTACGGAAACATCTCGAACACCGGATACTCCCCATGCACATCAATGCCGCGCTCCCGGCAGCATTCCAGCATCTGATTGGTGAAATCGCCGCTCTCAAAATACGCTCCTGCATCAAAGCCGCCTGCCTTCTGCCTGAGCTCCTCCAGCGCCGCCTTCTGCTTCTCAATCACCTCCGCATATTGATCCAGCGTCTTCTGCAGATCCTTCAGATCGCCGCTCTCCGTGTCCTTCCCGATTGTTTTGCCGAGACGGACTCCCAACTTGATATTATCGTTTAACGTCTTCTCCGTCTGGATCAGCGACGCATACAATTCCTCGTAATCCATGGATTCCTCCCCTTCCTTGTCCTCAGACATGTTTTCTATAGTATACTGTCTCACGGAACCATGGGCAACAATATCCACATCCGCTGCCGATGGATCAATATCCACTCCCGCTGCCGATGAATCAATATTCACGCCTGCTGCCGATGGATAAAACCCACGCCTTCTTCCGATACGCGGAAATTATATGTTCTTCCGATGCACCAGGGCAGTGTTTTTTATGCACCAGGCGGCCTCTCCTGCTTCCGAAACGAGATTAAGACCAAACTATGAATCTTTATCCCTGGCAAACTGAATGTCTCACCGCATGGCACAAAGCCGGCTGCCGCGGCATCGCCGATGTCGTCACCGGAGCCGGCAAAACCATGCTTGCCCTTGCTGCCGCGGCGCAGCTCCGCGCACAATATGCAGATCTGCAGGTCTTCATCCTCGTCCCCACCATCGCGCTTGCCCGACAGTGGCGCCATGCCATCCAGCAAAATCTGCCCCGCAATTTTTTCGCCCGCATCGGCCAATTCGGCGGCGGACGCTTCGACCACAAAGACTGCGACTGTCTCATCTATGTCGTCAATTCGGCGCGAGACGCTCTGCCCGCTCACCTGCTCTCTGCCATGAAAGAAGGGAAATACGCCTTCCTCATCGCCGATGAATGCCACCGCTATGGCAGCCCGGAGAATCTCCGCTGCTTCAGCTTTCTGAGCTCTCCGTCATTCCGCCCGGACCTCTATGCCAGCCTCGGACTTTCTGCGACGCCCCGGCCCAACCGTTCCGTTCAGTCAGATGCCGCTCTCGGACGTGCAATCTATTCCTACTGCCTCCGCGACGCGCTGCGCGATGGCATCATCAGTCCCTGCCTTCTCTATGGCATCGCCGTGCACTTTTCATCCCCGGAACGTGCCCGATACGCCGAATTATCCGATGCCCTCGGCGTGCTGACCCAGCGCCTGCTCGCGAATTATCCGTTTCTGAAAGCCCTCCTCCGCTCCGGCAGCTCCCGCCTCGAATTCTTCCTCACTGTCCGCAAAATTGCCGCAGAGGAAGATGACCCGGAGAGTCTTCCGGCGCAGTACCTCAGTCTTGTTTACGAGCGCAGCATCGTGATCCGCTCCGCACAATCCCGGATTTCCTGCGTGCTCTCCCTCCTTGCGCGCATCGATCCTGCGCAGAAGGTAATCCTGTTCTGCGAACGCATCGACCAGTCGGATCAGCTCTACCGCCTGCTGAATGCGCGCTATCCCGGCCGCGTGAGCCATTACCACTCCGCCCTTTCCCGTGAGGTCCGCAGAAACTCCCTCCGCCTCTTCCGGGAAGGCGAGACCCGCATCCTCGTCACCTGCAAGGCCCTCGATGAAGGCATCGATGTCCCGGATGCCTCCGTCGGCATCGTCGTGTCATCCACCGGCGTGCGCCGCCAGCGCATCCAGCGCCTCGGCCGCATCCTGCGCAAAGCGCCCGGCAAGAATTTTGCCACCCTGTACTACCTCTACGTGCAGGAGTCCAGCGAAGACAGCAACTATCTGATCGGCGAAGACGACGCAGTTCTGTCCACTCAGACGCAGCCTGACTGCCCTGATTCATCCCCGCTTTCCACCCGGCGCGAAATGCCCGTCTGCTTCCTGAACTACCTCGAGGCGGAGGACACCTTCCTCTTTCCCGAATATGAAGAAGCCGCGGCTGCCGCGGCTTCGAAATTACTTCAGGCAATGCATCCCGCCCGCGCCAACAAGCCGGATGCACCGGATGCAGAAGTCCCTCTTCCGGACACAGCGCCGCCTGTCCAATCAGGCGCCGATCCGGCAAAGCACAGCGTCACTCGCACCTTCCCGGACCCGCGCAGACATGAGCTTGCCGCCTGCCTTGACGAAGGCATCGTCCGCCCCGACTGGCTCCTCCCGGAAGACCAGATCATCCAGCACCTGCAAAACGTCACATCCACCCACGAGCGCAACTACTGGATCTGCATGAAACAAACCGCGCGGGCGCACCGGGAAAATAGCGATCGGATATCTTCTGATTGAGTCAGAACATCCATTACGGAGCAATCAAAAGATGAGTCTATCTATATTCCCGCATTTCTTCTATCAGACTTCCAAGATTACATCCTATATGATCCATCAGTTCAGTCGGTGTAGTGGCAAAATCTTTTGCCCTTTCAACGGCCTTATCAATATTTGGAAGATAGACCTGCCGGAAATGAAGTCCACTCTTCCCGTGATGAGCTTTGTTCGAAACCTCTCTGCTGATAAATGTATGTTTTGCCGACACTTTGGGATTCTCAATGATGCAATCTATTCTATCAGCATACTCGTTCTTCACATCGCTCAGATGAAGCAGCAGCCAAAATTCAAAACATGGATTCGCAATGTAACAGCGATATCCTTGCTTGGTGCAATGCCGAATACATTGCTCAATATCTTCTCTGGTATGTGAGAGACAATCCCGATCAAGTAAAATGGCATACTGATCGCCTTCATTCTGATATTTCAAAAGAAATTGCCGGTACCTGATATCATACCCAATTGCCTTAAGTTCTGCCTCAAACTCACGTTTTCTCTTTTCCGGCAATTTGCCTGGATTATTCAAATATAGATCGATAAAACCTTCTCCAAATCGAATAACAAATTCTTCAGGTATATCAGGAAGGATATCACTGCCGTTTCCTCGGAGACGCATATATTCCTCGAGCAGTTCAATGACATCCTCTGGCGCACTTTGCGTATCTTTTCTAGACCGCCGCAGCACTTCAACGTCAACTATTGCGCTGATTCCCAGTTCGCTGCGATATAGCGATAAATTTTCCAGATATTCCTTCTCTGTTACGTTTCCCTCAACAGAAAAGAAATAAATCCTCCTGGGTAGAATCTGTTCTTCTTCTGATTCACGTTCATAAATTTTAGCAGAGAGACGATATTTATTTCTCATTAGCCTTTCCTGCCTTGTCTAAAGAACCCCTGAATATCGGAATGGCGCCATACCGTCCAAGAAGATATTCTTTATTAACCACTTTATCAAAACGCGCCTGAAATTTGGATAAAGAATACAATCTGGAACTATGGTCATTCTCCCGTTCCACAAACCAGATCTCATCCTGCCGCAATAATTCCAGATCCATAATATTGGAATCATGGGTAGTAGCCAGCATCTGGGTATCGTTAGCTTCTGTCAACTCAAAAAACAGTGCCAGAAACTGTCTTACCAGATTCGTATGAAGACTCCGGTCAATTTCGTCAATAATAATCAGACGGTTCTGACTCGATCCATTTAACACCGGAATCAGATTGAATAATCGTCTGGTGCCATCCGATTCATCATCAAGATCAAACAGTTCCTGCCTGCTCCCGTGATTAAGCAGTAACTTGTTATAAATAATATTCCCGTTCTCATCTTTTCTCAGAGTAACGATCTGATTATTCACCTGAAGCATAACGGGATGCTCTGCAACGATACCTGAAATCCTGATTTTCAATTGTTCAGCATCCGGACCCGGCATGCCATCTACAAGCTTATCAAGATCCATTTCTCTCTGCTCTGTGGAGAGTGACTCTACTCCTGTGTCAAAATAATGGAGCAGATTTTCAAAAGCTTCTCTTCGTCTGGCATCTGATGCAATTTCATTAATATTTCTGTAGCTCATGTAAGGAGTAATGATCAGGATATTCATCAGTTCCTTATAAAGCCGCTGAATCTCGGCAAAAATACCAATCTGATCACTGGTCCGTCGTGCGATATCAGAAAGAATCGTCTGCTGCTTGAATGAATCTGATATTTCCTGTCCGAAATCGTCAAGATAAACCTTAAGTCTGTTCCTTTCCGGCATGGATGGCTTAACCACATCGGTCTCAACCCGACTTATTCCGTCTTCTCCAACCATCCTTTCAAAAATGCAAAACTCCTTTTCCTTACTTTCCTCGCGGTACAGCCATTCGGATACAATTTCTCTTTTTATATAAGAAACCGCGATTCCATAGTTATATTCATAATCTCCTGCATATATCTGATATCGAAATACCCCCGGCTCCTCAAGGCTCCCCTCTGCCAGACGGAAATTTTTTTGTGCTGAATCAACCTTGTCGAGTCCATATAAAATAATTCTTCTCGAAAATCCGATTGCGCTGATCAGATTACTTTTACCCCCTGCATTTGCCCCATAAACAACAGCCGCCTTCACAATTTTTCTCATGCCATGCTGAACAATATGATTTTTATGTCTTGCCACCTTGGAAGCAACAAATGAAATGTGCTGCTCTTGAAAAAAAGATTTGTAATTTGAGACAGAAAATCCGATAAGCATAGTCTTCCTATCCTCTGCTAATACTACCATCCAGTCCTACCATATATGATATTACTGTGAAATTTTCACCCTTTCAATAGGTATTTCAATGTTTATCCCACGTTTTTCAATATTATTTGCTTATATTTCTCATTTCTAATTTATCAAGCGATCTTTATATATGATCATGATATAATCACTAAAGACATCTACCATTTATTAGTTCCAAAAAGAAGTCTCTTCAAAATTCAGGCGGAACGAAATGCGTAAATATGCAATCAGCAGCGAAAAAAACTTTTATAATACCCTAAACCCGACATGGAAACATTCAACACACAATTTCTCACAAACAAAATTCCAGCCGCCATTCTCTCGGCTTTCCTTGCCTCCGGGTCTGTGCTCATCCCTGTATCCGCGGCTGCTCCATCCGCGCCAGCAGACCCTCAGACTGCAGTAAAAGCCTCTGCATCCGCCCCCTCCGCCCCTCAGAATACCTCGTTCGGCTTCGCGGATGCCGACACGCCGGACGCCGGTCTGGTCGATCCGTCCGGCAATCCCCTGCAGGTCGTCATCTTCGGCGACAGCCAGTTTGACCGGGACCGGACACCGTCCGGTATCGCTGCGCAGCTTGCAGAGACAACCCACACCATTGTCTACAACGCAGCAATCGGCGCGACGACAGCCGCCTGCCTCGACCGCAGCCAGCCCACAGTTCCACCTGAAGGGTCTTCAGTCAAACCACCTGTAAAGCCATCTGTGGAGCCGCCTGCAGACCCATTTCCGGAAGCTCCGCGCCCCGGAAATCCTTACCGCGATCCCGGCCTGCTTGGGCACGTTTTCAGCGCAGTCGGCCTCACCACACCCGAGGAAGCCTTCCCCGGACACTGGTCCGCTCTTGTGATGGAGCACTGCCCCATGGAGGAGACCGACGTGTTTGTCCTGGAATACGGCATCAACGACTTCAACGCCAGAGT
>ONQW01000113.1 GCA_900320025.1 uncultured Lachnospiraceae bacterium
AAAGCCTGCATTTCAGCGGTCCTGCCTCTCGACATCTTCCTGAATCTTCCTTGTCGCAGCCGCCGCATCCACTGCTCCCTTGCTCGAATCCGGGCCGAGGCATGGATCCGGTGCAGCCGGTTTCTTTCGCTCAGCCGACTTGTCAATCGGTGTCGCATCCCCGATACCCAGAGATTCTGCCGCGACTCCCAGCGTCGCAACAAGGTCGGCGATATCGGTCGGCATGAAAATCTTGGTGGCTCTGCCGTCGGAGACATCCTTTAATGCCTCAAGTCCCTTGAGCCGCAGCACCGAGTCGGAGACGTTCGCATTTTTCAGTGCCTCAAGGCCCTCTGCCTCCGCCTGATAGACCATTTTGATGGAGCGGGACTTGCCTTCTGCCAGCGCGATCTGGGCATCTCTCTCCGCCTCGGCGGCCAGAATTTTGGCCTTCTTGTCGCCCTCCGCGCGGGAGACGACCGCCTCCTGATGCGCCTGCGCTTCCAGAACGGTCTGCCTGCGCTCACGCTCCGCACGCATCTGCTTGGTCATGACCTCCTCGATCTCCTTCGGAGGCTGAATGTTCTTGATCTCCACGCGCGTGACCTTGATCCCCCAGGGATCCGTCGCCTCGTCGAGAATTGCCTGCATTTTGCCGTTGATCGCCTCGCGGGACGTCAGCGTCTGATCCAGCTCCATGTCTCCGATGATGTTCCGGAGCGTGGTCGCGGAGAGATTCTGCAGACCGACGATCGGATTCTCCACGCCGTACGTGTACATCTGCGCATCAAACACCCGCATGAACACCACGGAATCAATCTGCATCGTGACATTGTCCTTGGTGATGACCGGCTGCGGCGGGAAGTCGAGCACCTGCTCCTTGAGTGAGGTGATCCGTACCACCTTCTCGATGAACGGCACCTTCACGTGAAGTCCGGCATTCCATACCGTCTTGAATTTTCCCAAATGCTCCACCACCGCGACATTACTCTGTCCGATGATCCTCACATTGCTGAAGAACAAAATCAGCGCGATCACGATCAGTATGATCAATATTGCTAGTCCCATCATTCCATCCCCCTTTTACTTTCTGATGCTTGCCTGGTTTGTCATTGCTCCGCTTCCCGGATCCTGCTTCGTTCGTGGCTCATCCTCATGGTCCGTCCTGAAGATATCCTTTCTGGCGATACCCATTCTGGCGATACCAGTCATAACCATGCCCGTCCGGATCCGGAACAATTTCATTCTGCCATATCCGG
Source organism: uncultured Lachnospiraceae bacterium (assembly GCA_900320025.1). Lineage (GTDB taxonomy): Bacteria > Bacillota > Clostridia > Lachnospirales > Lachnospiraceae > CAG-791. The sequence continues at coordinate 1,239 of ONQW01000113.1, forward strand.
CAGAAAATTACCATGCAGACTTCCGTTCCTTGTTTGATCACGACCGCTCGACGCCATTACCAAACTTCTCTATGTAACCTTCCGAGCTTCTAAGCTTTCTCCATCGCATCATTTTTGGAAAGAAGATATACGCAATATTGATTCATGCTGACGCCTTCCTGCCTGGCATGCTCCGCAAGAGAATAATGTAGACCACAGGCGGGCTTAGTCTCCCTCGCCGGCCCGCTGATTGATCTGACCGGAATCTCCATCCTTCAATTCGCTCTCCTCAAGCAGAAACAGGACTTCCTCCCGCGTCCGCTCCAGCCTCTGAATCCGCACCTTCTCCGCCGCGGCCAGATGCGCCCACGTGAGGCCATCGATCAGAAGTACAAAGATTATTCCGGCCACCGCAATCCACTTCCACCGCCCTCTCATCTGCCCTGTTCCTCCCGTGTACTCTCTGCTGCGCTCTCTGCCCCTCGCATGGCGAGCAGCTCCTCCATCTGCGATGTCATCTCCTGCATCCAGCTCTCCTCCCTGAATTGCTGCTGCACCTTCCGGAATCGTACGATAGCCTTCCGCAGCTCTCCTGCTTCCGGCATCTCCGCTGCCTCTTCCTTCTCCGCGCATTCTACTCCCCGCATTTTCTCGACTTTCTCGTTTTCCATGCCATCTGGAAACAGCCATTCGCAGACCTCCGCATACCGCGTTGCCGCCTTCAGTACACCCTGATACGGTGCAAAATTCTTGTCTCTGCTGTCGGCAATGTCATACTGTTCACCCAAAATGGCGACCCCGACAAAATCCCCCTCTGCAAGACAACTGTCAAGCTTCCGGATGATAGCATCTGCCTGCAGACCGCTGTACCCCAGACGGCATACAGTGCGAAACCGGTCGAGATGAACGGAGGCAAGAATCAGTGCCGTCACGCCCGCGACGCACAGAATCAGCCGGAGCATCTGCCCCACAGATAGCCCTGCCGACATTATCCCCGCCGTCTGCCTCCGGACCCGTTGCTTTTTTCCTTTCTCTTTGCCGCGATATCTCCCCGTCTTCCAGCTATGACAGGAATGTGGATTCGGGTTCTCCCCAAGCAACTCCTCCGGAAAAACATCGGGCACTGCCTCTTCTGCCTCCGGTCTTCTCCTGCGTTCCTCAGGCACCATTTCTCTCGCAAAATCCCTGACTCTCCGCACCCAGTCCCACTGCATCCTGCCCTCTCCTTCCCCTGATTGCCCGCCGCCCGGCATACTTTACTCCTCCTGCATACACAAAAAGCCCTGCATCGGTACTGGTCTGCATTCAAAAAGAAAACAGACCTCGTCCGATTCAGGGCTCCTGATTGTATTTTGTTCTTTGTTTCCCCATCACCTCCGGGAACTGGCTGCCTCATCCAATTCACCGGAGATGACTGTATCGTAACAGAAAAAATGGCGTCTGCCTATTGGAGAAAATGACGATTTGGACGCATCCTTCTCCTACTCCTGATCTTCCCTTTTCTTCCTGAACACCTCAAATGTCACAAGCAAAGCAGCCGAGATCACCGCCAAAACAAGCCATCCCGTCATATGGGAGTTGTCTCCGGTTTGAACGCTTGCGCCGTTCGTGGCACTGCCATTCTTTCCGCGTCCCGCTCCAAGAACGCCATAACCTGCCGGATTCTCCGCCGCATGCTCCGTTCCAGCCACTGTTTCCACCGTCTGGTTAGCCGGCTGCGTATTCTCCTGCGCTTTCTGAACAGGAGTCGTCTTTGTTGGCTTCACCTCACTGGAGGGATTGGAAGAGCTATTTTCTGTATTGCCAGAATTTCCCGAACCCGGGTTCTCTGTGCTGCCTGAATTTCCGCTGTTTTCTGTCGTGCCGGAATTTCCTCCGTTACTGGAAGGCTTCTCTTCCGTATTCCTGAAATAAGTGTTGTTGATAGTCACAGATGCAGTCTGAGAATTCTCGACCTTTACCTGCATTCCATTGCCCCCATCAACCGTGAGGGAATATCCCGGCACCTGCGCTGTATCCGTACTCTCCGTTACCGTATATGTCCCCACCGGAATATTTTCGACTGTGACCTTGCCATCCGTGAAGTCGCTATACCGGACGATTTTCTCATACTCCTCCGTGCCGTTGGCATTGCGAATCACAAACTGCGTATCTGCCGGCGTTCCAGCGCCGGTAGACGTCTTAACGATCTCGAGACTGCCGGTTGGCTTCTTGTATGTGTTGGTAAATACGGCTTGTGCCATTCCTCCATTAGCAATTGTGCCGGTTCCTCCCGAGGATGTGGTGTCATATTCCTTATCCTCTGCCTCTGTCACCGTATAGGCAATTCCAGCCGGTAATCCTGCTGCCGTGCAGGACTGTCCACTCGTCAGCGTGAATGATGCAACGCCCTTGCTGAAGATCATGTCCCCGTATGTGCCGTCAAGATTCTCGCAGCCAGTCAGTCTCACGGTAAATGCAAATTGCTTTTGGGTACCGCTGTTCCCTACCACTGTCTTGCTGACAGAAAGATCACCTCTCGGGAACGTCAAAGTTTTTTTCGTCTTCACCGATCCGGTCCTGATCACTGCGCCAACCATATTCTGGAAGCCCTTGCCATCCGAGGCAGTTGCATCTGTCACCGGCTGATACATCCGAAGATCGCCAACCATGTACTTGATATTGTCAGATGTTGCGGCTACTGTTACAGATTTTTTGGCAGGATCATCATTGGTTACAAGCCGGAAATGTTGTCCCGCCATTACTTCAGCAGAATCTTGATTTGCCTCGCCCTCCTCTACACTTATGCTTACTCCATTATCAGCCGTAATATGATAGCTTCCATGATACGTTTCAGGTGCTGTTACCTGCAATTCACCACTATACCACTTGTTATCTGCAGTACTATATGTGAATTCCTCACTTCCGGAGATTCCGATTTTTGAGTTTTGCGGTTCTTCCTTAAGAATCTGGGCAGACCGAGATTGAGTCAATAATTCATTTGACAGTTTTTCTGGTTCATCCGTTTTCTCCAAGTTATTATCAGGAATTCCGCTTTCAAATAACAAATTCCAAATTGCCTCCTTAGTGGCAGTGTAGGCTTGTTCAGATGTCACAAAGTTTGTTGTTCCATATTGTGATGAATACGCGGTGACCGGATCAGTAAAATTTAGCAAACAAAATACAGCATGATAAAATGGCATCGCCATTATCTGAGATTTCGTTAGACCAGAATTTGTTGTTCCAGAAAGCGTATACACCTCTGACATAAAATTCTTCAGTTGCTCTTTAATAGTATCGTTATTTCTATTCTCATAAGTGAATACTGCATTCCCAATAGTATCTGGGAAATCTTTTCTTAATGAATCTGGAGGAGTTAAATACTCATTAAATTCATTCTCATTCGCTACTGCAACATCATTGACAATTTCGTACAAATTTAATCCGTTATTGTCATATCCAGCGTAGATTATAGCCTCAAGTCTGTTTACTACTTCCTGTACATTCGACACTCCCCACCGATTTAAATAGGATTCAAAGTTATCCTCCTTATAATTTGGTGCTTTGAAGTTCGGAGTATCATGTGGCCAGTGCAGCATATTGTTCATACAATATAAAATTATTTTGCCTTCCTTCACATCCGAAACCATATGAACTGTTGTATTTTCGTCGTAATCAATCTTTATTCCCGCACCGTTCTTCTCTTCTTCGCTCTCCCCCGCTTTCAGCACTGCCGCATGGATGGAGAACGCACTGCTGCTGAATTGCAGGGTGCCGCTTTCCTGATCAACAGCTTCTGTTGCCTCCTGCTCCGCGGCGGCAGTGTCATCCTCCAGATGATAGAGCGCGGCTGTATCCCCATCCTCGATGGTTAATCCGCTGTAGGTGACAGAAATAGCCGTGACAGAAATAGCCGTGAGCGGCTCGATCTCGTGCTGGTCTCCCAGATAGAAGTCAAAATCATATGCCACGATGTCGTCTGCCGTGATCGCGCTGTCATTTTCCGCTGTCTGAATGGCAGGAAGAATGACCTCGGAATCTACCTTTGTCACCGCGCACTGAATTCCCGCAGGGAAGGCTCCCTCCGGTGCGTCAATTGAGACGACAACGCCGTCTCCAGTATCTATCTCATCCGTGAAGGCCGGATAGGAAAGCCCCTCTTCAGCAGGATCACTCGTCATGTCCGTTGCTGCCGTCTCCGCTGTTTCCGCAGCTGTGCTTCCCTCTGTGCTGCTTTTCTCGTCAGAAGCAGTTTGTTCCACACCGGCCGCGTCTGTGACTGATTTTGAACCCTCACCGGGAGCATCCTCTCCTGTGGAGGGAGCTGTTCCCTCCGCAGCGGAACCGCTCCCGCCGATGATCTGATTCACCGTTCCATCGGATGACTGTCCTTCAAATGCCGCATCTCCTGTACTTCCATCCGTTCCGCTGCCTGTGGAGGAAGATTCAGACGATGTTGCTGTGCCATTGCTTTCTGGCGCAGAAATTCCCACAGAGGTATTTTCTGCGCCCACGGTTCCCGGCTCGCCCTCTGCCAGCGCAGAGACGCCGGTTCCGGCAAGCAGAGCGCCGATCATCACTGCGGAAAGCAGATAGGAGGTGCCACGCTTCTTATGCTTCTTCATTCATTCCCTCTCTGCTGCGTCCAGACGGCCATCCTCTGTACACATGACAGGGACGACACGCTCGCGGTCTGCAACGCCGGACGCAGCGATAGCGGTACAGACTCCGATTGCCGGGAAAAACCAGCATATAAAACAGAAATTCGATCAAAATGAGCAGGACAGATAAAATCTGTCCCACCCGATACGGCGGCTCTGCCGTCATTTCGTGCTTCGCACCCGATGACGAGCGGTCGCCTTCACAAAAAAAGGAGACCCCCCTATCAGGTCCCCTCCCAAGACATCCGCATTATGCCAGAGAAAACAGTAAAGCGTCAAATAATAGTTTTCTTATAGATATTTGCCGAAATAAACCCGGAAATTAAATATTCAGTCATAAATGTAGGATAGTTATTGAACACTTTTTCTTAACCGTAAATAAAATCATCTGACGTTGTGAAAGTTTTCAGCTAATTTTTCAACTCAAAACAGATTCTCGCAAGCTCCCCCTTCACCTCATCATCCGCGAACGAGGTCTCGATCGCATTCTGGAGCAGGGCTTCTCTCTCCTCCCTGGTCAGGGAAAAGGCGCGATTCACCTCGCACCACTCATGCGTCAGCGTGATCCCGCTGACCGTCCGATTATCCGTATTCAGTGTGACAGGGACGCCCGCCCGGAGAAATTCCCGGACAGGGCAGGCAGTGATGCCGGGAATCGCCCTTGTCTGCCGATTGCTGGTCGGGCATTGCTCGACGCCGATGTGCCGCTCTGCCAGAAGCTGTTCCAGGTCGCGATCTCCCTGCATGGCGGTTCCGTGGCCGATCCGGCGGGCACCCATGGCAACGGCCTCCCGGATGTTGTCGCGGCTCCCGGTCTCTCCAGAGTGAATCGTGATCGGAAGCCCGAGACGGACTGCTTCCGCGAAAAGATCCCGGAACATTGCGTTGGGATACGCCGCTTCCTCGCCGGCAAGGTCCACGCCCACGACGCCGCAGCCAAGCTGCTCCCGTGCCGCGCGGAATGCCGCAGCATTTTCCTCCGCCGACATGTGGCGCATCGCGCAGACGATCACGCCCGAGCGGAAGTACCATCCCTCCGCCGTCAGTTTTGCCTGCGCCTCAGTAAGACCCTCACACACCGCGCGGATAGCCTGTTCTGCCGTGAGCCCTCCCTCTCTGCAGCACATCGGCGCAAACCGCGCCTCCAGATAAACGATCCGTTCCTCAGCGCAGTCCATGGCAAGCTGAAAGGCCGCCCTGCGTAGGCTGTCTTCCGTCTGCAGGAGGTCGAGCGGAAGCGCGAACGTCTTCAGGTATTCCTCCAGGGAAGTGCAGTGCTCCGGCACCTGCATTCTCACGCGCAGCTCCGGCAGCGTGACTTCCTCTCCGCGCTCCCGCAGCAGTTCCTGCGCAAGCGTCAGATTGATCGACCCGTCCAGGTGACAGTGCAGATCGAGTTTGGGCATTTCCGAATAATTCATGGCGTTACCTCATCCTGCCTCATGATTTTTTCCTGCAGGAACCTTAATCCGGCCTCAATGCAAAATTGAAGTCAGACCGATCTAATTACGAACCGATTGCATGTCGGACCGATATCAGTTCGAACAAAAATTCTTCCGGCTGACCACACCAATCACTCCAGTGACTTCGGTCCGAAACCCAGCGGCAGCAGGTCCTTCAGCAGGTAAGTCTGGTAGTTGTCCTCCGAGACTGCCAGAATGATCTCGAACGTCTCCGGATCGCAGAATTCCATCATCACCTGTCGGCACACGCCGCACGGCGCGCAGAGCTCCTTCGGCGCCTCCCCTGCCTTGCCTCCCGCGATGGCGATGCAGCGAAAGCTCCGCTCCCCGTCATACACCGCCTTGAAGAACGCGGTGCGCTCCGCGCAGCTCGCCGGTGTGTGCGCCGCGTTCTCGATGTTGCAGCCGCCGTAGACCTTTCCGTCCGCTGCCTCGAGCGCTGCTCCGACGGCGAAGCCGGAATAGGGCGTATAGGCTCTCTCCCTCGATTCAAGTGCCAGTCTGATCAATTCCTTCGTGCTCATGATATCCATCTCCATATGCAAAATACCTTTCCCATCCACAGTCGCCCGTGCCGGGAAAGGTATTGTCATTTTACTCCTGTATAGCCTGGTTAGCCACTGCCGCCATAGCAGCAATCTACCGTCAGAAGACGCCCATCAGTGCGACTTCGTGAACGGTCTGCCGTTTGCCGCCGGCGCGTTGGCGCGGCCGACAAAGATCAGCAGCGCGAGGATCGTCACAATGTAAGGGATCATCGAGATCAGGTTCGGCGAGATGACATTGCCCTGGCTCACCAGTGTCTTGATGCCGGTGCAGAAGCCGAACAGCAGGCAGGCGAGCATCGCGCCACCCGGAGAGAACTTGCCGAAGATGACCGCCGCGATGGCGATGAAGCCCTGGCCGACGATGATACTGGGACGGAACTGGTTGACCGTTGCAAGCGTCACGAAGGCACCGCCGCAGCCGGCAAGGAAGCCGGAAAGAATGACGCAGATGTAGCGGACCCGGTACACATCGACGCCGAGTGATTCGCAGGCCTCCGGGTGCTCACCGCAGGCGCGGAGGTGATAGCCGAATTTTGTCCGGTAGAAGACGAACCAGCACAGCGCCGCCACAGCGAATACAAGATACGCCATCACATAGTTGTTCAGCACATTTGCCCCGAACGAGCCGCTGGGGAAGACGCCCTCGAACAGCTTCGGCAGCTTGCTCGACGGGTCCATCGGCGGCGTGTCGGAGGAGTTGTCAAACATTGCCTTTGCCAGGAAGACCGAGAGGCCTGTGCCGAGGAAATTGATCGCGGTGCCGGCGATCGTCTGATCCGCCTGGAACTGGATACAAACAATGGCATGAATGACGGCGAGCGCCGCGCCGGCGAGACCGCCGCACAGGAATGCCAGCCAGCCGTTTCCGCTGAGCAGACCGACCACCGCGCCTGTAAAGGCGCCAATTGTCATCATCCCCTCAATGCCGATGTTGACCACACCGGAGCGCTCCGAGAAGCAGGAGCCGAGCGCCGCCAGAAGCAGCGGAGGCGTGGCAATCAGCGTTGCGTTGATCAAAAGACCCAGATTCGTAATAAAAGATCCCATCGCTTTCCTCCCCTGCCGCGGTTATGCAGCAGCCTTCTTCTTCGACGCCAGTCCCAGGAACAGCCGCTTGAACACCTGAGAGATGCCGATGACGATGATGACGCAGCCCATGATGATGTCGACGATCTCCGCCGGCGCCTTGACCATGGTCAGCTTGGATCCGCCGTACTTCATGGCACCGTAGAAGATACCGGAGATAATACAGCCGATCGGGCTGGACGCGCCGATGAGCGCGACCGTGATGCCCTCGAAGCCGAAGCCCTCCTGTGTCGCGTACTGTGCCAGTCTGCCGCCCATGCCGAGAATCTGCACCGCGCCGCCGAGTCCGGCCATCGCGCCGGAGATACCGAGTGCCTGCAGCACAGAGCGGTCCGCGTTGATGCCGGCGGCCTTCGCCGCGCCGCGGTTGAAGCCGACCGCCTTGAGCCGATAGCCGAGCGTCGTGCGCTCAATGATCACCCAGAGAAGAATGGCAAGTCCAATGGCGAGCACGATGCCCCAGTTAAACGCCGTACAGCCGGTCGCCGTGCGCACGCTCTGCGGAAACAGAATGCTGGCAGAGGGAAGAATATCCTTGCTCGCCTCGCCGCCGCCCTCCTTGTGAATCACCTTCAGATTCACGACATAATTCGACAGATAGAACGCCAGCCAGTTGAACATGATGAAGGAGATGACCTCATGGATGCCCCGCTTCACCTTCATCAGACCGACGATGTAGGACCACAGAAACCCGGCCGCCGCCGCGCCAAGCAGACAGATCGGAATGTGAATCGGCGCAGGCACATCCAGCATGATGCCGAGCACGGTCGCCGTGAGCGCACCGACCACGTACTGCCCCTCCGCGCCGATGTTGAAGATACCCGTCCGGAATGAGAAGGCGACGGAGAGACCGGTCAAAATAATCGGCTCCGCATAGGTCAGGGTGTAGAACCAGTATTTTGGCTTTCCGAAGATGCTGGAGGCAAGCTTGCCGTATGCCACAGCAGGGCTGATATGCGCGATCTCAAGGAATACGGCGCCGATCAGGAAGCCGATGACAATTGCGATGACAGTGTAGAGGAAATTTCCCTCCAGAATCCGCCGGCCGATTGATTTCTTCTTCATTGCTTCGCACCTCCTGCCATCATGAAGCCGAGTTCCTTCTCATCCGCATCCTTGCCGGCGATCTCGCCCTGAATCTTTCCGTCGAAGATGACATCAATCCGGTCAGAGAGGTCGATGATCTCGTCCAGTTCAAAGGAGACCAGCAGCACCGCCCTCCCCTTGTTGCGCTGTTCCACCAGATACCTATGCACGAATTCAATCGCGCCGACATCCAGGCCGCGCGTCGGGTTGAATGCGATCAGAAGCTCCTTGTCGTTCGTGACCTCCCGGGCGATAATCACCTTCTGCTGGTTGCCGCCGGACAGCGTCCCAGTGTGCCGCGGGCGGATATCGAACCGTTCCTCCAGCTCCGCCGCGTGGCGGCGAATCACATTTCTCTGAAGAATATTGTGTTTTGCGTACGGCTCCTCGTTGTAATGCTGCAGGATGAGGTTGTCCTCCACGGAGAAGTCGAGCACGAGTCCATTCTTCTGACGGTCCGCCGGGATGCAGGAGATGCCGGCGTCGAAGAGCTCCTTCGGCGTTCTGTTGAACACATCCTTCCCCTCCATCGTGATCGTGCCGGATTCCGCCTTCTTCAGTCCCGTCAGGATC
>ONQW01000163.1 GCA_900320025.1 uncultured Lachnospiraceae bacterium
AAATCCGGTACACCATCCCTCTCCCAGGCGCCAGGACACAGCGCCGGGTCTGCTCCTGCGATATAGCAGCCGTGCGTCAGATCGTGCACGCTGTCCCGGACTATAATCCGCTCCTCCGCCTCGTCATAGCGCTGGAACGCGCTCCGCTCTTCCTCCGGGATCGGCGTCCCGAGATCCACATCCAGATGCTCCGCATGAAAAAACTGCTGCCCCGCCGTGCCGAACGTCTGTCCGTGGTCGAGCGCGATACATCTTGCGGAAACATAGCAGAACAGCCTGTTTCCCAGTCCCTGCCCCTTCAAAAATTCTGTTCCGATCATACATCTCTTGTTCCTGCCGCCTCTCCGACCTCAGCCTCTGCGCTTCCGGAGGAGCTTCGCGCGCGTCTCCACTGCGCCGACGCTCACCTTGTCCCATATCTTCTGATACCACTTTGGTTCCTGATAGAGCAGATAACGATATTCATCCAGATGATCGCGCAGATACTGCGGATAGGAATCGTCGATCTTTGCCACGACAATCCGGCTGTCCCTACCGAAGAGATCCTGGCGGCTGCGGATTTTGCTGCCCACCTCGAAGAGGGTGCGGCGGTTGTTGAACTCCTGATGTGCGGCGCTGCGTATTTTGTAACGGATACGCTCCTCCATCGACTCGTCGCGCCCGCCGCCCATATAGGAAAAATGCCAGCCGCCGTTGTCCACGCGCACCCCGACAGCCTTCTGCGCCGCGTCGCGGAGCTGCTCCATCGTATAGATGTCGAGCATGCTGCGCCGGCACACCTTGGTCCCGAGCCAGCGGCGGGGATGAGCGCCCTCGAACTCCCCTGTGACGGAGAGATTGTTGCCGGAAATATCCTCGAGATTGAGGCAGCCGTAGAAAAGCCGCTGCGCCAGCATATAGATCCGCCCGTCCTCCACCTCTGGAAGCAGCGCCCGGAGCGTGTCTGGATTCGGGATCTCATCGACGTCGGAGAATATCACGATGTCGTCCGGCCCAGCGTCCGCCAGCCCGCGGATCACCGCGCATTTCTGGTGATGGTCCCGCGTGAAGGCGTCGCAGTCCATGGGCGTGTCCCGCACCACGACATGAATGATCCGGTCAGCGAACTCTCGGAATTCCTCCTTGTGCTCCTCATAGAACAGCGGCTTCGGCTCGCCGGAAAACGTCACCGTCGACTCGCTGATCACAAACCGGTCTGCCACATCCGACAAAATATGAAGCCGGAGCTTCAGGATATCGAGCTCATTGAAAAATTGAAAACAATCATAGACCATCTCTGTACCTCCGGCCTAGTCCATCAGATCCAGCCTGTCGCAGATCTTTTTAATATAGCGATTTTTCGGAATCCAGTCCGGATACTCCGCATTCGGCCCCATCCACTTGTGAAAAACGAACGGCCGGATGCCGTCCATGTCCGGAAGATGATTTTCCTGCCCGAAGTATTTTGCCACCTCATAGGGTGCATAGGTCATGCCGGCCGCCAGGAACCGGTGACGGTTCTTCACACAGATGAATCCGTCCTCGTTGAAGAACCCGTGGTCCGCCTCAAACGGAATCCCGGCCTTTGCCGGATACTCCAGAAGCCTTCTGCTCCGGATCGAAACGCTGTTTCCAACGCGGACAAGTTCCCCATTGATGTCGCGGTAGGTGATGGGATCCTCCGCGGGCGGAATGGGAAACGGCGAGCCGATGTAATCATAATCCAGGAATTCATCCCGCCAGGAATCCGGATTTACCACAAATCCGTCCGCGTGCACCAGCAGGCAGAAATCCGTGTGGATATACCGGTACATTTCGTAAATCATATCGTAATTGAACTTGTCGATCTCATCAATTTTGTCGATATGCTGATACTCGATATACTTCGGCAGAAAGTGAGGCTTCTTGTGGCATATAAATGTCACCGCGCCAAAATCGATGCCTCTGCAACTGTATGCGAGGGCCTTCACAGTCGCCCGGATGTTCACGCTGGTCATGGCCGCCAGCGTCACATTCGGCAGCTGAAGCCTGCCGTTCCTGTATTCCGCCATAAGTTCTGTCCTTTCAGAAAACACACCTGGATTTCCATATCATTTTCATATCAATGATCCAGATCCGCACTCCAATACAGATCCGCACTCCCACAAAACGGCGCCGCAGCTGTCACAGCGGGGATTCTTTATTGGATGACGATCATATCGTCCCGCAGCATGTCCGTGCCGTCCGACGTATTGATAAAGCGCGGCGGCGCCATCACCAGACGCCCTTCCTCCCGCGAGAGCCAGGAGCCCCACCAGGAAAAACTGCTGTTCGCGATGATGTGATGACGGCAGAGACTCATGAGCTTCATATCCTCGATGCCGCTTCCATCCGGCTTTCCCTCCCCGCGCACAACAACGGCGTCGCTTCCCGCGAAGTGCTCCTCCGCCCAATCGGGATCGTTTGTGAAGACAAAATACTGCGGCCTCTCTCCGCGTCTCCGGAGTATCTCCTCCATCTTTGCCATCGCCCTGCGGTAATAGTCCTCCGTGCAGATGCCGCCGTAGATATCCTGCCGGTTCAGATAATCGCCGCGCCGGATGTGCATGCTGACCGAAACCGTGCGAAGCGCGTCCTCCGCGGCCAGAATCATCCTCTCATACTCCCGCCTCCGGCCGGTGAGCCGCACGCCGTCCATGGAAAACGCCTGCCGCACCTCCTGCCGCACGCCGCGGGATCAAACACGTACGGCTTTCTCTCCGCGTAGAGCTTTGTCCTCCGTCCGGTCAGCTTCCTTCTCACCCTTGACAGGAAATCCATGTAGGAATCCGTCAGCGCCACAATTTCTTTCCGCGTGGCGACGCGGTAGGAGGGCAGCTGCGCGCCGAAATCCTCCCTCAGCTCCGGATGGCGCAGCCTCTCGTGCTCGCCATATTCCGTTGTCTCGTCGATCCGGACCTCTCTGCCCTCCGCGCCGAGCGCGAGGTACAGGGCATACTGGAACATCTGATTACCGAGTCCGCCCGACAACTGCACTATGATCAAAACCGCCTCCTGTAACGCTCCTCATTGGAAAGAATTCCGGATCTTGCCCTCAAGAAATGACGCCGTCCGCCGTATGCCTTCCTCCAGGGAAATCGGATGCAGACACCCGTAAATGCTCTCATACCTGCTGATATCAAGGTAATTGGCCGGCACGTCCGTGGGCCTGCCCGCGATATAGTCCACTGTGAGATCCGGGTATACCGTCCTGCGGACCGCTTCGATCACCTCGGCAACACTTGTTCCGTGTCCGGACCCCAAGTTGAAGACCCGCAGATCATTCTCCCCGTCCACAATGTTCAGGATCCCCCGCACCGCATCGTCGATGTAGAGGAAGTCCCGGACCACCGACCCGTCGCCGTAGACCTCCAGATGATGGTCGGTCAGCGCCCGGTAAATGAACGTCGTCACTACCCCCAGTCTCCCGTTCGGCCTCTGGTATGGCCCGTACGGATTGGCCAGCCGGATCACCCGGTAGTCGAGTCCCTCCTGATAGCGGTACAGATACAAGAGCTTCTCGATCGTCACCTTCTGGATTCCATACGAGCTGATTGGATAGGTGACCATATCCTCGCGCACCGGACAGGCTCCCTTCTTTCCGTAGACCGCGCCGCCGGAGGAGAGAAACACAACCCTGCCGACATGCTGCCGCACGCAGGCGTCCAGGAGCCTCGCCGTGGGTATGACATTGGCCTCGAGTTCCTCCGGGATATTCTGATTGGATGTCCCCGGAATCGTTGTACAAGCCAGATGATAGACCACATCCGCGCCCTTCACCTGTCTGTCAAAATCCGTGTCAGGCCGGAAATCCCCCTCAAGGAACCGCACTCCCGGAAGTCTCAGCTCCAGAATATGCTGAAAATACTCCTCCTTCCGGTCGACCACGGTGATGACATCCGGTGCACCGCCTTTTCTGCTGCCACTGCGCGCCGCCAGGGCTGCCGCGAGATTGGTTCCCAGGAAGCCGCATCCTCCGATCAGCGTACTGTTCATGTTCTGTTCTGTCTCCTTTGCAGGAATCTCTGTTTGCAGGGAATCACGATCCGGTCGTTGACGCTCATGAAGGCACTGTAAAGACGCGGAGACCTGAGGAAAAGTTCCATCTTCTGCCGCTCATGCGGATTGGCCTCCGAAAAGGCATACGCCGCGTCAAAATGCGGTCTCTCCGCAAGTATCTCCTCCCGGAGCTTCTCAAGCGTCTTCCTCTTCTCCCCGGAGGGCAGATTCGAACGCTCCGCCGCGGTGTAATAGATCAGAAGCCGCTTCAGAAACCAGTAATCCGCCGCTGCCGCGAGATCTTCTCTCCCGATGCCGCGCAGATATTCCGACCGGTCCCGGAAATCCGGGATGAGATCCGTGAGAATCCGCGGACTGAATCCCTGATTCATGTAGCTCCCCTCCCGGGTACAGTAATAGTTATACGAGGCGTGATCCAGCACCGCGATCATGCCCTGTTTTGACAGCAGTTTCGTGGTATACAGGATATCCTCATACCAGCGCGACTCGTCGAAGCGCAGACTCCCGAGGAAATCCCTGCGGTACAGCTTGTTCCAGGCTGCGTTCTGGATCTCGATCTCAGGAGTTTCCCAGATATATTCACGCAGCCCATCCGCCAGGGTTCCGAAATAGACAAGATCCCGGGATTCATCCAACACGCGGTCGTCATAGACCTGCCGGTAGCGACACACGGCGACATCCGCATGAAAGGTCCGGATCGCCGAGAGCATTCGCTCGTAGCAGTCCGCGTCCACCCAGTCGTCATTGTCAAGAAACGCAATGTAAGTTCCGGTTGCCGCCTCGATTCCCGCGTTCCGCCCGGAGGCAAGTCCTCCGTTCTTCTTGTGGATCACCCGGACGCGGCGGTCTGCTGCGGCATATGCATCGCATAGCGCCGGACTCTCATCCGTGCTCCCGTCGTCCACCAGAATGATTTCCAGATTCCGGTAGGTCTGCGCGAGCAGGGACTCCACACAGCGCTTCATATAACGGGCTGTATTGTAGACCGCCACCGCGACCGAAATCGTATCCGTCTGTTCCGGTTCCGGTATAGGAGCCGGGATATAAGATTCTGTTTTCTGCATGGTTCTCCCGCCCCCGGAATTTCATGAAATGCAGCGCGGTGCCCCGGCACCACGCCGTAAACCGCTGCCGCTCACCGCCGGACACTCTCCAGCCAGGCCTCGAACATCAGAATATACCAGATCTGCGCCCGCCAGACTCCGCTCTCAGTATACTCATTCCAGAGAGAGGAGACCACCTCCGCGTCGAGGTACCCCTCCCTGCGGATGCGCTCCGGCGAGAGCAGTGCCTCTGCCCACTGACGCAGTTCCGGCTCCCGGAGCCAGCGCGCCAGCGGCACGGCAAAGCCTTTCTTCGGCTGATCCACTAGTTCCCTTGGAACGTATCGGTACAGAATGTCCCGCAGCACGAGTTTTCCCAGGCGGTTTCCTCTGGCGTCAACCGTGCCGTCCGCCCGACTGGGGTGCTCCGCGCGCAGATAGCTGATGGGAAGAGTCCAGGCAAATTCGCAGACATCCCGATCCAGCATCGGGACTCTCGACTCGAGGGAAACTGCCATGGACGTCCTGTCGACCTTCACCAGAATGTCGTCCGGGAGGTACATGTCTGCATCCATCAGCATGATGTCCCTGTTCACCTCCCCGAGTTCATCCCGGCTAGTTACTGTGTAGGCGTACGGATATCCCGGATGCTCCAGCGCGATGCCTGCGGTTCTTTCATCCGTCCTAAACGAGAGCCGGTAAATATCCTCCGGGCAGTCCGCCGCCAGAAGACGGCTCTCCACGGCAAGCGCGGGGAACCGGCGGAGCGGGCTGTGCAGTACGATGCTCCCTCCGGCCCGCCGGAGCAGACGCGGTATGCGCTGACAGCGTCTCCAGACCCTCTCCGCCGAGGCATAAGTCGTGTATCCGCAGAACAGTTCGTCGCCGGCATCCCCGGAGAGCGAAACCGTGACATACTGCCTCGTGAGCCGGCTCACCAGATAGGTAGGAATCTGG
>ONQW01000114.1 GCA_900320025.1 uncultured Lachnospiraceae bacterium
CTGGAGCTGGAGGCGCGCGGCGATCTGCCGCGGTATGCGGTGAAGGGGTACTACGCGATGCAGACCGCGGTCGGCGCGGCGCCGTCCGTTGTGGCAATTCCGAACCTGCTTCCGGGAGAGAGGACGGCCGTCTCCCTGACCCCGGCGGCGGGACGCGGGCGCCGAATCAGAATCTGCCGTCCGAACGGGGATGTGGTGCTGGAGCTGCCGGATGCCGGACAGGCGCGGGAATGATTCTGTCAGAAGAACGCCGGAACGAGGAAGGGACACTTGACCGACGACCTGACAGGAGCAGCGCATCGGCGGGGCGGACCGACAGGCGGACTGGCGGGAACAGCGCAGTGACAGGGATGACCGCCGCTCTCAGGCGGCAGGCCGCATCAAGAACAGAACAGGAGAGGTCAGCATGAATGCAGCACGTGTGTGGCAGGAGGATGTCCGGATTCCGACCTATTTTGTCGGACAGCCGGAGAAGAACCCGATGTTCATCGAGAAGCGGGTCTATCAGGGAAGCTCGGGGAAGGTCTATCCGTACCCGGTGATCGAAAAGATCGGAGATACGAAGGAAGATAAGCTTTATCGCGTCGTTTATCTCGAGAATGAATATCTGAGGGTGGCCGTTCTCCCGGAGCTGGGCGGCCGGATTCAGCGCGCGACAGACAAGACCAACGGGTATGATTTTGTCTACTACAATCATGTGATCAAGCCGGCCCTGGTGGGGCTGCTCGGTCCGTGGATCTCGGGCGGCATTGAGTTTAACTGGCCGCAGCACCACCGCCCGACCACCTTTATGCCGGTGGACTATATCACTTCGGAGAACGCGGACGGATCAGTCAGCGTCCTGCTCCACGACACGGACCGCATCAACGGGACAAAGAGCATCTGCAGAATATCGCTGCTGCCGGGTGTCTCCTATATCAAAATCGAGGGGCAGCTGTACAACCGGACGCCGCTGCCGCAGACCTTTCTCTGGTGGGCGAATCCGGCCGTTCCCGTGAACGACCATACGCAGACCGTCATGCCGCCCGACGTCGCGGCGGTCATGGATCACGGGAAGCGGGACGTATCCAGATTTCCGATTGCGACTGGCGTTTACTACAAGCATGACTACAGCGAGGGCGTCGATATTTCCAGATACCGGAATATCCCGGTTCCCACGTCCTTCATGGCGGCTGGCTCCGCCTTTGATTTTGTCGGGGGATATGACAATGAGAGGGAGGCCGGCATTCTGCATGTTGCGGACCATCATGTAAGTCCCGGGAAAAAGCAGTGGACCTGGGGGTGCGGTGACTTCGGGAAGGCGTGGGACCGCAATCTCACGGACTGCGACGGGCCGTATGTGGAGCTGATGACCGGTGTCTTTACGGACAATCAGCCGGATTTCACGTGGCTGAAGCCGTTTGAGGAGAAAACGTTCACGCAGTATTTCATGCCCTATCAGAAAGTCGGTGTCATACAGAATGCGACAAAGGACGCCTGTGTGAATATGACGGTCGGCAGCGGGGGCGTGACGGTGAAGGTCTATGCGACGGCCCGCTTTGAGCACGCCGTCGTCTGCGTGAAACAGAACGAAACGGTCATTCTCCGGGAAGAAACCGCGCTCTCGCCGGAGCATGTCTATGAGGGGAAGGCCGTATTTTGCAAAATTCCCGCAGGGGACGCGGACTTTCAGGTCGCGGTGGAGGCGGAGGGACGGATTCTCGTGTCGTACCGTCCTGCGGAGAAGTCGATTCCGGACATTCCGCAGCCGGCGGAGGCTGCAGAGGACCCGGATAAAATCCGGACCAACGAGGAGCTGTATCTGACAGGGCTTCATCTCGAGCAATACCGGCACGCGACGTATCGCCCGGATCCCTATTATCTCGAGGGCCTTAGGCGCGATCCGGGAGACGCCAGGATCAACTGTGCCTATGGCATGCTGCTTATGCGACGCGGCAGGGCGGAACTTGCAGAGCCTTATTTTCGCGCTGCCATCAGGCGTCTCACCCGGCGCAACCCGAATCCGTATGATTCGGAGGCTTATTATGATCTGGGATTATGTCTGTTCCTGCAGGGGAAGGAAGAGGAGGCGTACGATGCCTTCTATAAGGCCACGTGGTCGGCGGAGCAGCAGAGCATGGCCTTCTATTATCTGGCCTGCATCGCATCGCGCCGCGGCGAATATCAGTGCGCGCTGGAGATGGCTGAGCGCTCTCTTGTCCGGAATGCGCATCATATCCGCGCCCGCGGCCTGAAGGCGGTTCTCCTCCGGAAGCTCGGAAGAGCGGCGGAGGCGGAGGACTGGGTGCGGGAGAGTCTGGCGATCGATCCGTTTGATTATGTGAACGGCTTTGAGAAAGTGCGGCTCTGCAGTGCGGAGGAAGCGGCGCGGTCCGGAGAGGCGGCGCTGGCAGCGTCATGCAGAGAGGAGCTCGCGCGCCGGGACAGGCAGGATCCGTATAATCTGCTCCGCACCGCAAGGGATTACACGCAGGCCGGGTTCTATGAGGAGGCGCTCTTATGCCTTGCGGAGGAAACCGGTGCAAAACATCCGCTGATCGCGTATTACCGTGCCTATTATCTCAGCAGAACCGGCAGGGAGATGGAAGCGGGCGAGGCGGTCAGGGAGGCGGAGGCCTGCGATCCGTCCTGCTGTTTCCCGAATGACCTTGAGGATATTCCGGTTCTCCGTTTTGCCATAGACCGAGGCGGTCAGGCGGCGAAAGCGCGCTATTATCTGGGCTGTCTCTACTATGACAGACAGCAGTGGGAACTTGCGAAGGAGCTGTGGGAGGCGTCGGCGGAGATAGACGACACTTTTCCGACGGTATTCCGCAACCTTTCCCTGGTATATTTCAATCAGTGCCATGACCGGGAAAGGGCCGGCGCGGCGCTGGAGAGGGCATGGGCGCTTGACCGGACGGACGCCCGCGTGTTCTATGAGCTTGACCAGCTGCACAGAAAGACCGGATGGAATTTTGACAGAAGAATACGCCTGTTTGAGGAATACAGGGAGGTATTCCTCTCCCGCGATGATCTCTGTGTGGAATATGCGACGCTTCTGAACTGCGCCTGCCGGTATCAGGAGGCATATGACTTCATAACGGCACACCGCTTCCATCCGTGGGAAGGGGGAGAGGGCAAAATCACCGTGCAGTATGAGACGGCGCTTCTGCAGCTGGGGAGGAAGGCGCTGCGGGACGGCCATCCGGAGGCGGCGAAGGAGCTGTTTCTCCGGGCGCTGACCAGTCCGGAGAATCTCGGGGAGGGCAGGCTCGAGGGAACAAAGGACAATCATCTGTACTACTATCTCGGCTGTGCAGAGGAAAAGCTCGGCCATCCGGAGGCGGCGAGGGAGGCCTTTCAGCGGGCTGCGGTCGGCACGGACGAGCCGGCCGGCATGATGTATTACAATGACCAGCCGGCGGATATGATTCTGTATCAGGGACTGGCATTTCAGAAGCTGGGAGACCGAAGAGGAGCGAACCGCCGGTTCTACCGGCTTATCGACTACGGCGAGCGGCATGTGAGGGACCATGTCAGAATCGGATATTTTGCCGTCTCTCTGCCGGATTTCCTGACGTTCGAGGACGATCTGGACGTCCGGAACGAGGCGCACTGCGATTTTCTGATGGCGATGGGCCATGCGGGCCTTGGAGACCGCCGCGCGGCAGCAGCATTCATGCGCGAGGCAGCGGCGAAGGAGCCGGCGGACTTCCGCATCTGTCTCACAGACCGCATTCTGCGGGAGGACGGCCTGATATCATAATCCGCAGGCGGTATGGAGCATCCTCTCGACTGCATTCTGCGGAGGAGGCCCCTATTGCATTTTGAGAGGAAAGGAACAGGTATTCTGAGGTTCTCTTTGGAGACACACTCTTTCATCGGAGGAGTATACTGAGACTGTACAGACCGGCAGATAAAGATCGCCAGAGAATCCCGGCGGGTCGCACATGGAACGTGGCGTGCATGGACTGTTCGCGGCATGCATTGTGTGTGGGCAGTCAGGCGCAGGGACTACTTTGACGGGCAGGAGCAGCGTTGGTATGTGACGCGTGCGTGGGCAACCAGGTCGCGGGAGGCGTGAGATGACGGAGAGGGACAGCAGAGAACAGGAAAAGATTGAGAAGCTGACGGAGATGGTCCGGGCGAGCAGCAAGATTGTATTCTTCGGCGGCGCGGGTGTGTCGACCGAGAGCGGGATCCCGGATTTCCGGAGCCAGGATGGGCTGTATCATCAGAAGTATGATTATCCGCCGGAGGAAATTCTGAGCCACACCTTTTATGAGCAGCGGCCGGAGGAGTTTTTCCGGTTTTACCGGGACAAGCTGCTTCTGCGCGGACAGCCGAAGCCGGAGCCGAACACGGCGCACAAGGTTCTGGCCAAGTGGGAAGCGGAGGGACGACTGCGCGCAGTGATCACGCAGAACATTGACGGTCTGCATCAGAAGGCCGGCTCAAAGCACGTCCTTGAACTCCACGGCAGTACGCTCCGGAACTACTGCGAGAGATGCCATGCATTTTATGACGCGGATTTTGTCGCGAATTCGGAGGGCGTTCCGGTCTGTCCGAAATGCGGCGGGAGGATCAAGCCGGACGTGGTGCTGTATGAGGAGAGCCTGAATTATGCGACGCTGGAGGAGGCGGTGAAGGATATCTCGGAGGCGGACATGCTGATTGTGGGCGGCACCTCCCTTGTCGTCTACCCGGCAGCAGGGCTGATTGATTACTACAGCGGACACCGCCTGGTTCTGATCAACAAGTCTGCGACCTCCCGCGACAGTCAGGCGGATCTGGTCATCTCCGATTCCATCGGCAGGGTGCTCGGAGAGGTGGACGCGGCGCTGTGACGCGATGCGGCAGGCCAAAATCGGGCTTGCATAATTTTGCCGGAATATGATATTATGAAACTCCGTGGGACATTTCTGTCCGCGAATTCCTTGCTCTTCACGGTGGAAGGGCCAGAGACCATAAGGAGGTAAAAGCATGAACAAGTACGAGTTAGCCGTTGTTGTGAATGCGCAGATCGATGACGAAGCCAGAACCGCTACTGTTGACAAGTGCAAGCAGCTGATCGAGAGATTCGGCGGCAAGGTCAATGATGTAGATGATTGGGGAAAGAAGAAGCTGGCTTATGAGATCCAGAAGATGACTGAAGCATACTACTACTTCATTCACTTCGATGCAGAAGGCGCCGCGATCGCTGAGATCGAAAGCCGTATGCGCATTATGGACAATGTCATCCGTTATCTGTGCGTGAGACAGGACGAAGCATAACGGAAAGAGGCCAGAATGAATAAAGTTATTCTTATGGGGCGCTTAAC
>ONQW01000036.1 GCA_900320025.1 uncultured Lachnospiraceae bacterium
CTTGCAGTCAGCACCGCGTACCCGGATTTTGGCCCTGAGGACGGAGCCGTCGAGGTGAGCCTGCCGGATCATCTCGAGGAAGAGAAGAAAACCTGGTCTGGCATCGCGCGGTATGAAAATGCGTTTGAGGCGGAGGCAGGAAAGCGGTATCTGCTCACGATCTCGGATGCCGGGGAGGCGGTCGAGGTATTCGTGAATGGCAAGAGCCTCGGATATCAGATCGTGCCGGAATATCAGTTTGATCTCACAGAGGCGGTGAAGCCGGGGCAGAATGCAGTCCGGATTGAGGTTGCGACGACGCTGGAGCGGGAAATGTCGACGACGCCGGACCGGATGGATGTCTTAATGGGCAAGGACACCACGCCGCACTGCGCATCCGGCCTCAACGGTACGGTGAAGCTGTATGAGAAATAGATGCCTGAAATGTGTTTATCGACTAAATTGAGTTTATCGGGTACATAGTGAAACGCTGGAGCGGGAAGCGGGTTCGTATGAGAAGCAGAAGTCTGAGATGAGGTTTATGGAAAAGCAATCTGGAATTATTCTGAAATCGGCGGCATTTCTGGTTCCTGTCATTCTGATGGTCGGCGCGGCAGCTGTGACAGGAGAGCGGGAGATCATTTTCCCGGAGATCGGGGCGATTGCCACGGGACTGTTTCTCGCGCCGCAGCTGTCCTGGCGGGTGAATGGCAGAAGAGTGTTCCTTCTGCTGCTGGTGAGCGGCGTGCTGGGCATGGGGATCGTTCGGTTTGTGCCGGGAAGCATTGCACTGCAGATGAGCCTTGGCTATCTTCTCGCCCTTGTGATACTGATGTTTTCCGGCACGACCTTTGCACCGATGGTTTCCGCGCTGGTGCTTCCGATTCTGCTCCAGACAAAATCCGTGTGGTACCTGATTTCTCTGGTGATATTCACGACGCTGCTCATCGGCCTGCGTAAAATGCTGGAGCATGCCGGTCTGATGCAGCGCGAGCTGTTTCATCCGGCAGCGCCTTCGGAAACTGCTTCGCCGGCGCTCATCCTCTTTCGCACGGCGTTTGCATCGATCATGATTGTGACCGCGCTGTCAACGGGATGGACCTTCATGGCGGCGCCTCCGATCCTGGTCCTTTTCACAGAACTGACATCGCCAGGCAGCAGGGCGCTGGCGCATCCCGGGAAGGCTGTTCTGCTGATGTCGCTCAGCGCGGCCGCCGGCGCGTGGATCCGTGAAATCGTGACGGTCCGGATTGCACCCTCGCTGCTTCCTGTGAGTGTGGCCCTGTCCGCGCTGCTATTTCTTCTCATTTTGTTCCGGATGCGGCTGTTTCTTCCGCCCGCAGGCGCGGCGATGCTGCTGGCGTATCTCGCGCCGGATCAGGCGCTGACGCTGTATCCGCTGGAGATTCTGGCGGGGGTGAGCGCGTATTTTGCAGCGGCGCTGGCATATCGGGCTGTGACGGGACGCGCGGCGAGTGCGGCCGGGGAATAATATCACGGGCTGGAGGAGCTTTGATCACAAAGAGGATTCGGATATACGGAATTGTGCAGGGAGTCGGGTTCCGCCCGACGGCGGTGAGGCTGGCGGAACGGTGCGGGATCTCCGGCACGGTATGCAATAAGGGCTCGTTTGTCGAGGTGACGGCGCAGGGAGAGGAGCGGCAGATTGCGGCCTTTCTGCGTCTCCTTGAGGAGGAGCCGCCGGCGCGCGCCGTGATTCTGAAAATTGATTGCAAGGAGATATCTGACGCGCCTGTCTGCACGGGTTTTTCTATCGTGGAGAGCGCCCGGGAGGAGGGAGAGATTTTTATTCCGCCGGATATCGCGCTCTGCGACGACTGCCGGCAGGAGCTGCTTGATCCGCACAACCGCCGCTATCTGCATCCGTTCATCAACTGTACATCGTGCGGCCCGCGGCTGACGATTCTCGAAAGTCTTCCCTATGACCGGGAGCGCACGTCGATGAAGATGTTTCCGATGTGCCGTGCCTGCCGGGAGGAATATGAGACGCCGTCCTCGCGGCGCTATGACGCGCAGCCTGTGTGCTGCAACGCATGCGGCCCGGAGGTTTATCTCATCGGGAGAGCGGAGCGCGGGCCGGAAGCGATCCGGGCGGTGAGGCGCGTCCTCGCGGAGGGCGGGATCGCGGCGGTCAAGGGCATCGGCGGCTTTCATCTGTGCTGCCGGGCGGATGACACGGAGACGGTCAACCGGCTGCGGGAGAGAAAGCACCGGCCCGCCAAGCCGTTTGCGGTCATGATGCGGGATGAACAGACCGTGCGGGAAGAATGTATTTTGACGGAGGCGCAGCGCAAAATTCTGACCGGGCACCAGAAGCCGATCCTGCTTCTGGAGCGGCGGGCTGGCGGGAGAGTATCGCCTGCCGCCGCGCCGGACAATCCGAAGATCGGCGTGATGCTGCCGTATGCGCCGGTGCAGGTGCTGCTGTTTCAATATGATGATGAGGCGACTGTGCCGCCGATGCTGATTATGACGAGCGGCAATGTGAGCGGCGCACCGATCTGCCGGGACGACGGGGAAGCGCAGGCGGAGCTCGGCGGGCTGGCGGATATTTTGCTGTCAAATGACCGGCAGATTCTGACCCGCTGCGACGACTCCGTGATGGATTTCTGTCAGGGGGAGCCGTACATGATCCGTCGGTCGAGGGGATATGCGCCGCTTCCGTATCTGCTGTCCGATCCGGAGCGGAGAATCCCGAGGGGGCGCACGGTACTCGCCGTGGGCGGAGAACTCAAGAATACGTTCTGTATCAGCAGAGGGGGGCTGTTCTATCCGTCCTCGTATATCGGAGATCTGGAGGACGCGCGAAGCGGCGCGGCCCTGGAGGAGACGATCCGCCGGTTTGAGACCCTGCTCGAGGTAAGGCCGGAGCTTGTGGTCTGTGATCTGCATCCTCGGTACCATTCCACGGCGATTGCCCATGCTCTGGCGGCGGAGGCGGGCGTTCCGGTGGTGCCTGTGCAGCACCATTATGCTCATATTTTGTCCTGTATGGCGGAAAACGACCGGATGGAACCGGTGATCGGGCTGTCCTTTGACGGGACCGGATATGGGGAGGACGGCACAATCTGGGGCGGCGAAATTCTGCTCGCGGATACGCAGGGATTCCGGCGGCTGGGGAGTGTGGCACCGTTCCTGCAGATCGGCGGGGATGCGGCTGCGAGGGAGGGCTGGCGGATCGCCGCCTCCATGCTCTGCGATTTCTATGCGCAGGAGCAGGAGGAAGGGACGCCGGTCAGCGAGCACGTGATCCATACTCCGCGCGGGGAACAGTACCCTATCGCGCAGGAGGAAGAGACACCGGTCTGCGAGCGCATGATGACGGCGCTCGGGCTGTGCGGCGCGCAGGAGGCACAGATGCTGCACCGCATGCACGACGCCGGAATCAATGCGGCAGAGTCGACCAGCTGCGGGAGGATCTTCGACGCGGTCAGCGCGATTCTCGGGGTGCGGCGCATCTCAACCTTTGAGGGGGAGGCCTCCACAGCGCTGATGTTCCGGGCAATGGAATATCGGAGACAACACGGACAGAGCGGAATTCCGGTGCAGGAGGCGCTCTGGGATGGTGAGAGCCGCGGCGTGCGGGAAGAGTGGGATTGTGAGGACCGCGGCCTGCGGGAAAAGTGGAATGGTGAGAAATGCAGACCGCAGGAAAAGCGGGGAGGTAAAAGGAAAGGCAGAAGAACAGGCGCGGCATATCCTCCGGACCGATTTGCTGGTCCGGGATATTCTTATCCGCAGATTAGCCGGGGAGGATCCTGACCGGCTGGCGCTCTATTTTCATGAAGCACTGGCGGAATCAGCGGTCAGGCTGATCATCCTGTGCGCGGCAGAGGATCCGTCGCTGCCCGGAACGGCGGCGCTCTCCGGAGGATGCTTTCAGAACACGCTGCTTACGGAGCTGATGGCGGAGAAGCTGGAGAGGGCGGGATACAGCGTGCTCCGTCATCATCTAGTGCCGCCCAATGACGGAGGAATCGCCCTCGGGCAGGCACTGTACGGGAGCTGCCGGAGGCTGTGAGGAGAATCCCGTTCGGATGGTTCGAAGCCGTTTGCAGACACTGTACGGGAGCTGCCGGAGGCTGTGAGCGGAGACAGGTACTGAGTTCCGGGAGATACGCCCGCGGGTGGTGCGGAGAACATAGCAGAGGGATGAGAATGGACAGGAACGGAGAGGAAAGGGAGAATGGCTTCCGGACGCAGCGCAGTCTGAGGGCGGAACTGGAGAAACTGGCGGAGCCGGATTATCAGAAGTTTTCCGCGCATCTTCTTCCTCCGGACGAGCAGGTGCTCGGCGTGCGGCTGCCGGCCCTCCGGAAGATCGCAAGGCGCCTTGCGGCGGAAGAAGGCTGGCAGGATGCCTTCTCTGACCGGGAGAAGCCGTATTTTGAAGAGGTCATGCTGCACGGCATGGTGATCGGTTATCTTCCGTGCGGTCCAGAGGAGCGGCTCTCCTATATCCGCGATTTTATACCGCTGATTCATAACTGGTCGGTCTGTGACAGCTTCTGCGCGGGGCTGCGGTTCACGGCGGAAAGCCCGCAGAATAAAGAGCGCGTCTGGCAGTTTCTGCAGCCGTATTTTCGCTCCGGGGAAGAATATGCGGTGCGTTTTGCCTGCGTGATGGTGCTGAATTATTATACGGAGACAGATGATCTCGAACGGGATCTGGCGGAACTTGACCAGCTGTCCGAGCAGCCGTATTACGCCAGCATGGCGGTAGCCTGGGCGATATCGATGCTGTATGTCAGACATCCGCGGCAGATGAAGGAGTATCTCGGAAACAGCCGTCTGGATGACGCCACATACGCCAGGGCAATCCGGAAAATCCTGGAATCGAGGCAGATTCAAGGGGAGGAGAGAGAAGCGGTGCGGGCACTGCGGAGAAAATAAAATATGTTGCAAATGCAACGTATTTTGCCGGGGCAGACTGATATGATGATGATCGCAAGGGAAAAAAGAAGAGATTGTCTGTAATCAACACAATGGCGTGGACTGGTGCAGGAGTCCGCAGGAGGGAAGTCCCATGAGTCAGAACAGAGATGAGGAGAGGCAGGAGCTTCTCAGAAGCTATGTGGAGCGGCTGTCGGCAGGAGAGGATCTGGAGCAGGTCAGAAAGGATTTTGTCGCGAATTTCAAGGATGTGGATGCATCGGAGATTATGAAGGCGGAGCAGGCGCTGATGCAGGCCGGGGTATCGTATCAGAAGGTGCAGAAGCTGTGCGATGTGCACTCGGCTCTCTTCCACGGCGCGACGAGCGAGGAGAAGATCGCGGTTTCCACGGCTGCGGAGCGGCAGGCGCCGGGGATGGGAAGAAATATGCGTGAGCTGGCGAAGAGTCAGCTGCAGAAGCTGGCCGCGGTCCCGGGCCATCCGCTCAGTGTCTTCATGAAGGAGGACGATGCCATCGAGGCTGAGGCAGGCAGGGTGAAGGAACTGCTGGAGAAGGCGGTTCCCGGAGAGACTTCGATGGACGCGGCCAAAAAGGAATTCCGTGTCCTGCGTGCGGTCAGTCTGCACTATGCCGCAAAGGGAGATCTGATCTATCCGCTTCTCAAATCGAAGCATGATGTATCCGGCCCGTCGGATGTCATGTGGGGCGTCGATGATGAGATCCGGGCGGAGATCCGCAATCTCAGCGGCGGGACAGGAGCTGTTCTGACAGATGAGCAGTGGAAGGACCGCGCGCTGAAGCTGATCACCCGGGTTCAGGAGATGATCTACAAGGAGAGGAATATCCTGTATCCGATCTGCATTCAGAATCTGACCCGCGCGGAGTGGGTGCAGATGGCGATGGATCTGCAGGATTATGAGCCGTGCCTGATCGAAAGACAGCCCCTGTGGAAGCTGGCGGAGAACGCGCCGGTCTGGAAGGATTCGCCGGAGTGGAGGAAGACACAGTCCGCCCTGACTGACCGGGAGATGGAACAGCCCGGGCAGGAGGCTGCGCCGCAGACGGAGCAGAAGCTGGAGCTGCAGGCACAGGCGGCCGGCGGCGCACCGGAGGACGATGAGGTTGTATTTCCGTCCGGACATCTGACAAAATCGCAGCTGACGGCGATGCTTGATACGATTCCGGGTGAGATCTCATTCATCGACGCGGACGATATCAACCGCTATTTCAACCGCGGGGAGGGACCGAAGGCGTTCAAACGCCCGCTGCAGGCGCTTGACCGTGAGGTGTACTACTGCCATCCGCCCAAGGTGGAGGAGATGGTCCGGATGATCATCACCTCGTTCAAGGAGGGAAAACGGGACAGCGTGGATGTCTGGACAGAGAAAAACGGGCATACCTATCTTGTCCGTTATATGGCGGTTCGGGACAAACAGGGCGCTTTTGTCGGTTCGATGGAATATGTCCAGAATATGGACGCGGCAAAGGAGCATTTTGCAAAATCCGCGCCGAAGAGCTTTGAGGACTGAAGGACGGGCCATTTCGGCAGAAGGCCGTCAGCCTGCAGCAAAATGAACGGATGCTGACCGCGTCAGCGGCACTGATGCGGGTGCGCCGGCGGAACAGAACCACAACAGGAGAGGAGGATTTTTACCATGAAAACCTTTGAATATCATGTCAAGAATGCGCTCGGTATTCATGCGCGCCCGGCTGCGCTGATTGCGCAGGCATGCACGGAATTCAAAAGTTCCGTGACGCTGGAGGCAAATGGAGAGACGGCAGGCGGCAGCAATGTGCTGCAGATTCTGAAGCTTCAGGCGGTAAAGGGCACCCTTCTGAAATTTACCGTGGAGGGTCCGGACGAGGAAGCGGCGGCAGCAAAGCTGCAGGAGGTGCTGACGGAGATCGCGCCGAAGGACAGGAAGGTGTCTGTTCTGAAGGTGGCGTTCTTCGGCACGAAGGACTATGACAGACTGTTCTTCAGCGAGCTGTCCAAGGACAAGGGCGAGGGAACCTACAATACCGATATCCGGTATTTTACGAGCCGACTCACACCGGAGACGGCGCATCTCGCCAACGGATTTGATGCAGTATGCATCTTTGTGAACGATGAAGCGCCGCGGGAAGTCATTGAGACACTGCACAACGGCGGCGTGAAACTGATTCTGCTGCGCTGCGCCGGCTTTAACAATGTGGATCTGAAGGCGGCGGAGGAATACGGCATCACCGTGCTGCGCGTGCCGGCTTATTCTCCGTATGCGGTGGCGGAGCATGCGATGACGATTATCCAGGCGGCGAACCGCCGGATTCATAAGGCGTATTTCAAGGTCAAGGACAATAATTTTGCCCTCAGCGGGCTGCTGGGGCTGGACCTGCACAACAAGGTCGCGGGCATCGTCGGAACGGGCCGGATCGGGCAGTGCATGGCGCGCATCTGCAAGGGGTACGGGATGACTGTGCTCGGCTGGGACGCCTACCCGAACAAGGCGCTGGAGGAGGAAGGCCTGCTGACGTACGTCTCAAAGGAGGAGCTGCTGCGCAAGGCTGATCTGATCTCGCTGCACGCGCCGCTGATCATGGGAGAGAACGGAACCTACCATCTGATCGACGAGAAGGCGATCTCTCTGATGAAGGATTCGTGCATGCTGGTGAATACCTCGCGCGGCGGTCTGATCGACACGGAGGCACTGATCGCGGCCATGAAGCGTGGCAAGTTCCATGCGGTGGCGCTCGATGTCTACGAGGGAGAGGACGATAATGTCTATACGGATCACTCCGATGAGCCGCTGACCAATGACATCACGGCGAGACTGCTCAGCTTCCCGCAGCTGATTCTGACCTCTCATCAGGCGTTCTTCACCAGAGAGGCGCTGCAGGCCATCGCTGCGGTCACGATGGAAAATGCGCGCAATTTCAACGAGGGTTATCCGTATGGGAACGCGGAGGTGAAATGAGTAAGCCCGACGGCTCATGTCGATGCGTATGGAAAGGAAGTCGACATCGAATTCGAACGCGGAGGTGAAATGATTAAACCCGACCGTCCGTCTGATGTGGTATGATGAATCCGATTCTGACACTCCGCAGAGGCAAAATCCGTGATTGCAATTTTACCTCTGCGGCACGGATGCGGACGGAGCGGGCGATGATTGTTTCCCATTATTTCAACCTGTTTATGCTGTTCAGCTTTATCGGCTGGGTATATGAGTGCACCTACTGCACGGTTCGGGAGAAGCGGTGGCAGAACCGGGGATTTTTATTTGGCCCCATCTGCCCGATTTACGGAATCGCTGTGGTGGGTGCACTGATTTTGTTTCAGATGGTTCCAGCGGCGACGGGAGAGGTTCCTTTCCCGCTGTGGCAGGTGTTCCTGATCAGTATGGCGGGAAGCGCGGTGCTGGAATTTGTGACGTCGGTGATTCTTGAAAAGTGTTTTCACGCGGTGTGGTGGGATTACAGCAATATTCCGTTTAATATTCAGGGGCGGATCTGCCTGCCGGCATCGCTGGGATTCGGCGCAGCCGGGGTGGTGATCGTCGGTTGGGTGTTCCCCTGGATGGAGTCGCTCGAGGCGGCCTCGCCGCGCAATCCGCTCGCCACGGAGGCGGTGAGTCTGCTGCTCGCGTTCGGACTCGGCATGGATCTGGCACTCACGGTGGCCAGTCTGACCAAAATTGTGGAGAGAATGGATGCCGCGGAGCAGCAGTTCAACGCGCGGGTAGAGAGCGGGTACCGGGTGCTGCAGCAGGGACCGGCGGCAGCGCTCGACGCGGCCGGCAGAGCGGCGCAGAGCGCCGGGGAGAGCGCCGCGATTGCAGCCATGCTGGCGGGGGATGCCGCCAGGGAGAAGGCATCACAGGCGGGCCAGAGCATTCAGGAGGCGGCAAAATCCGTCATGGACGGTCTGTCGGACCGGGAGCGATATCACCTGCGGAACATCCGCGGCTACCGGCCGGGCCATCCCATGACAAAGGCGGCATCGGAGCGCTCCGGACGTCTCTTTGCCGCGCTGCAGAAATGGGCTTCCACGCCTGAGGACCGGCATGTGGAGAGAAAAGGGTAGAGAACAGGGTGAGCGCATGACGATATCATTATCGAAGGATGAGGAGCGGGATTTTGACAGGGAGATCCGGTCGTTAGCGTCGGATCCGCGCTGCCTGCGCATGAAGCAGTTTATCCAGCATGGCCGGATCACAACGTATGAGCACAGTATGAATGTGGCGCGGGAGGCGTTCCGCCTGAACCGGGAATGGCATGCGGGCGCCGACGAGAAGCGGCTGATCACGGCTGCGTTTCTGCATGACTATTTTCTCTATGACTGGCACACGCACGGGGATCGTCTGCATGGGTATCATCATCCCCGCATTGCGGCGGAGAACGCGGGGCGCGATTTCCGGGTCAGCGCGCGGACTCAGAAAATTATTCTGTCCCACATGTGGCCGCTGACGTTTTTTCATGTGCCGACCTCGCGGGAAGCGTGGCTGGTGACGCTGGCCGACAAAATCTGTTCAGCCCGGGAGACGCTGTTCGAGCGCGGCAGAACCGGGGCTTTTTAGCCGGCAGGACGTGATGTTCAGCACGCCTGACCGGAATTTCTTCGGCTTGACAGACAGAGGAGACAGACGTATAGTCATTCATTATAAATCATATATAAATACTATGATATAAATCGAGAAACAGCGAACCTGATGAAGGATGCATATGAGTGAGATTGTATATTCTACCGCGCAGCTTGTCGGTCATACGCCGCTGATGGAACTGGTCAACTATGAAGCGGTCCATGGGATCACGGCGCACCTGCTGGCAAAGCTGGAGAGCTATAATCCGAGCGGGAGTATCAAGGACCGCGCTGCGCTTCAGATGATCCGGGAGGCCGAGAGGCGGGGAGACATCCTGCCCGGAGATACGATTGTGGAGCAGACGAGCGGGAACACCGGGATTGCGATCGCGGCGCTCGCCATTCCAATGGGTTATCAGGTGGAGATTTTTCTGGAACGGGGCGCATCGCTCGAACGGCGGGAGATGCTGGAGGCTTTCGGTGTGAAGCTTCTGACATACCGGGATGCGCTGGGTATCCGGACGGACGCTGAGCGGGAGGCCGGCTGGCAGGAGCCGGAGCGGGAGGCGACGCTTGCTGAGATCGAAGCCTATTGCAGACGGCAGAAAAAACCGCATTTCTTTCTGAATCAGGCGGAAAACAGAGACAATCCGAGAGCACATATTTTGACGACGGGACCGGAACTGTGGGAGCAGACCGGTGGAAAAGTGGATGTACTGGTATGCATGGCGGGCACGGGCGGCACGATGCTGGGCCTTTCGACATATCTGCGGGAGAAGAATCCTGCTCTCCGTGTGATCGTGGCGCAGCCGGCGGAGGAGTCGAGGCTGAGCGGAAAGAATCCGCACTGTCAGATTATTGACGGGGTGCTGCCGGTGGAAGGCGTGCCGGATGGTGATATTGCGGATTTTGTCCGGGACGGCCACTACGACGAGGCAGTGGACATCAGCGCGGCGGAGGCGTTCGCCACCGCGCGGGAGCTCGCCGGGACAGAGGGGCTGCTGATCGGAACGTCCTCGGCGGCAGCACTGCTCGCCGCAAGGCGCGTCTGTCAGCGCGGCGGATTCGAGGATCAGAATGTGGTGGTCATCATGCCGGATAACGGCATGAAATATCTGTCCACGCCATGCTTTCACAGGACGGAATGAGCAGCAGGCACCACTTGAAGCAAATGGTTGAAAGGGTGTCGGCATGTCACAGTGCCGATATGCTGTTCTCAAATGGTCGTTGGTGCTGCTGCACCAGGGTCAGACCGGAGAAGTCCTGCTCGGGGCTTCTCTCACAGATGATGCGAATCGTGCGGAAAGAGGTAAAGAATGGGAAGAATTACGATGATTGATCCGGAGACTGCTTCACCGGAGGTGAAGGCAGAGATTGCGCGGCATACAGCCGAAGGACATAAGATCACCAATGAAAAGCGGACGCTGCTTCACAATATCCACGCGTTCCGGGCGGTGGAGGAGGCTTCCTACGCGCTGGACGACGACCTTCAGCGACTGATCGGCAAGCTGGACGGGGATCTCTTCGAGTACGCGGTGTCGGTTTCAAACGACTGCCTGGTGTGCACTACTTACTTCAGCAAGCTGCTTCGCGAGGAGCATCACCTCGACCCGAACCACTTTGTGCTGACACACAGACAGGAGCTGCTGATGAATTTTGGCAAAAAGGTCGGACACACGCCGAAGGAGATCACGGATGAGGAATTCGAGGAGCTGAAGCAGGATTTCCTTCAGCACGGCGGGCGCGACGGGGAACCGGTCGATGAGGAAAAGGCCGAGGAGATCATGGTGGTGCTCACTGCCATGGGGGCCATGATGGTCGCGAACAATTACGTGAACGACGTGCTGAGGGTTGATGTCTGAGTGAATGGACGGAATTGTCCCAATCAAGCTAAACTTGTTAGGGACAATTATTTCCGGGCGGTGACGAGGATGATGTCGGCGCTGCCGTGGTGGACTGTGATATCGCGGAAGCCGGCGTCTGTGAGGAAGCCGGTGAGCTGCTCCGGCCTGTAGATGGTCAGTGTGCCGTCGGGGTCGGGCCAGTCGGTATGAAGGGCGGGATCGGAGCCTTCGTTGATGAGGGCGGCGGTGCCGCCCTTTTTGAGTACGCGGTGGAGTTCGGCGAGGGCCTTTTTCATATCCGGCCAGAAGTAGGTGGTTTCGACGGCGGTGATGAGGTCGTAGGTGTCGTCCGCGGAGGGGAGGGCGGAGACGCTGCCGAGGCGGATGGTGACGCGGCTGCCAAGTTCGCTGGCGCAGGTTTCGGAGGCTGTGCGGACACTGGTCCTGGCATAGTCGACGCCGTCGATATGGGATCCCTCGGAGAGGGAGAGCATCTGCATGATGGCTGCGCCGCCGCCGCAGCCGACGTCAAGGATGTGCATGCCTGGTTTCCAGTCGAGGAGAGGGTATGCCCAGTCGCGGAGGTAGGCGTGACCGGCGTTCATGCGAAGGAGCATTTCCTCTCCGCCGCCGCGGTCCGGGCTGCCGGGATAATCGGTTTGTTTTGCGAAATCTGCCATATGTGTGTTCCTCCTTCCGGCGTCACCGGTTCAGCTGTCTTACGCATTGCTCGGCTTCATCCAGAATCTGGCCGAATTTGTCGAGTGCGGCGTCGATCGGCGCTTCAGTGGTCATGTCGACGCCGGCGTGGGCGAGCTCGTCGAGCGGGTAGGCGCTGCTGCCCATCGAGAGAAATTCGAGGTACTTCTTCACAGCCGGTTCGCCTTCGCGGAGAATCCGGCCGGAGAGCGCAACCGCGGCCGAGTAGCTTGTCGCGTATTTATAGACATAGAACGGGCGGTAGAAATGAGGAATGCGGGACCACTCGTACTGAACCTCGTCATCCACCACAAGCTCCGGTCCGAAGTAGTCCACGATGAGCCGGCGGTAGAGTTCGTTCAGCGCCTGCGGGGTGAGAGCCTGTCCCTGTTCGGCCATGGCATGGGCGTCGCGCTCAAATTCCGCAAACATGGTCTGGCGGAACACGGTGCCCTTGAAGCCCTCGAGGTACTGATTGAGG
This sequence comes from uncultured Lachnospiraceae bacterium, assembly GCA_900320025.1. Classification (GTDB taxonomy): domain Bacteria; phylum Bacillota; class Clostridia; order Lachnospirales; family Lachnospiraceae; genus CAG-791. Next base: position 12,475 of record ONQW01000036.1, read on the forward strand.
AGGAAGAGTCGCTCCGCAGGATCATCGGTCTGGTGCAGCAGGCTGTCAATCAGAAGATTTTCATTGACGGTCGAAGCAACCTCAGCGACGAAGAGGGTGTAGTTTCCATACTGGACCGGCTGGTGATGCTTTGTGAACCAGGTGTGCATGGAATGCCCCATTTCGTGGGCGACGGTGGAGACGCTCTCGTAGTCACCGGTGTAGCTCATGAGGATGTAAGGAATGGAGTCATACGTGCCGGAGGAAAAAGCACCGCCGCGCTTTCCCTTGTTCGGATAGACATCGATCCAGCGGCTCTGAAACGCATCCCGCACGGTGTCCTGGTAGGTTCTGCCAAGCGGCGCCACGGCGCGGAGGACCATCTCCTTCGCCTCATCATAGGAATAGACGTGACTGTCCCCGCCGGTGAGCGGGACGTACACATCGTAATAGTGCAGGTCATCGAGGCCTAGCATCTTCTTGCGCAGGGCGAGATAGCGGTACATATCGGGCAGATGTCTCCGGACGGCGGCGACGAGTCCGTCGTAGACGGATGCCGGGATGTGCTCCTCCGCAAGACTCATGGAGCGGGAGGAGTCATAGTGACGCGCAGCAGCCTGCGCCGTCCAGCTCTTCACGATGCCGGAGTAGGTCTGGGCAAAGGTATTGTTATGCGCGGAAAAACCCTGATAGAAGCTTTGGAAGGCGCTCTTTCGAAGGGCGCGGTCAGACGACTGCTGAAGGAGAATGTAGTTGGCCTGTGTGACCTCGTGCTCCTTCCCATCGCTGTCCCTGGCGGGGGCAAAGGTGAGATCGGCATCCTGCAGCGCATTCGCAATCTCCTTCGGCGCGTTCAGCACCTCACCGAAGCCGGCTATGAGCTGTTCACATTCGGCGGACAGAACGTGCGGCTTCTCGTCGAGGAGCTGCTGCAGAAGGAAACGATACGGAGCGCATTCCTGCGATGCCGCAATTTCCCTGAGGGTTGCCTCCGGCAGAGACAAAATCTCCGGATTCACAAAGGAGGTGTGGCTTTCGGCCTGGACGGCGAGCGCCATGCCGCGCGCCCAGAGCTCCTGCGCCTTCGTACTGCGGGTATCTTCCGACTGGCGCAGCTGTGCGTAGGTGAGGAGATTGTCGAGGCGGCGGGTCAGTTCGGTTGACGCGTCAAGGCAGGCACGGACCTGCGCCGCGCCGGTCAGCTTTCCCTGAAAGGCAGCGGTCTTTTCTATGAGCGTTGGGGCTGAGGCAAAATCAGCTTCCCACGCGGCGTCATTTTCGTAAAGAGAAGAGAGATCCCACTGGTACTGCGGATCCATCTGGTTTCGTTCCTGTAATTCCATAATTGACCTCCGTCCTGTGGGAGAAATGCCCGAATGGGCTTTCTCATGAACTGTGGAACTGTGACATTGGTGCCACGGCACCAATGTCAGTTTGAAAGTGTCATCTTTCAAACCCATACCTCCGTGCCGCGGGAGAAATGCCCGAATGGGCGTTCTCCCGGATCGGAAAACGGATGCCACATTCTGTGCGGCACCAATGTCTGTATAAAGTGTTCCTGCAGACCTCTGATTTTACCATACCTTGAACCGTTCTGACAGAAGTACTATGATGCTGAGAGCAGAACAGAGGCAGAAAACAAATCGATTTGTACGATCGAAGCGATGTATCAGGAGGAGGAAAAAATATGCCGTGCACAACAATTCTGGTCGGAAAGAAGGCGTCCTACGACGGCTCGACCATGATCGCGAGAAACGATGATTCCGGCTCGGGGCATTTCACAGCCAAACGGTTTGTCGTTGTGAAGCCGGAGGAGCAGCCGCGCCATTACCGGTCCGCCATTTCTCACGTGGAGGTGGATCTCCCGGATGATCCGCAGCGTTATACTGCATGCCCGAATGTTGATCCATCGAAGGGAATCTGGGCGGCGAGCGGCATCAACGCCTCGAATGTGGCGATGACCGCGACGGAGACGATCACGACGAATGCGCGTGTTCTCGGAGCGGATCCGCTGGTTGAGCTGGAGGAAGCCGACGCGGCGTCCGGAAAACCGGAAAAGGCCGGCGGCATCGGCGAGGAGGATCTCGTTGTGCTCACGCTTCCTTATATTCACAGTGCAAGGGAGGGCGTGCAGCGGCTCGGTGCCCTGCATGAGCAGTATGGTACGTACGAGACGAACGGTGTCGGCTTTGCGGATGGCAATGAGATCTGGTGGTTTGAGTCCGTGGGCGGACATCACTGGATTGCACGCCGCGTGCCGGATGAGGTATATGTGGTCATGCCGAATCAGCTCGGGATCGATTATTTTGACCTGCGGGACGCGTGCGGGGAGCAGAAGGACTTTATGTGCAGTCCGGACCTTGCGGCATGGATGAAGGAAAACCATCTTGATCTCACGCTCCGCGGCGGGAATGCCCGGGTGACGAGCGATGCGGACCGGAGCGGGGAGGAGCCGGAGGGTGTGTTCAACCCGCGCGACGCCTTCGGCAGTCATGATGACGCAGACCATGTCTACAACACGCCGCGCGCCTGGTTTATGTTGAGAATGCTCAATCCCGGCACAGCGGTCTGGGACGGGCCGAATGCGGAGTACAACCCGCAGTCCGACGACCTTCCGTGGTGCATGATTCCGGAGCGCAAGGTGACGGTGGAGGATGTGAAATATGTCCTCTCGTCTCACTATCAGGGGACGCCCTATGATCCGTATGGCTCTTACGGCGATGCCTCGATGCGCGGCGCCTACCGTTCCATCGGAATCAACCGCAATGATTTCCTTGCCCTGCTGCAGATCCGCCCGGATGTGGACGCGCGGTTCCGTGCGGTGGAGTGGATTGCGTTCGCCTCGAATGCGTTCAACGCGATCGCACCGTTCTATACGAATGTCGAGGACACGCCGTCGTATCTGAAGGACACCACGCTCCGCGTCTCCACGGACAGCTTTTACTGGGCGAGCCGCCTGATTGCTGCGCTGACGGACGCCTCCTACGGCAAGAGCCTCAATCATATCGAGCATTATGAGATGGAGGTTCTGGCGAAGGGTCATGAGCTGATTGCAAAATATGACCGCGCTCTGCAGAAGGCGGCAGCGGACGGCGCGGATGAGTCAGCGCTCCGGGCGCTCTGCGCAGAGGGTAATGAGGAGATGGCGCAGGCTCTGAAAAAGGCTGCAGACCACACCCTGGATCAGGTCCTGTTTGAAACCTCCAACGGTATGAGGAACAGCTATTCCAGATCGGATCACTGATCTGGCCGTGGCAGAAGGATCGTTTGCGAAAGCCAGCGGGAGTCAGGTGAAGCTCTTCGCCCGCACTGGCCGCGGCACAAGCGGCACGCCTGTTCCGATAGGAGCAGGCTGTGAGTGCACTTGCCGCGGGCGCCGGAAAGACACAGACGGAGGCAGAAAATGGGGCAGACACTGACGCTTGCGGAATATGTGAGACATTATGTCACCGGGATGAATTTTGTCTTCTTCCTCGCCGTTTCCTTCGGCGTGGTGCTGCTGATCCATATCATTCTGCTGCTCCGCGCAAAATCTGTCGCGGGGGAGTATGTGGAGGAGGATCAGGCGGCTGCGCTCAGACTCCATGCCGGGCAACTTACGGAGGAATACGACGAGCTCGTCTTTTCGGCCGCGTCGGTGCTCTTTTTCACGGGACTGTATTTCCTGATTGACTGGAATTACTTCCATCTGAGCAGCGGAGGGGTTGCATTCTGGAAGAAATACAATGATTTTCTGCTCCTCGGCTTTCTGATCGTGAGCATGCTGCTCAACAACGTGCTGGACCGTCTGTTTGTGCCGCTCCGCAGGCTGGAGGATGAGACGCGCTCGTCGCTTCGGATGGCCGGGATGCTGTATATGATGGTTGTCTTCGCCTATATCAAGTTTATTTACGAAGACAACAATTACGATACCATCATCCTGTACTTTCTCACGATGATCATCGGACGGTTTGTGTATTTTGACGCTTCGCTTGCGGATTTCCGGAAGGCGATGAACGCGCATCTCATCCTGATTCTGGAGATCTTTGTGATTGACAGGACAGGACTGATGAACCGGCTTGCGGGCCGCGCGGCGCGAAAGCTGGAGCGGACGGACAGCTTTGAAAATCCGGCATCGGATTACGGGTATGAGGAGGAACCGCAGGATAGCCCGGCGGGCCGCACTGACAGACGAGCCTACGGGCAGCACAGGTACCAACGTCCCGGCGGACAGTCCGGGTACCATTGACAAACGCAAAAGCGCAAGTGTAAACTGAGACAGGATTTTGCGGAACGGTCCGCATCCCGCCGCATCCCGC
>ONQW01000118.1:0-376 GCA_900320025.1 uncultured Lachnospiraceae bacterium
ACAGATCGCCTGCCGCAGTAGGGAGCGGCAGAAGGAGAACAGAATGAGTAAATTCGGAACGAAGAATAAGGACAGCAAGAAGGCCGAGGAGAAGAAGGTCCGGCAGCAGCTTGCAGCGCTTGAGCGGAAGAAGGCAAAGGCGGCGGCCAAGAAGAAATAAGTCCGGGGCGGATTGACTTACCAAAAGCAGGCGGATGCGGAGGAACACGAGGTAGTGGCATGTCAGATGCCGATGAAATTCTCAAATTGAAAAAGCTGCTCGATGCGGGGGTGATCACGCAGGAGGAATTCGAGCGGGAAAAGAAGATGATCTTCGACACGTCGAGGGAGCGGCGGGAAGCGGTCACGGCCTATACCCGCGCGGCCTCCGCGCGGC
>ONQW01000118.1:427-5591 GCA_900320025.1 uncultured Lachnospiraceae bacterium
GGATGAGACGGACCGCGCGCTGTACTCCGCCATTGCCGATGCGGCGGGCGTTATGGGAGCAGACCATACAGACCATTCTGCAACGGAATTTCCCGCGGATGACGCAGCTGCCGGCAGAGGCGCCGGGGGTGCGGAGGAGAAAAGTCATACTGCATCTGTGCATCGGGAAAGAACAGCGGATACCGGCGACGTGAGAAAAAGAGGCACGGAATCCGTCCGGGATGGCGCGAGGACAAAAAGCACGAGGACTGTCCGAGATGCTGCAGAAGCGGCGTCCCCGCGCGAAAACCGGTCGTCTTCCGGGGTCAGGATCCGGGCGGCCCTCTTTGCTGTTTTTCTCTGGCCGGTGGGTTTCATCTATGTGCTTCGGAAGAAACCGTTCCGCAAGGGGAAAAACATTGCCATTGCGGTGATCGATGGAATTTTGAGTGTGCTGCTCATCGTCGGTGTGACGCTGGGGCTGCTGCTGTTTCATTACAGGGCGCAGCTGAACGCCCTGCATCAGGCGGCGGAAGCGGCAGCGGGCGGCGCAGAGGCGGGTGCGGACACCGTATCCAGCGCGGCGCAGAAGATTGCATCTGATTCGGTTTCCGGCGGAGAAACGTCGTACGATGATTTTGTCGCAGGACTGAAGACCACGCTGTCTTCCACATACGGCGACAATTTCAGCGTGGAGGACGACGGCAAGACGCTCACAATCTCGATCTGGCAGGACGGCGTGGCCAAGGAGGCCGCCTACATCGTGGACGGCATCGAGACGAATGACGATGCATGGAATAATATGAAGGCGGCGGTGCAGAACCTCGCCTCAACCTGTTTCCTTTCCGCAAATGCCAACGGCGCATCCCGGCATGTGTGTGTGAATATTTTGAACGATCAGAATCAGAGCAACGTGCTGCTGTCTTATCTGGACGGCGAGTGCATCTACGACGCGGTGGAGAGTGCGATGTCCGGGAACGGCACGGAAAGCGGGAACGAGAGCCAAACCAATCCAAGGGGGTGACGATATGGGAAACGACGAAAACGAAGAGGTCCGAACCGTCGATGAGGTCGTCCGGGAAGCGGCATCCGGCGTGAAAAATCCGGAGCGGGATGATCTGTCCGGAGAGGTGGACCGGATTCTCAGGGAACGGCTTCCGGACGCAGTCAAGGAAGAGGTCGCGCGGCAGGTACCGCAGGGCGGCGGCCACGAGGAGATTGTGAAGCAGCTGCAGGACGTCAATGACGCGCTGCTCGACATCGCCTCCGCAGAGAGAAAACACGTGAGGCAGGCGAAGCTGTCGGCAGTGGGGAGCCTTTTGCTGTTTCTGGCGTTCGCTGCGGTATTCGTGCTGATTACACCGGGGCTTTTCAGCCTTCTGCGGAATCTGAACACGACGATCGGCAGTCTGCAGACGACCATTGCGAATGCGAATGATCTTCTGACCAACGCGACCACGACCGTGAAGGATGTGAACGGCATTCTGGATCAGGCCGGGGGTATCGTGAGCGATGTCAATGATGGCATCAACACGACGTTTGACAGTGTGAATACGCTGCTTGCGACTGTGGACGGCGAGGTGAAGGAAGTCGGCACGGCGGTTGACAGCCTGAATGAGGCGGCCGGCCAGGTGCAGAAGATCGTGGATGATAATGCGGAGGGTGTGAACCAGACCATTCAGGCCATCAACGGACTGGATTATGCGGCGCTGAACGATGCGATTCAGAAGGCAGATTCGATCACGACGGATGTGGCCGGCGTGAGCGGCAGGCTGGGCAGCACGATTGACAATGTGAATTCTACAGTCGGCACCATCAACGGCGCGGCATCCAATGTCAACACCGCAATCGACCAGGTGAAGAGCACCATTTCCAACCTGGATACCGCGATCGACAGCGCGGACACCACGATCCGGAATGCAAATTCTCTGGTGGACAGTGCGGACGACGTGGTGAAGAACGCGGGCAATGTGGTGGACAGCGCGAATGATACGGTGCGCGACACCGACAAGATGATCTCCAATGTCAATGCGCTGGCGGAGAACCTGGGCGCTGCAGTGGCGGACACGACGAAGGTGATCAGCAAGACGATGAACACCATCAACGGGATTGATGTCGAGTCGCTCAACAAAACGATTGCCGCGTTCCAGAGCTCGAGCAAGAAGATCACGGCGGCAGCCGATTCCATGAATGACACGGTGGAGAGCCTGCAGGATGCGGTCACGGGCACGAACGACACCGTGGAAGGGCTGCAGAAGTCCGTGGATAATACGAACAAGAGTGTCGAGAAGACGCTGAAGAATTCGGAGAAGGTGGATTACAGCTCTCTGAACGATGCGATCGACGCGCTGAAGAATTCGGCCTCGGATCTGGCGAAGACTCTGAAGAGTGTGAAGAGCAAATAGAGCGGATGCCGGGGCGGGTGCTGCATCGACGCGGCGGAGAAGGCGGGGCGGGTGCTTCATCGATGCGGCGGCGAAGTCGGGGCGGGTGCTTAATCGATGCAGCGGCGAAGGCGGGAAAGCGGCGCCGGTATGGCATTTGCAAAATTTCATCTGCGGCGTCCGGCCCGGCCAAAAGACTGGGCGGAGCGTGCGTGGTACCGGTCCGGGTTTCCTGGGCCGGTATTGTTTTCTTTCTTTTAGAAATTCTTCATAATTATTTTACTGACCAACGGTCATAAATATGATATGCTCTCTTCATAAGGAGCTGCCGCAGAGAGCGCGGCACGGAGGTGAAGGTATGTATTATTCCAGCGGCAATTATGAAGCATTTGCCCGCCCGGAAAAACCGGAGGGCGTGGAACAGAAATCGGCATATATCGTCGGCTCGGGACTTGCAGCGCTGTCCGCTGCCTGCTATCTCGTGCGGGATGCGCAGATGCCGGGAAGTCATGTTCATATTCTGGAGAAGGACAAGGTCGCGGGAGGTGCCTGTGACGGACAGTATGTGACCGATGTCGGCTATGTTATGCGCGGCGGCCGGGAGATGGACAATCACTTTGAATGCATGTGGGATCTGTTCCGCTCCATTCCGTCCATCGAGACGGAGGGCGTCAGCGTACTGGATGAATATTACTGGCTGAACAAGAGGGATCCGAACTATTCGCTGTGCCGCGCGACGGAGAACCGCGGGCAGGACGCGCACACAGACAAGAAGTTCGGTCTGTCGGACAAGGGCTGCATGGAGATCATGAAGCTGTATCTGTCCACGGATGAGGAGCTTTATAACAAGCGCATCAACGAGATTTTCGACGATGAGGTTTTCAAGTCCAATTTCTGGCTGTACTGGCGCACCATGTTTGCCTTTGAGAACTGGCACAGCGCGCTGGAGATGAAGCGGTACCTGCAGAGATATGTGCATCACATCGGCGGTCTGCCGGATTTCACCGCGCTTCGCTTCACAAAATACAATCAGTATGAGTCGATGATTTTGCCGATGGTCCGGTATCTGGAGGGATTCGGCGTGTCGTTCGAGTACGGCGTCAAGGTCGACAACGTGAAGTTCGACATCACGCCGGAGCGCAAGCTCGCGACGGCGATCGAGATCACCCGGGACGGGCAGAAGGACACGATCCCGCTGACGGAGAATGATCTGGTGTTCATCACGAACGGCGGCTGTGTGGAAAATGCCGCGATCGGTTCTCAGAATGAGCCTGCACCGTTCGATACCGCGATCCGCGAGGGCGGCGGCTGGGACATGTGGGAGAAGATCGCGGCGCAGGACCCGGCGTTCGGGCATCCGGAGAAATTTTGCTATGACCCGGAGCAGACCAACTGGATGAGCGCGACGGTCACCACACTGGATCAGAAGGTCATTCCGTACATCAAGAATATCTGCCACCGCGACCCGTTCTCCGGCTGCGTTGTGACCGGCGGCATTGTCACGGTGAAGGATTCCTCCTGGCTCATGAGCTGGACGATCAACCGGCAGCCGCAGTTTAAGAGCCAGCCGAAGGATCAGTGCCTCGTCTGGGTGTACGCGCTGTTCACCGACCGCAAGGGCGATTATGTGAAGAAGACCATGCGGGAGTGCACAGGCAAGGAGATCTGCGAGGAGTGGCTGTATCATCTGGGCGTGCCGGAGGACCAGATCGAGGAGCTGGCGGAGAACAGCTGCAGCACGGTTCCGGTCATGATGCCGTATATCACCGCATTCTTTATGCCGCGTGAGGCAGGGGACAGACCGGATGTTGTGCCGGCAGGCGCGAAGAATTTTGCCTTCCTCGGGCAGTTTGCAGAGACGCCGAGAGACACGATCTTCACCACGGAGTATTCGATCCGCACCGGCATGGAGGCAGTCTACACGCTGCTTGATGTGGACCGCGGCGTGCCGGAGGTCTGGGGCAGCACCTATGACATCCGCGATCTGCTGCACGCAACGGTGGCGCTGCGCGACGGGCGGCCGCTCGATGACAATCTGAACGCGGCCCAGCAGGCGGCGCTCAATACCGCGCTCCGGAAGATTCAGGGTACCGAAATTGAGAAACTCCTGCGCGAGTATCATGTCATCTCCGACAGGCAGGAGACGACCTGGGACCGTGTGAAGCACGACGCGCAGAGGACGGTGGAGGAAGTGCAGAGTCCTGAGTTCCGCAGGAAAGTCATGGATAACAAGGGCGTCATCGCTGCGGCGGGCGCCGCGGCGGCAGCCGGTGCGGCTGTTGTGCACGGGCTGAAGAAACTGGGCAGGAAGTAAGGGTTTTGTCCCTAACGAGTTTTGCCACAGGGTAAAGTGAAATGGAAATCTTCTCTTCGGGGAGGGTTTCCATTTGTCTTTTCATGCGGCTTTTTCTGCCGCGGATCAATCATCTCTTTTTATTCTGTTTATGTCACATCTGGGGGCACGGGTCTAACATGGATCGTCGAAGGCGGGAGTTATCGGAGGCGGGTGTTTATCATATCGTGATGCGGGGCGCCGGGCAGAGCAGTATTTTTCTGTCGGAATTTGATTATCGGCATTTTCTGGAGGGATTGTCCCGTTGCACGAGGCGAGGGGTTGCGCTAGAGTATCTGCTATGAGCTCGAATCGTTTATTGTGTGATCTGCGGGAGGGGAAGGCGCTTTCCTTCCGTCAGCAGCTTCTGATGATTATTCAACTGAGTATACCGGCGATTCTTTCGCAGATTTCCACGGTGCTGATGGAGTATATTGATGCATCGATGGTGGGGTCGCTGGGCGCGGAT
>ONQW01000100.1:0-5738 GCA_900320025.1 uncultured Lachnospiraceae bacterium
CCGCTCTTCTTGCGGAACGCGCCGTCGCCGACCGACAGCACCTCGTCGAGGATGATGATGTCCGGATCGACCAGACAGGCGATGGCAAACGCGAGCCGGCTCTTCATGCCGCTCGACAGCTGCTTGAACTGATAGTCCTGGAAGTCCTGAAGCTCGGCAAAATCAATGATCTCGTTGTATTTTGCATCCATGAAAGCCCTGGTGTAGCCGAGGAACGCGCCGCGCAGGTAGGCGTTCTCCCGCACCGTCATGTCTCCGTCAAAACCCGATGCAAGCTCCAGGAGTGCTGCGATATTGCCCTTGACCTTCACGGTGCCGAACGTCGGGATCATGATTCCGGTGATCGCCTTGAGCAGCGTGGATTTCCCGGCGCCGTTGCTGCCGATGATGCCGAGCATGTCGCCGCGCTCCAGTGTGAACGTGACGTCCTTGTCCGCCCAGAACTCCTTGACATGATAATTGTGAGTCAGCTTCCGGATCACGGTCTCCTTCAGGCCGATCGCCTTGAAATCTCCTGTGATGTAGCGGATGCTGACATTTTTACATTCAATCGCGGTGGCTGCCATATCGATTCCCCGTGCGGGCATTCCGCCCGCTGGTGCCGCAGAAGCCGCGGCACGGGCATTAATAACAGATAAAATAAATTACAGATAATAAAGAAACTGATGATTATACTTCTTGTAAATCCGCGACCCGATCAGAATCGCGAGCGCCGCGTACAGCGCGCACAGCAGATGATACGGGAGAGACGGAATTTTGCCGTCGATCACGATGGTGCGGAAATATTTGATGTACACATACACCGGATTCAGCAGGAAGTAGCGCTTGAACCAGTAATGCTCGACCGAATAGAAGACAGCCGACATATACGTGATCAGCGTCAGGAACACATCGTACAGATACCGCACATCCCGGAAGAACACGAACAACGCGGACAGAATCATGCCGACCCCGATGTTGAAGATCAGAAGACACACCACCGGAAAGACCAGCATGAACATGCCCGGCCAGAACTGAATGCCGTCGATCACGCAGAAGACAAAATACACGATCAGCGTCAGGCCGAAGTTAACGAGCGCCGAGACGTTCTTAGACAGCGTGAACATATATTTTGGCACGTTGATCTTCGTGAAAATCTTCGCGTTGTCCACCAGGGAGCTCATGCCGTTCTTGGTCGCTTCTTTGTAATAGGACAGAATAATGTTGCCCGAGAACAGATAGATGGTGTAATGATCAATGTCCTTGGCGAAAAATTCCGTGAAAATGACCTTCATGATCAGCAGCGTGAGGAGCGGCGACAGCACGGACCAGCCCATGCCGAGGATACTCCTCTTGTACTTCTGCGTGAAATCGCGGTGTACCAGCTGCTGAAAAAGGAAACTGTTCTTTTTAATAGTCTGTATCAGCTTGTTCATACTCGTTCTGTTCCGGTTCCTGTGCCGCTGCGCAGCGGGATTACTTCGATTTTACAAACGCCCGTATCATACCACGTTTGTGCGCCCGGAGAAAGGCGGCAAAATACATGACGCCCAGCGCGGTTCCCATGGCGCAGGCAAGATACACCGCCACGCGCTGCGCGCTGCCAAGGTCTGCCGGGAGAATCCGGTTCAGATTCGTCGCATAGTAAAGGTGGGAGAAATAGAGTGCCGTGCTGTAACGGGCAAGCCACGATGTGACGCGCCCTGTTCTGCCGCCTCCTGCCCGCGCGGCACCCGGCACATCGGCAAACGAAAGGGTCACGGCTGCCGCAAACAGCATCAGGAAGAAATAGTCCTGCTTCGACGGAAGCCGGGTGTACATATACCAGATGGCCGCAAGATAACACGCCGGCTCGAGGAGCGTGAGCAGAATGCGTCCCGCCATGGTCCAGTCCGTGCGGCGGATCTTCTCCGCGATCTGCCAGCAGACAATGCCGATGCACAGATCCGCAGCCGTGCGGACTATTCCCTTGAAGCAGAGTCCGAGCCAGACGGCCGGATCCCGCGGGCTTCCCTGCGACTGGCACAGATAGCCCAGCAGAAACAGCGCCATCAGCGGCGCGCCGATTTTCGGGAAGAAATCAGGGAAGCGGCGGATCAGCGGGTAGAGCACCGCCATCACCAGAAACATCGCCGACACATACCAGATCACACCGTCGAAGCCGCCCACGAACAGGCCGCTCATCTTGACCAGTGTCAGCTCGAAGAAATCCCGGACAAACAGCCCGGCCATCGCGCGCGGTCCGTAATGCCGCACCGCGCTGATGAAGAAAAATCCAACAAACCACGCCGTCACAAACTCGGGCAGAATGCCGGCGATTTTGCGCCGGAGGAACTGCGCTGTCTCCGTACCCAGTGCCGTCTCCTTGCTCAGCGCTGTCTCCGTACCCGGTGCCGTCTCCGTGCCCAGTGCCGTTTCCGTGCTCAGTGCCGTCTCCTTGCCCGGTGCCGTTCCTGTGCCGCAGTCTGCTGGAAGGGATGCCTTTTTCCCCGCGCGCACCGCGCTCGCCATCATCAGATAGCCGGACACAAAGAAGAAAAACTCCACCGCGAGCGATCCGCCGGCGAAGATCGCGTGCTCATATCCCAGCAGATACCGGGTGTGATGCAGCACAATGATGAGAGAAAACAGGAAGCGGAGCGCGTCGATCCGCGCGTTCCGGTGCCCCGCGCTGCTCACTGGACCCCCATCCTGCCGAGAATCTCATCGCAGATGCGTTCGCTGGAATGCCCGTCGTCCACGCTCTGCTTTCCCGCAAGGAACGCGTCGCATTTCTTCACAAAGGCCGCCTCGTCGAACGAAAGAATGTTCTGCTCCATTTCGTCGTTATTCCGTGCCACCGGGAACGGCGTCGATTCCAGCTTGAAGTAGAACCCGCGTTCGTTGTTGTACAGATCGATGTCCCGCGCATAGATGAACCCGGGCCTTCTCGCGTTCACAAAATCATAGATCCAGCTCGAGTAATCCGTGATGCCCGCATCGACAAAGCTCAGCAGCTCCTGAATATCGGCATAATCCGTGACATCAATCACGTCCGCGGACCGGACCGTATTCTTGGTCTTCTCGCCCTTCTTGTCGTTGTCGTGGTACCGGATCAGCAGCTTCCACTCCCCGCCGAACCGCTTCTTCATCGCGCGCAGGAGCCGGTCGGCCTGCAGATCATACACGGCAAAATTATGAGTGTCGCGGAAGGTCGGCGCATAGAGCACGAACCGGGTGCTCTCCTCCAGCGCATAATCCTTCAAAAATTCCCTCCGCCAGGCCGCCGCTCTGTCCCTGTACGTGTCAAAGAAAACATCATTGCGGGCATGACCCAGCCGCAGCAGCGGCGTCTCTTTCCAGAACGTCTCCCGGAACACGTCCTCCTCGAACTTACTGTTTGTAATGCAGTAGGTTGTGAGCCGCCCGGTGCGCGCCGCCGCCTCCGGCCAGGTCACATTCGTGTTGTAGTGCGCCGGGTCGAACCGCTTGATGCCGAGCGACCCGTGCCAGGTCTCGTAGACAATCTGCTCCGGCTTGGTCGGGAAAGGATAGAACTTGTCTCCGAGCAGCGAATTGATCACAATCACCTTCGAGGAGCAGGCCGCTTCAAAATACTCGTAAGAATTCATGCGCACGATATGGATATTATCCCGCTCCGGTACCTCTCCCCTGCTGATGAGGTTCGTGACGCCCCAGTAAATCTGCACCTTCGCGTTCCGCCGGATCAGCTCCTCGCAGATATACTTCGGATTGCAGGAATAGCTGTGGTTGAACGTGATGAACATAATCTGATCCGGGTTGACCGGCGTATTCCGGGAGAGAATTTTACGGTTCTGATACCCGATGCTCCGGTCCACCGACGCGGCCATCTGCTTCCATGCCACGCCGATCCGGTGAAAGAACTTTCCCTCCACCGCCGCCGGATAAATTCTTTTTGCCTTCCGTTTCAACACCCTGAGTACTGCCATCTCTGCTCCTTATTTCTGTCATGCGGAATTTTCTCCTCAGCCTGACCGCGGCGCGGAGCGCCACGGTTAAACCCGGCATCACGGAATTCCAAAGATTCTGCTGTTCTCCTTCGCATCCACGATCGCACGAAAGATATAGAAATCGATCGGCGTCGTGATTTTGATATTCTCGCTCTTTCCCTGCACGGTATACAGCTCGTGGCCATAATGCCGGAACATGCTGGCAGAATCAATGAAATCGTTTCTGCCCTCCGCTCTCGCCTGCTCATGGCACTCAAGCAGTTCTCCCAGCTTGAAGCACTGCGGCGCCCGCGCCATCTCGCACTGCTTGCGGTCCAGGATTTTGCCGACCTTGCCGTTCTCCGCATTGTCCAGGAAGATCGTCTCAATGGCCGGAACGACGGTCACGGCATTGCCCACCTCCTCGACGCGCCGAATCGCATGCGTGATGGTCTCCGGGTCCACGAGCGGCCGCACGCCGTCATGCACCAGCACCGTCGTATCCTCCGGATACAGCCTCCGGATCTGGAGCAGGCCGTGATAAATCGATTCCTGGCCGGTCGCCCCGCCGGGCACGATCGCTTTCACCTTGGTGATTCCGAATTTGCGGATATACGACCGCATCTTCGGAATCCACTCCCGGATGCAGACGACCACAATTCCCTGGATATCCTCATGATTCTCGAATTTTTCCAGCGTGTAAATGATGATCGGTTTCCCGTATAACTCCAGGAACTGCTTCGGCACGGAGGCATTCGTCATCCGTTTTCCGCTTCCTCCGGCAAAAATCAGCGCTACATTCATCGTTTGTCTCTCCGTACTATGCCTGCCCGCATGGCCAGGTCAGCGTTCTGCTGACTCTTTTATGCTCCGTACCGCGCCTCCGCGGCTGTTTTCTTACAGCCGGAATGGCCGGAAGAACACATGACTCTCCCGGTCAGCCTCTGGCGGCGGCGTCAAATAATCCGGTCCGTACAGTCTCGAGAGATATCCCTGATAATCCGCCGGGCACCGGAACCGTCTCTCGCCGTACCGGAACTCCGTCGTCTGAACGATCTGCTCCCGGCGGTACATCTCCCCCCAGAACAGCTTCCGGCCCGTGGGCACCGTCACCCATTTTGACCGATTGTTCCGGCACATCGCATTCCACCGGTCTCCATGCCGCACAAGACCGTCGAGGCTTCTCCATGCGAGGAGCGTCCCGACCGCAATCTTCGTGCGAAATACCCTTACAAGATGCCGGTCTCCCGTCGAGGCCGCGAGCGCCGTCAGATCTCTGCGGTCCCGCCGGAACTTCCGGCAGGAGACGAGGAATCCATACGCCATGCAGCCAAGACCGTGTATCGTCCGCAGGAACGTATTGTCAAACGTATTCTCGATGACAAAAATATCGACAAACGCGCCGCACTCCGGATTCTGGAAATCCTCCCGCGTCCTGACCGACGTACTCTTCTTCAAAATCCGCGACAGCATCAGTCCGTAATTTTCCGTTTCCTGCGGCGTGTGAATCCAGTATTTCTCCCCCATTTCCTGCCGGAAGATCGGAATGAACCGGTCATAATCCGCGCGCGGCATGTTAATGTCCGCATCGTCGTCCCAGGGGATGAACGCGTGCTCCCGGACGGCGCCGAGGCAGGATCCGCCGCCGAGCTCATAGGTGATCCCGTGGCGGTCGCAGACATCGGCAATGTCCGCGAGAATATCAAGCAGCACGCTCTGGAGCTGCGCAAGCTCCTCCTGTGTGAGCGTGACCGTTTCTCCGCTGTGAATATGTTTGAATGCGTCAACCGTGGAAAGTGACATACCCTT
>ONQW01000100.1:5805-9366 GCA_900320025.1 uncultured Lachnospiraceae bacterium
AAATCAGTGCTCGTACTTGCGGTGCAGAAATTTTGCCTCCAGGAAACCGGAAATTTTCTTTGGATAGTCCACCTTTTCCATCATCACAAACGGAAGTGTGACCACCTCATCGCGGCGGATCGCGCCGGTCTCCATCTGGTAAGCGAGCCAGACATTGAAGATGATCTCGCCGACCCGTCCGCAGTAGCGGGCCTGAAAATAGCTCAGCCCCTGCGTATCCACGCGGTGCTCAAGCTCTCCCAGAATGTGGAACAGCCAGCTGCAGTACTGATCCAGCAGCGTCCGCTCCATGATCATCATGTTGAACATATGGCCGCTTCTCTGTCCGAGCACCCTGTCAAACGTCGGAAGATATTCCGGGCAGAGAGAGGCAAGGATACGCCGTGTCTCCATCAGATGGATGCCGTAATGCGTATGCTCGTAATGCGACATCAACGTTTCGATCACATAGTGCCTTTTTGCCGGCACGAAAACCTTTTTCTCCGGCAGGAGAGGAAGAATCTCATCAGACAGAATCACACGGTCAAACGGGTCCTCCGCACAGCGCCTCTCCCTGCGCCTTGAGCCAAAATGCCTGCGGTAATGAACAAGGCCGATATAGTCAGCATCCAGATTCTTCCAGGCCCAGTAGAGCCCCGTGAGCTCGCAGTAGAGCGGATTCTTCGAAGAGATATTGTCCCCGGTGTTATCCCGCTGGTATCCGCGCAGCACCGGGTCCGAGTCCTTGTGCAGCGCAGCTCCCAGCCGGATCGGCAGATACATCGGATCCGATGGCATGCGGTACGCCTTGTGCGTTCCCACCAGTATTTTGATTGTCGGTGTATTATGTTCGCTCATTGAAATAAACCGTACTGCGTATTACTGCCCTGCCGTCCTGTGTCTTGCGTCCTGTGCCGTGCGTCCTGTGCCCTGCGTCCTGTACCCCGACGTCCTGCGCCCTGCGCCGTTTCCAGTCCGGCTCTGACAAAGCATGGTCCCCGCATTTTTCTGTCCCGCTGTCATCTGCCGCGGCTCACTGCGCTGCCGGAACAGCCGCCGCACCTGCTGCAGCTGTTCCGTTTCCTGCTGCCGCTCCCGCTGAGCCGACAGCTCCTGCGGCATTGCCGTCCGCTCCGGTTCCTGCCGCCGCGCCGGTCGTTCCATCCGTTCCGGTTCCTGCTGCCGCGCCGGCTGTCCCGGTCTGGTCCGCAGCGCCTGCACCCTGGCTCTGCGCAGCGCCCTGATTCAGCACCGAGGTGTCCGGCACCGTGCCGATGGCCGCGCCGCTGTTCGGATCATATACAATGCCCGTGTTCGGATCGTACAGATACCCGGTGTTCGGGTCAACCCTTGTCTCCGCAGGGATGCCGCTCTGACCGCCGGCCGTGCCGGAAGCCGCAGGCTGCTGCACCTGAGAGGCCGCTGTGCCTGTTCCGGAGGAGGTCCCGGCGGCAGTTCCGGAGCCGGCACTTCCAGTGGTTTGCTGTGTCGTGCCCGCTGACGTGCTCTTACCCGTCTGGTTATTTCCGGAGATGCCGTTCGCCGCCTTGTAACTGGCGCTCGTGTAGTACGTGGGCTGCGACAGATTCTCATAGTAGGTCTGCAGCCTCTCCGCATCGGCGCCGTTGTACAGCACAGAATGAAGAATTTTGGCACAGGTGTCAAAATCCACGGCGAACATGCGCCGTCCCTCCATACCGGTCATCATGCCGTAGGTATTCTTGAACGGCATCGTGAAATCGTCAAAATCCGCGTTCAGATATTCCGGCACCAGCGTAATTAACTCCGCGCAGTCCGACTCCGTCAGGTTCGTCTGCACCATCGGAAGCACCTGGTTCAGAAGATTGTCGAGTTCGGTGACGTTCAGCTTCTTCAGCTGCTCCACCGCCGCAAGAATAACTTTGCGCTGCCGCTGGACGCGGAACCAGTCCGAGTCGATCGAGCGGAGGCGGGCATAGCACATCGCCGTTGCGCCGTTCAGATGATTCACCCCGACATGGAGATCCTGCTGCACCTCCTTCTGCACGTGCATGCCCTTGATGTACCCTTCCGTGTAGGTTCCCTCCGGGTGATTGATGTTGTCTGCTTCCGCCTCGGTCATGTCGATATCCACCCCGCCGACGGCATCCACCAGCTTGATGAACGTCCAGATGTTGACGCGGATGTATTTTGTCACGTCCAGCTTGAAGCACTCGCGGACCTCGCGCGTCATCAGCGAGGCGCCGCCGTAACGGAAGGTATGCGTCAGCCAGTCATACTGTCCCTCATACTCCCCGTCGAGGATCGGCATGCCGCTTGCCCGCTCAAAGCTCACCAGATGAACCTGTTTTCTCTCCTTATTGATGGAGAGAAGAATACAGGTGTCGCCTCTCGCATTTTCGTTAAACTTCTTGGTGCGGTCATCACTTCCGATGAGAAGAATGTTATAGACATCACTGTCGGAGAAAATATCGCCCTCCGCCTGAATTGTCTTTGCCTCCGCGATGTCCGCTGTCTGCTTCTTGAGCGCCTCGTTCTGAATGGCGTTGTCCTTCTCTTCCTCCGCCGTCATCTCTGCCGGCTGATCGACCTCGCCGTTACTGATCTGCATCAGACGGTACTTTGAATGAAAGTAGCCGTATCCGGCCCCGGCGACGGAGTCAAACACCACGAACACGATCAGCAGAACCGTCAGCACCATATGGCGGCGGAAAAATCCCTTTCTCTTTTCCTTTCCCGATGCCTGCACTTCCCCTGACTCCGGAAGTGTAAGCTCATCCAGCGCTTCCTCTGCGGCATCGGCAGCCACTTCCCGCAAATCTCTCCTGCCGGATTCATTCTCCTCGTCAGCGCCCGAAATCATCGTTTCTTTCTCGCCGTCAGCGTCCGCAGCAACGATTTCTTTCTCTTCGACGGCGTCCGCAACCACATCTTCTTTCCCGCCGTCTGCGTCCGCAGCAACGATTTCTTTCTCTTCGACGGCGTCCGTAACTACATCTTCTTTCCCGCCGTCAGCATCCGCCACGGTTTCATTCCCTCCGTCAGTGTCCGAAGCTGCGGCTTTGTCAGTATCTTCCGGATCCACGTCCCTTTCCTGCTTCGGATGCTCCCGATTTCCCTGCTTCTGACCTTCGGCGTCCGTTCCGTCAGCCGCTTCGTCTGCCGCTCCGGACTCTGCCTCTTTCTTCTCCGGATCATTCTTCCCGAGCCTGCTGATCTCCTGTGCAACGTCCGTGAGATCCATCGTGACCGTCTCGTCCAGATACCCCTCTGCCGGTCTCTCCGGCTTCTCCGGTCTCACAAAACGCTCTGCATCATCCTTCGGCGTATTACTCATAAAACAACTTGCCTTTCAATTCTTTTTCCGCATCCAGACAGACGGCCTGCCCCAAACGCTCTCATCTCAAAATGACCACCAAAGAATTTCTCCGCTGGCCGCATAAAATCAACTTACTATACCCACCTGCCCCCGGAAAAAGCAAGCGCTTTCTGCCATTTGACCGTGCAGAATCCGCTTTCCCCACCCGCAGCGGGCTTGAAACTCCAAAAAGTGTCGCGTTTCCCGCCATTTTGTCGGAATGCCCTTATAGAAAATTCCTCCTC
>ONQW01000192.1 GCA_900320025.1 uncultured Lachnospiraceae bacterium
GTCAGCGCCACCTTCATCCAGCAGCCCGGCTCCAGCTTGTACGTGTGCGCGAAAATCGTATCCGGCGCATTGATGTACCCCTGATAAAGATACCGCGGCAGAACATCCCGGCGAAGCTCCCTCGGGAAGTCCGGCGCCGCCATCAGCGGCTTCAGCTCCGAGCCGAACACCAGCCGACCGTCATAAAACGTGTAATAAAGCGGCTTCTTCCCGATCCGGTCCCGCAGAAAATACACCGCCTGCTCCTGCCGGTCAAACAGCGCGATGGCAAACATCCCGCCGAGATGATCCACCATCCCGATGCCCCACCGGAGATACGCCGCCAGAATCACCTCCGTGTCGCACGACGACCGGTACGGATACTCCGAAAGCTCCTTCTTCAGCTCCAGGAAATTGTAGATCTCCCCGTTGAACACCACCTCTAGCCGACCATCCGCCGACGCCATCGGCTGATGCCCGAGCGGCGACAAATCCTGAATCGACAGACGCCGCTGTGCGAGGCCAACCGTATACCCGCCGGCCGCTTCAAACAGCTCCACACCCGCGTCATTCGGCCCGCGGTGCTTCATCGTGTCATTCATCCGCGAGAGCTGCTCCCGCCCGATCACTGTCCTGCTGATATACCCGCAAATCCCGCACATATGACGTTCACTCCTTATTGAGGTGATGATAGCATATTGTCCCTAAGGAGTTTAGCTTGTTTGGAACAATAATTGTCCCAAACAAGCTAAACTCCTTAGGGACAATTCCTTCACGCCACCGCCTTTTGTGTCCAGCGCCGCCCGGCGAGGCGGGCGAGATAAAGGATACCGCGGAAGGTAAGCTCAATCGCCATGGCGGTCCAGACGCCGCGCAGTCCGATACGCGGCGCGAGAAGGGCGGCGAGCGGAAGCCGGACTGCCCACATGCTGACCAGGCTCATGCAGGATGGAATGAGCGTGTCCCCTGCTCCGCGGAACACACCGTTTGCCACGATCGAAGCGCCGAACATCGGCTCGGCGAATGCCTCGATGCGCAGGACGGCCGCGCCCAATCTCCGCACAGCCGGGTCAGGCGTCAAAATACCGATCATCCCCGGCGCGCACAGATACATGAACGCGCCGCTCGCCGCCATGATCGCCATACCGAACAGCGTGGTGAGCCAGCCGAGCCGCTTCACCAGATCCTTTCTTCCTGCGCCGACCGACTGCCCGATCA
This sequence comes from uncultured Lachnospiraceae bacterium, assembly GCA_900320025.1. GTDB lineage: Bacteria > Bacillota > Clostridia > Lachnospirales > Lachnospiraceae > CAG-791. Next base: position 1,198 of record ONQW01000192.1, read on the forward strand.
GGGTGGTGGCGGCGGACCCGATACCGTATCCCGGCATATAGCAGAGGCTCTCCGCCGTGACAGAAAGAGAATTGGCTGCGATCGCCGTCGTCCCCAGCGGTGAGACGATCCGCGTCGAGATAATCTGCGCGCCGTTCTGCACCACCGACTGCAGCGCGACAGGCAGCGCAATCCGCGCGGCGATCTGAATATCGTGCAGGTGGAAGAACGGCTCAGTCCTCCCGTCAAAATTAGGTGCGGCGCCGGACTGCTGATTCACTCCCTGCGCATTCTCACAGGAAGAGGTCTTGTCCCCTGCGCAGGACGGATTTTGACGCGCCGACGCCTCACGATAATAATGAGAAATCAGAAGCTCCGAGCGCAGCAGAATATAGATCAGACAAATCACTGCCGCCGTAGCCTCAGCAAACAGCGTTCCGAGCGCCGCACCCGTGACACCGAGCCCCAGACCCGGAACATAGAAGCCATGCAGCCGGCGCGACGGAAAAATGCAGAGATAATTGTAACCGACATCCATTCCGCACATCAGGACCAGAATCATGCCGGGCACCGACATATTGCCGGAACACTGCAGCGCCCCGCAGCACAGATTCAGGAGCGCCGCGATCGGCACCGCCGCCGAATAGATCAGGAAATAAGAGGACGCCCCGGCGAGAATCTCCGGCGTCCCGCCGAGCCACACCGGGAGACTGCGGTGTATCAGTATCCCAATCATCCCCAGCACCACGGAGAGGACCCCCAGCTCCAGATCGTATTGAAACGCCAGCCGGAACAGGTCTCTGGAAAAGTACCCCACCAGCTTGACCGCACCGAAAACCAGCAGGGCGATCCCCAGAATGACCGCGAGGATCCCCGCCAGCAGATCGGGGCGGACCAGAAAACACACGCCCAGCGCGCAGAGGATCAGGGACATGACGATGTACCCCACCTTGGCCACACGCATGGCTGTAACCGATCTCATTTTCACGGCGCTCGCCTCCTTGGTTTTCAGTTTAGGCCGGCTTCCGTCCGGAAAAAACGGACAGAAAAATCCCCGTGTCCGATTTTCAGACACGGGGTTCGGTTTTGTCTAAATTTTCCGGGAGCGGCCCGCCGCGGACCGCGTCCTCCACAAGACCCTTGTACAACTCGCACAGGCGCTTGATGTAGGCGTAGATCTCATCGGTCATCCTGCTGTTCATCCACTCGATGGCCACGCCGAAGCACTCGCACCGGAAAAACCGCTCGAGGACCTTCCGGTCGGACCGGCTGATCCGGGCGTCGGCAAAGGCCGTGTTGCCGTAGGCGGTGATCACGTAGTCGCAGACCTTCCACAGGTACTGTTCAAACAGATCCCGGTTCACGGACCGGTAGATGTGCAAAATGGCCCGCCGGTTCTCCGCGGCAAAGTCGATGGTGGCCGTGAGCGCCTCCTCGATGGAGTCCACCGTGGGGTGCTCCCGGATGATCCGGTCCGCCGCCTGGGTCACGATCTCCTCGATCAGACCGGGGATGTCCCGGTAGTGGTAATAAAAGGAGTTCCGGTTGATGCCGCAGGTCTCCACGATCTGCTTGACAGTGATCTGATTCAGGGGTTTTTCATCCAGAAGCCGAAGAAACGTCTCCTGGATGGCTTTTTTTGTGAAATTGGGCATTTCGACCTCCTAACCGGTTCCGGGCGCAAGCGGCGCCCAGGCTCTTTCGGGCTATCTGACGGTCTCCTCCAGAGTGGCGGCCATGACCGCCTTGATGGTGTGCATGCGGTTTTCCGCCTC
>ONQW01000119.1 GCA_900320025.1 uncultured Lachnospiraceae bacterium
TGGTGATGCCTTTCTCCCTGGCATTGTTGTCGACGGCAAAGTTTGCCGCCCGGAAGACCTCCTCGCTGACGATAGGCTCGTGATGTCCCTCAATGCGGTACATGCCTCTTTCGCCGTAGTTCACACGGGAATTGAACTGATCATCCTTATATGTCTTCTGAAAAACGGCGACGCCGATGTAGGTCTCATTGCGTATCATGCCGATGATGACCGAACTCTGCCATTTGCCGCCCCGCGCCGTTGGTATTCCTTCCGCCTGCAGCTCACTTGCAATTTTTGCGCCGGACTTGCCTTCCATGACCGAGGCGAACATACGCCTCACAATCGCAGCTTTTTCCTCGTCGATGACCATTTTCCCATCCACGTTTTTGTAGCCGTAGGCGGGAGTGCCGATCACATAGGTGCCGTTCTGAAAGCGCTTCTGGATGCTCCATTTGTTGTTTTCCGAGAGGGAGCGGGATTCGTCTTCTGCAAGGCTCGACATGATGGAAAGCATCATTTCGCCCTCCATCTTGCCCGTGTCGATGTTTTCCTTCTCAAAGAAAATATAAATGCCCATTGCGCTGAGCCTGCGGACGGTCTCCACGCTCTCCACCGTGTTGCGGGAGAAACGACTGATGGACTTTACAAGGATGTAGTCGATAAGACCGCGTTCGCAGTCCGCAAGCATACGGAGCAGACCGTCGCGCTTGGCCATCTTTGTGCCGGAGACCCCTTCGTCATAATAAAGTCCGGCGAATTCCCAGTTGGGGCAGTTTTTGATGACCTGTTCGTAATGCTCCTTCTGCGCGTCAAGACTGACGAGCTGGTCGGCGGAGTCCGTGGAGACCCTGGCGTAGGCCGCCACGCGCAGCTTTTTCGTTTCCTTCGCCGCCGCGTCAATCTTAGTTATCCGTTTCATTGTCTCGCCTCCTGTCCTTAAAGGGGTATAGTATATATCACTCTGAAAGCCCGGAATAGCAAGTCATTCAGGGCATAATCTTTGCGATTGCCGGCGAGAATTTTTCGCGGTTTTTCGCCATGATCTTGTCGAATTCGCCGGGTGTGATAAGTCCCTTGTCGAGCAGCTTCTGCGTGATCTGCCCGGCGGCGATGTAGCCGAACTCGCGGCGCATATCATCGTCAGTACGCTTTATCATCTGTTCCGGGCGGAACGCGCCCTGTATCTGTGTAATGTTCATAAAAAAAACACCTCCTACCGGGTAGCCTTGGCAGGAGGTGAAAACTGACGGTTTGATGGAAAATATCAGTCTTTTTTATAAAAATCGCAGACATACCCGTCGGCGCGGAGCAGAAGCCCCTCCGCCCAGGGCGGAACGCGTCCCATCTGCTCACAGAGGACATCAAGGCTCATACGCGGGTCGGCTTCGATGATGATCTCATCGTGGACGTGGGCGACGATCTCACAGCACCGCAGAGTCTTCATCGCGTACATCAGAATGTCTCTGGCGGTCGCCTGCACGATGTTCTCCACGAACTTGGGACCGTATGATTCGATGCGTTCCCATTTCTTCGTGCCGCCGACTCCTTCATAGGTGACGGACTCGCCGCCGAAGCGGTTCTCTCCGATACGGGGCTTGACGTAGACAAGGTTTCTGCAGGACGGAAGCGTTATAAACAGCATTCCGCTCTGGTAGAACATCTTAACGCCGCCTACGTTCTGCGGCTTCCGTTCCTTCACGACCTTTTTCACGGCGGAATCGACGTCCCACCAGAAACGGACGATGTTCGGATTGGACTGACGCCATACGTTCACAAGGGGCTGAAGCTCCTCCTCTGCAAGGCCCATCTCAAGAGCGCCCATTGCTTTGAGAGCGCCGACCGATCCGCCGTAGCCGAGCGCCAGTTCAGCTATCTTGCCTTTCTGGCGCAGGTGTCCGTTCACACCATGCTTTTCCACGGGGACTTTGAACATCTGGGAAGCCGACGCGCAGTAGATGTCGCCTCCGCTGCGGAAGACCTCCGTACGCCACGCTTCGCCGGCATACCAGGCAATGACCCTCGCCTCGATGGCCGAGAAGTCCGCCACATAGAATCTGCAGCCGTCCTTCGGAATAAAGGCCGTGCGTATCAGCTGTGAAAGCGTGTCCGGGATATCATCATAAAGCATAGACAGTGCGTCTGTGTCACCGCTCCGCACAAGCGCCCTCGCCGCGTCAAGGTCCGGCATATGATTCTGCGGAAGATTCTGCAGCTGAACGAGCCTGCCGGCGAAGCGCCCGGTCCTGTTCGCGCCGTAGAACTGGAACATCCCTCTGCATCTGCCGTCGGCGCAGGCCGCGTTCTCCATTGCCTGATACTTTTTGACGGACGATTTGGCAAGCTGCTGACGGAGCAGGAGCGCCTCAGAGACATTGCCGTCCGTTTCGCCAATCAGCGCCGCCACAGCCTTTTTGCCGAGTGTGTCGGTCTCCACGCCGTTGTCCGACAGCCAGGTCTTCATCTGCGCCACGGAGTTGGGGTTGTCGAGTTCGGTCAGTTCCCGCATCGAGGTAGTAAGGCTGTCCCTTGTTTCTGCGTCAAGGTCAATGCACTGTTTTACGAACGGCATATCCACGCGGATGCCGCGGTCGTTGATCTCCTGGTCAAGATGGTATTCATCCCACACCGCATCCGGAACGGGGAACTTCGACAGCTTCGCCTGTATCTGCATTTCGGTCTCCACATCACGGAGGTTGTAGGCCTTGTATCTGTCCCACTTTTCCGGGTCATGCTCCGGCAGGTTTCTTGTCCGTCCGCCGTTTGCCTTCGTGGGAGCGCACGGCGTGGAGAAATAACGTATCAGATCCCGTCCCTCTGTCAGCTTCTGCTTCTCAAGCCCCAGTACAGCGCCGACCCCTTCTAGGGACAGCGGCAGACCCATATACGCCGACCACACCATCGAGCAGCGCCACGCCTCCGGGTTCAGGAAACGGGCGCATTCCGTGGAAAGCGGATGACGGTCGTGAAAAGGATCAAGGCTGACGCCGAGGTCTGACAGATACCGTGAAAGGCAGACGCGCTCGAACTGAGCGTTGAACGCCCACTTGGTCACGGAATCGTCGGTCAGCGCCGACAGGACGTCCGCCGGCAGAGTCTCCCCGGAAGCGAGGTCTATGACGCGCACCTCACCGCCGTCCGCGCTGTATCCGAACAAAAGGATCTCAAAGTCCGGGCTTTCCGCGTATTTGTACACGCCGCACTTCTGAAGGCTGACCGATGAATACGTCTCAATGTCGATTTCAAGATTTCTCATACCGATCCTCCATAATGAAAATGAGGCGGCAGAGGGAGAAACTCCATGCCGCCCCGGAAGCCTTACTTCGTGAATTCCTTCATGCGTTCCGCATGGTATTCGGCGTCGCGCTTTTCGCGTTCAGCCTGACGCTTTTCGTTTCTGCGGTCGTTGATGAACGTCTGGATTCCGACGAACACCCATGTGAGGGTCGCCAGGGAGAACGTGCCGATGAGGATGTTGACGAGCAGTTCGGTGACTGCGCTTACGGTTGAACCTTCCATGTCGGCACCTCCTTACGCCAGGAAATCGTCGTCGGCGAGGGTGGCGAAATCGTCAGCCGCCGTGGACTTGCCGCCGAGAGGCTCACCGTCTCTGACCTTCTGAATGTTGCCCAGACCGCAGGCAATGCCCTTGTTGCCGTTGGAGTTGAAGGCGAAGAAGTTCAGCGAGACGCGGGCATAGCACCCGGAGTAGACCTCGCTCCTGTCGAGGATGGGCTTGACCTGTCTGTCCACGATCTGCGGAGCCGTAGTGGAATTTGCGTTGATGAACCAGTGCCCCTTGTAGGCTTCATCGTCGCGCTCGACATCGCCGTCACGCAGAGGCAGCTTAATCGCAGCCTTATTGGGCTTCTTTCCGCCGAATTTCGCCACGCCTTCCTCGATGGCGGCGTCGATCGCCGCGTTGATGGCGCTGACGGTCTCGGTGTCGGTCTTGGGGATGAGGACGGATACGGAGTATTTCTCCGCGCCGCCGTTGATGGATACGGGCTCCCAGCCGTGGAAGTAAGAGAGGCGGGTGCCTGTGCCGGTGATAACCTTGGTTCTGCTTGAATTGTTAGCCATTTTAAATATCCTCCTTGATTTCGTAAAATTCGTTAATGGCGTTTGAAACGTTCATGGCCGGACGCCTGTCCGATTTCGGAACGAGAGTCGGCCTGCCCGGCGCTTTGGTGATGAGGCCGCCGAGAATTTCCTCAAACCTGTCTTTGCCCATCAGTCTCTGCATTTCGGTCAGCGGGATAAGGGACTGACGGTAGATATCCTTATAACCCGCTTCTTTTGCCGCTTCCGCGACGGCTGCCTCATCACGGTACTTGCGGACGGAGCGTCCTTGGACCACCTTGAAGCCGTTCCACTCCTTGCCGTGGTTCAGCGCGGTGTCAAGAGCGTAGGCGGTGATCTCGTTCGCCCATTTGGTCAGATCCGGCAGCACGGCGAGGATGTCCTCGATCTCCGCGTCTGTGAGCAGAGGCGGCATCCGGAACTCGGTCTGCGCCAGCTTCAGCTTTTCTTCGGCTCTCGCACGGCAACGGACGGCGGCGCGACAGAACGTACACCACTCGCCGGGGAGATACTCGCCCTCACCGTCATAGGCCATCTTCGCTCTCGGCTTCAGCTCGTTTTCCGCCCAGGCTTTGAGGTCTTCAACCGGGATCGTCCAGGTGCTGACGTTCTCGCGGCGCGGCTGGAAGATGGTCATCGACACCTCGCGGATATCGTAGAGAGCATCGTACACCGCCAGAGCGCCGAGCGCGTAGAGCTTCATCTGCGGATTGTCCTCCGCCTCGACGAGGACTCCCATACCGTACTTGAAGTCGATGATGTGAAGCCTGTCATCGGAGATTATCAGACAGTCCCCGGTGCCGAAGCCGTCCGGTACATAGCAGGAGAAGTCCAGCCTCTGCTCGATGAGGATGATCAGGTCTTCGCAGACCTGCTTCGCCGCCTCGTACTGCTCCATCACGAAATCGACGTAGGCATCGGTGCATTCCTCCATCTCATCGGAATCGTAGTCCGATACAGGGTGGCGGCTCCGCATATGGAGAGCGCGCTTCAGCTTGTGTTCACACAGAGCGTGCGCCGCGGTGCCTTCTCTGGCGGCTTCTGAGCCT
>ONQW01000065.1 GCA_900320025.1 uncultured Lachnospiraceae bacterium
CTGATAGATGCACGGCGCATGTTTATTCGTATGAAACGCTTCACAGGTGAGCAGCCCGGCAAAATACTGCCATATCCCATTCCGCATGAGCGCTGCCTGTGCCAGTTCCGCATCTCCAATGGTCACCAGAATCATCGGCAGGTTCCGTTCCTGACACGCCCGCAGGAACGATTTTGCTCCAGGCTTTGCCTGCACCTCATTGCGGTAGAAGGCATCCATGATATCCTTCAGATCCTGCCGGATCTGGGATGGAGAATGTCTCAGGCCATACTGCGACCGCAGGTATATGATCCCCTCCTCCAGCGTCATAGAATACAAAACGCAGCCAAGCTCCGGCTGTGGCATAATACCCAGGCTCCGGAGATATCTTGCTCCCAGATCGTACCAGATTGGCATGGAATCGAGCAGCGTTCCATCGATGTCAAAGATCATTCCCCGTATCATACCCTACTGCCTTCTCTGTCTGGCGGCGAAGAACCTGCGCTGCTTCCCGGATATCCGGCTGTGCAAAAATGGCGGATATCACCGCAATGCCGGCAATGCCCGTTCCGGTCAACGAGAGGACATTGTCCCGAGTGATGCCGCCGATGGCAATGACCGGAATCCGGACAGCCTGACAGATATCCCGGAGAACAGCGTGATCCACGACGCTGGCATCCGCCTTGGAGCTTGTTGGAAATACCGCGCCGGTTCCGAGATAATCTGCACCGCGCTTTTCAGCCAGAACGGCTTCCTCCACCGTCCGGGCGGACACGCCGAGAATTTTGTCCGGCCCGATTTTGCGCCGCACCCAGTCAGCTTCCATATCGTGCTGGCCGACATGCACACCGTCTGCATCAATTTCAACGGCCAGGTCCACGTCGTCATCTACGACGAATGGAACCTGATACCGGTGGCAGAGTTCTTTTATGGAGAGTGCCTCTTCTACATAATGCGAATGATCCAGCGCCATATCTCCTTTTTCTCTGATCTGAACAAAGGTTACCCCGCCCTTCAGCGCTTCCTCTACCGCCTCGTACAGTGTCCTGCCATGAAGCCAGTGGCGGTCGGTCACGGCGTACAAAAGCAGCGAATTTTTATCGAATGTCATAATCGGCCCCCTTCTCCAGTCTTTCCCCTGTCATATTGTAGATCGCGTCGATCATGCGGGTCCGCAGCGCGGCATTGCCCTCGCCGGGCTGCAAATTCCTTACTCCAATCTCTCCCGCAAGACCCATCAGAATCACCGCTGCGGCAGACGCCTCCAGCTTATGACCCGGGTTCGCGCTCACAAACGCCGTCATGAGGCCGGACAGCTGGCAGCCCGTACCAGTTACTCTGCTCATCTCCTGGCAGCCGTTTCGTATGACAAAACAACGATCCGCATCCGCGACGAGATCAATCGCCCCCGTGATTGCAACGATCGCGCGGCGGGCCGCTGAATAGCGTTTTGCAAACACAGTCATACGATCAAGGTTTTCCTCTGTGACCGCGTCCGCAGAATCAGCATCCACTCCTCCGGCGCTGGAAGTTCCGCCTGCCAGTGTCTTCAATTCCGAGACGTTGCCGCGAATAACATCAAACCGGATCTGTTCCATCAGAGAGATGGCCATATCTCTTCTCAGAGAAGAGGCGCCGACCCCAACCGGATCGAGCAGAACAGGATGGCCGAGCTCATTTGCTTTCCGTCCGGCGAGAAGCATCGCCTGGATAGTACGAAGATGCAGAGTGCCTAGATTGATATGCAGTCCTCTGCAGTGCGAGGTAATTTCAGCCGCCTCATCCGGCTCATCCGCCATAATCGGACTTGCACCGGCGGCAAGCAGTGCATTGGCGACATCATTTGCCGTGACATAATTCGTAATGTTGTGGATGAGCGGCACCTGCCGCCTGACATTCTCAAGATATTCCTTCATCCTGATTCCCATACTGCATTTTCCCGGCTTATGCCGGGATAAAACAACAAAGTTACCGTTTTCTCATTTCGTCTCCGGGATAAAGGAGACCGCCATCGAATACATTTCTTCATGGCGCTTCTGCACCAGTTCCTTCGGATGGCGCACAATGCCGTTGTTCTTCCACGGATCATGAAAGATATAATGCTCCTCATCAAATCCGGTCAGAAGCAGGCAATGCTCATGCGATTTCCAAATAAACGGTTCTCCGCTTTCCTCGAGCGCCCATGAGCCGTAATATCCGCTCGGCTCCATATCCATGGTCGCCCAGTAGATGACCGGAATGCCCGCGGCGACGTACTTCTCTGTAAGCGTTTCCGTTGCCAGTCCTGTGAGGTCAACCGGCTGATATGCAAATTCCGGATAAAGCTTCTTCGCTCTGCCTATTGCCTCCACGATTGCCTGTGCATAACAGCCAAAGGACCCCTCATCTACGTGCGGATCTCCAATAAAGAAATGGTTCGGATCCGGTCCGATCTGCACCCCATTTTTCATCGTAAGACTCCTGCAGGCGAGACATTTCTGTATAAATTCATCCACGGTGATCGGCATGCCCAGAAAGCGCAGCGCCATGACTGTGGATACACTCTCACACCCGGTCGGCCAGTTTACAGACTGATCAATATATTCTACCTGCAGCAATTTTTCCATCTCAGCCTCTTCCCATTCATACAATATCTCCGCCTTTTCCGGCTCAGACCGGCATGCCGCGGAGTTTCATGAGTTCTACGATGAGCGCAATAATTTTGTCAAAATCCATCCTCGCACTGTTGATTACAATGTCATAGTTCGTCGGATTTGTCCATTCCTTTCCGCCGGTATAAAACTTGTAGTAGTCAGCCCTGTAATGATCCGTAGAGGAAATCAGACGGTCTGCCTCCTCCGCGTTGACGCCCTGCCGCTTCATAATTCTGTCCCGGCAGAATGGCCTCGGCGCCTCGATATAAAGATTTAGGACATTGTCCCGCCCCCTCAGGATATCATCCGCGCATTTTCCGACGATAATGCAGGACCTGGTGTCGGCGAGGCGGTTGATCATTTTCTTTTGAATATCAAACATTCTCTGCTGGACAATGAACTTTTTCATGGGATGAAGCCCCCGCTCTGAAGCGGCTCGTTCGAGCTGGTTTACCAGAAGGGAACCTGACAGAATTTCATCATTGGCAAGCAGCTCTTCTCCCTGCAGATTGCTGTATTCTGAGGCAAGCGCCACTATGCGGTGTTCATAGCATTCGATGCCCAGCCGCTCTGCCAGCTTCAGCGCGATCTGCTTTCCTCCGCTCCCATATCCTCTGGCAACCGTAATAACATAGTGATCCATTCTTCCACCTCTCTCCAGGTTTAAGGTCAGTCCGATAATATATCGGGTACACTCCTTAACATAAGCGGATTATCCCGTTTTCTTTGCACCATATAAATGCATTAGAAAAGCAGCAGCCCTTTCTCTGCCAGTTGGGAGAATTAGTGCTGCCGCTTTCCCTGAAGTCATGTTCTTAACTGCGCATTCCACAGAACGGCAAAATCTGGCAGACCTTGCCTTTTCCGGCCATCTATGCCGCTCCTCTCAGCCTTGTATCCGTCATTTCAGTTTTGTATATTTGAGAAGCTGGTGATTCAGCTGATCGTTCGTGAAATACGACACTTTATCCGACACCAGAATCTGCGACACTTTGAAATTCAACGGGAAGAACGGACTCTCGGCAAACAGAAGTTTTTCAGCCTCAGTGAAATCCTCGAATCTCGTCTCCTGATCTGTCTCTGCCGCTGCCTTCTTCAGCAAATCGTCATATTCCAGAGCCTTATCGTCTGTCCACTGGCTGCCCTGTCTCGACTGGCTGAAGCATTCCAGCATCGTGGAGGGATCGTCATAATCTCCGGTCCAGCCGTCGTAGGCAATGTCAAATTGATGCTGATCATAGATATCCCAGTATGTATTGGACTCGTAGGTTGTGATCTCTACATTCAGGCCGAGCGTATCCTTCCACATGGACTGCAGTGCCTGCGCAATTGTCTTCTGTTCGCTGCTGTCGGTGACGATCAGTTCAATCGAATCCGGGGTCTGATACCCATCCCGTACCGCTTCATCCAGCAGCTTCTTCGCGCCATCCGGATCATACTCCTGTAAATCTCCGACAACCGTGCGGAAGTCCTTATCTGAATCATAGTAGCTGATCCCATAAGGAACAAATCCGGTCGCCGGTTCTGGCTTGGTTGCGATCAGATTGTCGCAGATGGACTTTTTGTCGATGGCCATGCCCAGCGCCTGCCGGACTCTGGCATCCGTAATATTCTCGCAGTTGATATCGTAATACGCCGTCCCAATCGTATTAAAGGTCTTGAGATAGTCCGTTCCGGTGAATTCCGATACTGCCTCCGCGGAAAGATTGTTGGTGGCATCGATCTCTCCGTTCTTAAATGCTGTCAGTGCCGCGGTCGAATCGGCAATGAAAACGATTTTGATCGTATCCACCGAAACATCGTCCGCATACTTATAATAGGGGTTCTTTTCCAGAATGTAGTCGGCATTCTCATCGATTGCCTTCATGTAATAGGCGCCATTGCTAATGAAGGTATCCGCCTTCTGACTCCAGGATGCATCCGCTTCGACAGTTTTCTGTTGAACCGGCATATAGGCCGCCTCGCAGAGCATGTCCGGGAAATAACTGGTCGGATTTTCAAGCGTGACCTCCAGCGTCGTATCATCGACCGCCTTTACGCCGACCTCGTCCTCGCTGCATTCGCCCTTGGAGAATTTTTCTGCGTTCTTGATAACAAACAGGCTGTCAAGGCATCCCGATGCTGTTTCAGGCTTCAGTTCACGGATCCAGCTCCAGACAAAATCTCTGGCGGTCAGAGCGCTCCCATCGCTCCATTTGAGATCATCATATAAATGGAATGTATAGGTCAATCCGTCATCGCTGACATCGTAGTTCTCTGCACAGCCGGGGACAATCGATTTGCCGTCATCCCCAACCATTTCCAGCCCCATGAATAAGTTCATTAAAACAGAGCTGGAAGAGAGATAACTGCTCACGCCGGGATCCAGCGTCTTGCACTGTGCACTAATCGCGTAGGTGAAGGTGCTGCCAGCCCCGCCGGAAGATGCGGTCGCTGCTGAAGTCCCATCTGCCGCCGATGTGGTTTTTCCTGCTTCTGTGCTTTCTCCAGAGGCAGACGAAGCCGCACCGGATGAGGAAGACGATGATCCGCATCCTGCGACGGATGCTGCGGTCAGCGCCAGGGCAAGGAACAAACAATACGCTCTCTTTTTCATAATATTCCTCCCTCGTAAAGGTACTTGGATGAAAATGAAAGCTGCTGTCATCTGTCAGAATGGATCAGATGACAGGCAACCAGGTGCCCGTTTCCAACATTCCTAAGTTCTGGTCTGATCTCCGCACACTTTTCCATACATTGGCGGCAGCGCGTCCAAAATGGACAGCCCTTCGGCGGATTCAGCGGAGATGGAACTTCTCCCGTCAGAATGATCCGCTTTGCGTTTCGATTCGCGATCGGATCCGGTTCCGGAATGGCGCTCATCAGACTTTGTGTGTACGGGTGAAGCATATTTTCATAAAGCTCCTTCACCGGCGCGAATTCCACAAGACTTCCAAGGTACATGACGCCGACCTCGTCGCTGATGTGACGAACCATGGAGAGATCATGGCTGATAAACAAATAAGTATAGCCGTACCTGTTCTGAAGGTCCTCAAGAATATTGATCACCTGTGCCTGAATCGAAACATCCAGGGCAGAGATCGGTTCGTCACACACAATAAATTCCGGATGTGCCACCAGTGCACGGGCGATGCCGACACGCTGTCTTTGTCCACCAGAAAACTCATGTGGATACCTGTCATAGTGATCCGGCTTGAGTCCGACCATATCCATCGCCTCGCGCACCTTTTTCTCGGCTTCTGTGCCGCTGGCAAGATGCAGCGCAATCAGCGGCTCCGCGATGATCGCACCAATCGTTTTGCGCGGATCAAGGCTGGTCATCGGATCCTGAAAAATCATCTGCATTTTAGCTCTGTATGGATGCAGGTGTTTTTCATCCAGCCTGCTGATATCCTTCCCGTGAAACAAAATCTGACTCTCCGGAGCGGTATTGACCAGCCGCAAAAGTGCCCGTCCAAATGTTGTTTTGCCGCATCCGCTTTCCCCGACCAGGCTGACCGTCTCACCTGTCCGGATAGATAAGCTGACATGATTCACCGCGGTGAGCAGCTTTGTTTTCTTCTCCCCTCTCTTTCTGTTCAGGTGAAAAGGAGATTTCACCGGAAACTGTACACTGATGTCACGAGCCTCGATACAATACTCATTCGTTCCCGTCATGTTTCCTCCCCTTCTCCTGCATGACTGACGGATGATAAAGCCAGCAGCGGCATGTGTGTCCTTCTGATAAAACATGTGTCCCAGGCATGGCGATCTGACAGATTTTCATACATGCAGAACACCTCTCAGCAAACGGGCAGCCCTTCGGTGGATCGAGCAGGTCTGGCGGCGTGCCAAAAATAGGAACCAGCCTTTCTCCTTTTTTCGATGGAATGGATGCCAGAAGCCCTTTGGTATATGGATGCGCTGGATGATAAAACAAGTCATCCACCGGGCCTTCCTCCACGATTTTTCCTCCATACATCACCATCACCCGGGACGCCATGGTAGAAATGACTCCAAGGTCATGACTGATCAAAATAACCGAGGAATGAAACTCCCGCTGCATCCTTTTCATCAGTTCCAGAATCTGCGCCTGCACAGTCACATCCAGCGCGGTCGTCGGTTCATCCGCGATCAAAAGCCTGGGATTACAGCACATTGCAATGGCTATCATGACTCTCTGCCGCAGTCCTCCGGAAAGCTCATGAGGATACTGCGCCAGTCTTTCCTCCGGAATAGGAATACCGACCAGTTTCAGCATCTGAGCCGCCTTCTCCCTCGCCGGTCTGCCCTTCAGATGCAGGTTTCTGGCAAGTGGTCCGGCAAACTGCTGGCCGATGGTAAAGACCGGGTTAAGACTCGTCATGGGGTCCTGGAAGATCATGCTGAGCTCCCGCCCGTCCATCTTGCGTATCTGTGTATTGGTATATTTTGATATTTCCTTTTCCTGAAACAAAATGGAGTCAGCCGTTGTTTCCGCATTTTCTTCCAGAAGACGCATGATAGACAGCATCGTGACGCTTTTGCCGCAGCCGCTCTCTCCGACAATGCCGACACATTCCTCTTCGTTCACATAGAAACTTACGTCCCTCACTGCCTGGACAATCCCTGCCTGCGTGTGAAAGTTCGTTTTCAGATGTTTCACATCAAGTAATCTGTTCTGCATTTTTCTACTCCGCTGAGACATAATCCGCGAATGCGATGATTCTGAATCCTGCATCCGGTGCGTCATCCCCGCTCTTATCTCTTCCCCATGCCACTTTTTGATATTCTGAAACGAATCACCGGATCAATCTTGGATCCAGCGCATCTCTGAGACCGTCCCCAATGAAATTAAGCGAGAAAATAGTCAGACTGATTGCCGTTGCAGGAAAGATCATCAGATATGGCTTATTGAAGAGATATTGAATCGCATCGTTGCACATCGTTCCCCAACTGGCCATCGGCACGGAAATACCAATACCAAGGAAGCTCAGAAACGCCTCTTCAAAGATGGCGGAAGGAATCAGGAATGTCACCGTAACGATAATAGACCCGATACTGTTCGGAATCAGATGATGAATCAGAATACTCCAGTCGCTCTCACCACATACCTTCGCGGCGAGCGCATAATCCTGCTCCCGCAGAGAAAGAATCGATCCGCGCACCATCCTGGCTGTCGTAATCCAATAGGTGATACACATGGCAATCAGGATACTTTTCACGCTGGCACCGAGAAACATCATCAGAAGAATGAGATACAGAAGGCTCGGGATACCGCTGAGAATGTCCACGATTCTCATCATGACCATATCCACTTTTCCGCCAAAATATCCGGCAATTCCGCCATATAAGACGCCGATCACCATATTAACTGCCGCGGCTGCAAATCCGATGGACAGGGAAATGCGCGCGCCATACAGAACACGAACAAAAACATCTCTCCCAAGGTTATCCGTTCCAAACCAGTGTTCCGCAGAAGGTCCCTGCAGCATCGCGCTAAAATCCGTATCCTCATAGGAATACGGGCTGAACATTGGGCCAAAGACAGCCGCAATCAACATCACTGCAAGCACGATCATGCCAAACACCGCCAGCTTGTCCCGCTTCAGACGCTGCCAGACCATTTTGTAATATTTCACATGCGGTCTCTGGACTTCCCCGGCATCCACGTTCTTCTGTCCAGCCGGGCTTCCGACTTTTTCCAGTAGTTCTGCCGGGATCTGCTGATCCTCTGCATAGATCCATTCCTTTGCTGTTTCCTTCTGGCGGTTTTCTTTCTGCATCTTCCAGATTTCCTCTATGATTTCGTCCTGTTCTTACGCTGTCCCGGGTGCCCTATTTCATGATGCGGATACGCGGGTCAAGCACCGCATAGACAATATCCACTATCAAATTGCAGAGAATAATCATTGCTCCGACGAAAATAGTCAGTCCTAGCGTCACGGCATAGTCTCTATCTCCGATCGCATTCACGAAATACTGTCCCAGTCCAGGGATACTGAACGTTTTCTCCACGACAAAGGTTCCTGTGATCAGAGCTGCTGTCATCGGTCCCAGATAAGTAACTACAGGAAGAATCGAATTTTTCAGCGCATATTTCATAATCACAACAGATTCCGGCGTTCCTTTGCTCCGCTCCGTCCTGATATAATCCTGCCGCATGGTTTCCAGCATGCTTGACCGCATCAGACGTGTGATATATGCGATATGCCCGAGTGCCAGGCAAAACACAGGCAGCACGTAGCTTTTCCAGCTGGACAGCCCATAGCTGGGGAACAGCTTCAGCTTGCCGCAAAAGAAATACATCGTGAGGACACACAGCACAAAACTTGGAATAGATACGCCGGCTGTTGCAATCACCATGGCAAGCATATCCGGCCACTTACCCCGCTTTACTGCCGCGACCACACCGAGAGGTATCCCGATGATGACGGTGACCAGAATCGCGATCGTTCCAATCCTGGCGGAGGCAGGCGCTCCATCCGCGATCAGCTTGTTCACCGAATAGTTCAATTTTGTGAAGGAAACACCCAGGTTCCCATGGACAACATTGCCTAGATATTTCACATACTGGACCGGGACAGGGTCATTGAGACCATATTGATCTCGAATCTGTTCCAGCACAGCATCCGGCACCTTGCGGTTTTCGCCTTTGCTGAAAGGTCCTCCGGGAATCGAATGCATCAGAAAAAAAGTAATGGTAATCAGTGCGAACAAAGATAGAATTCCAGCCGATCCGCTTCAAAATATAACCTGCCAATTGTCTGTGCCTCCCCGCTTGTCTTTTCCTTCTGCAAAATCACAGGAATAACAACAAAAAGGCGCATCCGTATAGAAACGGATACGCCTTTGTATCATTTGTTCGAATTGTAAACGATATTTGAATTGTTATAATAAATTAATACTACAACCTTAAAGAAACTTTATCACTTTACCATGTCATAATCAACTGTGCATTATTCTGAAAAATCGCAAAAATGCTTGCCATTCACCGACACTTTTTCTGAACTCGGATGTCATGCGCGGATATTTTACTCAGATATTCATATCAGTATAAAGGCGAATACTGCAAAGGCATCCTCGTCTAGGAAAACAATACAAGTCTATTCTATGATTCCTCGCGCAGCGAGCATCTCCTCGACGGCTTCTACCGCCTCATAAACCATGGCATCACAATGCGGCTTCTTCGCTGCCGGACTTTTTACCTCCGCC
>ONQW01000122.1 GCA_900320025.1 uncultured Lachnospiraceae bacterium
GCCGCAGGGAACGGCACAGAGGAGAGCTATGACAGACAACAGACCGACCCACCGGGTAAGGCATGCGGAGGACAGAACGCTGTCCATGGAGAAGGACAGTACGGAGCGCAGCGGAGGAGGATGGCACGGAAGCCAGAAATCCGGGTCCCAGAATCTGGAAAAAGAGGTCCGCGCACAGGAAGCGAAGGCGGAGCAGGCGGACGAGGGCATACAGGCGGCCCGGCAGGAGGGCATGAAGCTGCCGCTGATCTTTGTGGGGGCGGCTGTCTATGCCTTCGGCATGAACTATTTTCTACAGCCCCTGCATCTGTACGCCGGCGGCATGATGGGCTATGCCCAGCTCATCAATACCCTGCTGAATATGGCGGGCATCACCTTCGGCGGAGTCAAAATCTACGGTATCCTGTACTATATCATGAATGTCCCGGCGATGATTCTGTGCTATCGCAGGCTGCGCCACCGCTTTGTCTTCAAGACCGTGTTCGCCGTCACCTGCATCACCATTTTCATGCAGCTGATTCCGATTCCGGCCGAACCGGTTCTGGAGGACCGGCTGGCGGAATGCATGATTGCCGGCATCATCTGCGGTGCGGGCATCGGCGTCATCCTGCGCATGGGAGCCTGCGATGGCGGCATGAATCTCTTCGGCATGGTCATCGCCAGCGAGAAGCAGGGCCTGTCTATCGGAAAGGTGGCGCTGCTCAGCAATATCGTCCTGTATGGATTTTGTCTTTTTATCTTCGATATTCCCACGGTGATTTATTCGCTGATTTACTCCGTATTCAATTCTGTCGCCTGTGACAAAATTCACACGCAGAACATCAGCTCGCAGATTCTCGTGGTGACAAAGCTCAAGGATACGAAGCCGATGGAGGTCAATGTGATGGGGCGTCTGCACCGCGGCATGACGGAGATCGACGCGAGCGGCGTGTTCACCGGCGAGGATGTGAAGATTTTTGTCATTTTCGTGAGCAAATACGAGGTCAACCGCCTGCGCAGCATCATCCATCTGTATGATCCGAAGGCGTTCATCGTCGAGAATGAAGGGGTCAATATCGACGGCAATTTCAACAAGCGTCTGACGTGATGAGGGCATCTTGTCAGAACGCCCGTATTTCGCCCTCGTCGTCGGCATTCTCGATCTTGCGGATGATGAGATCATAGCTGTAGGAGCTGCTGACATGGACGGTCACGGTATCGCCGACATGGTGGTTCAGCAGCGCCCGCCCGAGCGGGGATTCCACGCTGATCAGGCCCTTCAGGGAATCCTCGCGGACCGTGGAGGTGATGGTGTAACACTCCTCGGCATCGTCCCCGGGGATGTAGATGGTGACCTTCCGGCCAAGTGCGGCGACGCCCGCCGGAACCTTCTGCTCCGGAATCACCCGCGCCGTCTTGATCATGCGCTCCAGATACCGGATGCGCGCGTCGTTATGATTCTTGGCCTGCTTGGCCGCGTGGTATTCATAGTTTTCCGAGAGATCGCCCTGCGCCCGGGTCTCCTTGACCTCCTCGAGGAGCTTCGGCCGGAGCTCCAGCTTGCGGTGGTCGATCTCCGCCTGCATTTCGTCAATATCCTTCTTTGTCAGTTCGTTTCTCATACTATACTCCGTGTCGTATATTCTTCGGTATATTCTGCGACATCCGCGCGGGTGTCCAGTTTTGTCATTATAGCAGGTTTCGGACAGCACGGCGCTGCTGTGTTTCCGCCGCGCCGAAAGCCGGAATGACCAGGCCGGAATAATCAGGCGGATGGATCGGTATGCTCCAGAGACGATCCGTTGGGCATAATTCAATTTCCCCATTCTCCCATATCTGCGGTAAACTATTCCCATACAACTGCGGCCGGGACAGCGGCAGAAGAAAGAGAAAAGAGAAGGGAACATGATTCAATCGGAAACAAAATCACAGGCAGACAGGGCGGCTGTGCTGGACAGTGCTGCGGGAGGGTGCTGCATCTTTTCTGGTGAGGAGGAACGGATTCTTTACGTGAACGGGTCCGTTCTCTTTTCCTATGCCTGTCCGGATCAGGAGACTTTTCTCAGAATGACGGGAGGCTGTTTCCGCGGGATGGTGGAGGCGGAGGACTACCGTCCGCTGCAGGATTTTTTTGAGGCTGGAAGAACCGGAACAGAGAGAAAAGAAGAGACAGCAGACGGATGCGACAACAGGCCAGCGGAGGGAGAGAACCGGCTGCGCTGGAAAGCGGAAGGATATCGCTATCTCACGTATCGTTTCCGGACGCTGGACGGACATGAGAAAAGAGCGCAGGCGTTTTTATGGCGGAGTGATTTGCCTTCCGCGGGAGAGGTCTGGGCCATGAATCTGATTCCGTCGGCGCTGATACAGCGGGGATGGATGCAGGACCGCTTCACCGGGCTCATGGGAATGCACGATTTCTATGAAAAGGTGCTGGACCTGGCCCGACAGGACCGCAGGGAAGGGCGTTTTGGAAGCAGGGTGCAGGTCAGCTTCAATATTGTCAATTTCAAGGAATACAACCGGATGTTCGGTGTGCAGGCGGGAGATGAATGTATCTGGATTGTCGCCGACACGCTGCGCCGGGTCTTTCCCGGGCAGCCGCTCGCGCACATCAGTGCGGACCGCTTCTGCGCGTATGTGGAAAAGGATGAGGTCTGTCAGAAAATTGAGGCAGCCTGCAGCCGGGGGAACAGATACATCCGCAATCATGGTATCTCCCTGAAAGCCGGGATCTGCGATCCTGGCGCCGGGGCCGGAGATGAGGAGGTGCGGCAGGCGGCCGATCACGCCAAAATCGCCTGCGATTCCATCCGCGACGACGCGAACCGGTGCTGGGCGGTCTACACGCCAGATATGGGAGAGAGGATCGAATGGAACACTTATATCCTGCAGCACTTTGAGGAGGCATTGGAGAAGCAGTACATCAAGGTCTATTTTCAGCCGATCGTGCGCACCCTGACCGGGAGACTCTGCGGCTGTGAGGCGCTTGCCCGCTGGGAGGATCCGGAAAAAGGGATGATTATGCCGGGAATCTTCATTCCGGTTCTGGAGAGATCGAGGCTCATCAGCAGACTGGATACCTATGTGGTGCGTCAGGTCTGCGCGATGCAGCGCGCCCGGATGGAGAAGGGACAGAAGCCGATTCCGGTCTCCGTCAATCTGGCTCTGGATGATTTTGTTCAGACAGATATCTGCGGCCTGGCTGAGCGGGAGACCGCGGCGAACGGTCTGCCGCGAGAATGTCTGCGGTTCGAGATCACGGAGTCGACGCTGGCGGGCAACAGCAGCGCAGTCCGGGAGGGCGTGAAGCGCCTCCACAGCGCCGGATACCAGGTCTGGCTGGACGATTTCGGCAGCCAGTACTCGTCGCTCAACTCCCTGCATGATTTTGAATTTGACGAGATTAAGCTCGACATGAACTTCTTCCGGAATTTCAACGAGCAGAGCCGCAAAATTCTGACCGGCATCTCGGACATGGCCAAAGCACTGGGAATTCATACCGTCGCGGAGGGCGTGGAGACGCCGGAGCAGGTCGCATTTCTGCATGAGATCGGATGCGGGAAGATACAGGGCTATTACTACGGAAGACCGGTGAGCTGCGGGGAGGTGGAGAAAAAGTCGGACAAGGACCGCCTCGTGCCGGAGAATGAGCGCGAGAATCAGATGTATGACGCCACGGATCTGATCCGGGTAGCGGGCGCGATGCCGGTGGGCCTGGTTCATATTTGCGGCCAGACCATGGACCTGCTGTTTGCCAATGACTCTTTTCTGGGAGCGCTCAGGCTGTCCGGGACAAGCGGCCTTCAGAAGGCACGCGGGGATATACAGGCGGACTGGCATCCGATGCACAGAAAGTGGCTCTCCTTCTTTGCCAGAGTCTTCTCCAGCAGCCGCGACGAGCATATCACCTATGTGGACAACGGACAGTATTTCCGGATGGAGGCGCGCAGACTCTCCGGAGAGCAGGACGACTGGCTGGCGGTCGTGCACCTGTATCAGGTCACGGAGGACCGCTCCGGCGTCACGGCGGGACGTCATTCGGACATTTCCCCGCAGGATCCTGAAGAAAAATCCGACGCGCTCAGGCGGGAGGAGACGGTCAGCGGCCTGATGGCGGCCGCGATGAAGGAACCGGAACCAGAGTCGGGGATTTGTCTGGCTCTGGACGGCGTCCGGAATCTGCTGCAGGCAGACTGCGTCCTGGTTCTGGAGGAACAGGACGGGGATGTGATGCATTGCACCTATGAGAGAACGAAGACTGGTATTCCGGCGCGAATGCCTGCACTGCAGAAGATAGATCGCGAGGTATTTTCCTTCCTGAAAGAACAGCAGCGGGAGGACGGCTGCGTCGTCATCCCGGATTTTGACCAGTATCGAAAGCAGCATCCGGAGATGACCGATGAAGATATCCATAGCCTGACTGCCTGTGCGATGGAGGCGGAGGGGCTTTCCGCGGGATGGCTCGCGGCGATTAACGGCAAAGATGCGGCGCGGGAGGAGAACGTCAGGATCGTCCGGGAGATGAGCGGGTTCCTTTCCGGCCTGCTGCAGAACCGCGACCGGATTCAGCATCTCAGGGATCTGTGCCTGCGGGATCAGCTCACAGGTGTGATGAACCGCTTGGGATATGAGCAGTATGTGATCCGACTGACCGGCACGATGGAACCAGGAACTGAGGACCAGTCGGTCGCGCTGATTTTCGGAGATATTAACGGCCTGAAGGAGACCAACGACACGGGAGGACACCGCGCGGGAGACGATCTCATCCGGCGCGCGGCGGACACGCTCGTCCGATTCTCGGACCGGGACCATGTGTTCCGGATGGGCGGGGACGAGTTTGTCCTGATCGCCGAGAACTGCGGGAATGCCGGAGCGGAGAAGCTGATCCGGCAGATTCAGCAGGAAAATGCGCGGAAGGGCGTATCCATGTCGCTTGGGTACGGTGTGCAGAAAAGAAACGAGCTGGAGAGTGATACGCTGATTTTGTCCGCGGAGTCCCGGATGTACAACCGAAAGTCGGAATATCACCGCGCTGCCGGAGCACAGATGCATTCCTCGTGACGGACGGCAGCG
>ONQW01000148.1 GCA_900320025.1 uncultured Lachnospiraceae bacterium
AACATCACCGTCCCGATGCAGAAATCCATCAGGTTTTTCATAATAATATTGCCTGCGTTCTTGGCCCGGGTGAAGCCGGTCTCCACCATGGCGAAACCGCACTGCATAAAAAATACCAGGATCGCCCCGACCAGAAACCAAATTGACATGTTCATACGTACACCTCCAAAAAAGCAGACGGCAAGGGTGCTACGCTCAACGCGCGGCGCCTTTGCCGTCCGAATATGTCGGTGATTATACTATCCGAAAAATCAGAAGTCAAGGCTTCCACTATACCGGTTTCATCGGAAAAGGAAAAGGAAAAAACTATGACATGGCGGGAAGTATGCTCCAAGGCAAATGATATAAAAAATGTATCGTAACAACTATATTATATGTAGTTTATTTTTGCCGGTTCCTGTGCTACGCTTCAGTCGTCCCCGGGAAACAGACAAATCCAAAACGAAAAGAGGCGAGCATTGTGAAGAAGCTGGAAAAAGTATTTGAAGAGTTTTACAAAAGCTTCTCGCACCGTGAGGGCTGATCCCTTACCGCTCAAACAGGAAGAAAAAATCATCTTTAAAAATGAAAAGGAGTGTCTGTTATGAAGAAAATGTCCGAACTGTTTAAGGAGTACTACAGGAGCTTTTCCCATCGGGAAGGCCGTTAAACCCCTGGTCTCCTAAAAAGATATATCAATCATAGGGGATCCCTCCATGCGCTCAGAGGGATCCCCTGCATCAATGGCTGGGATGAAGACAGGCCGCAAAGAAAAGCTGCCGCAGCGAGCCGGGGACGGTGGGAGCCCGGTGCAAGCGTCTTTGGCAGGTAACCCTTCGGAGCTGCGACCTGAACAGAAGGAATCAGTAGGGAAGCCGTAAGCGCTGCGTTAAAGCGTTGGGAGCTGATTGGCTCCGACGAGTGATCGCTTCGGCGGTAAGAAAGGTGGCACCACGGATACGCAGCTGTCCGTCCTTTTGAAAGGACAGGCTGCGAAAACTATCCGGAGGTGCTTTTTTTATGTGCAGTATTATGGGATTTCTGTCGAGTCTTTATTCTGCAGAGGAGATCCGTCCGTATTTTGACCGTACGAAATCACGCGGGCCGGACGATACCAGGATCGAGCCGGTCGGAGCGGGCCTGCTCTGCTTCCACCGCCTGTCAATCATGGGCCTGGACGAGCGGGGGATGCAGCCATTCTCCCGAGGGAAAAACAAGCTGGTCTGCAACGGCGAACTCTACGGCTGGCGCGCCCGGCGGCGGGAGCTGGAGGCGAAAGGCTATTCCTTCGTCGGCGATTCCGACTGCGAGCTGCTGCTGCCGCTGTACGAGGAATACGGGCTCGGCATGTTCGAGCGGATGGACGCGGAGTTTGCCCTGATCCTGTACGACGGGGAGGGCGGACGCCTGATCGCGGCCCGGGACCCCATCGGGATCCGGCCCCTGTATTACGGCTATTTTGCCGACGGCAGCATCGCCTTTGCCAGCGAGGCGCAGAACCTGGAAGGTCTCTGTGCGCGAATTCTCCCCTTCCCGCCGGGATATTATTATGACGGGGAGCGCTTTGTCCGCTATGCCGATCTGACCACGGTCTCCGCTTATTCCACCGATGATTTGGAGACGGTCTGCAAAAACATCCGGGAAAAGCTGATTGCCGGCGTGGAAAAGCGCCTGGACGCAGACGCGCCGCTGGGCTTCCTGCTCTCCGGCGGTCTGGATTCCAGCCTGGTCTGTGCCATTTCGGCAAAGCTCCTGGGCCGGAAGATCCGTACCTTCGCCATCGGCATGGATCTGGATCCCATCGACCTGAAATACGCGCAGATCGCCGCGGAATACATCGGGGCGGAGCACACGGCCTTTCATATGACAAGAGAGGACGTGCTTTCCGCGCTGGAGGGCGTGATCCGGCTGCTCGGCACCTGGGACATCACCACGATCCGGGCCAGCCTCGGCATGTATCTCTGCTGCAAGGCCATCCACGAGACCACGGACGTGCGCGTGCTGATGACCGGTGAGATCTCGGACGAGCTCTTCGGATATAAATACACGGACTTCGCCCCTTCCGCCGAGGCCTTTCAGCAGGAGAGCAAAAAGAGGATCGATGAGCTGCATATGTATGACGTGCTGCGGGCGGACCGCTGCATTTCCGTGAACTCTCTGGAGGCCCGCGTCCCCTTTGGGGATCTGGACTTTGTACGCTATGTCATGCGGATCGACCCGGAACTGAAGCTCAACCGCTGCGGCATGGGAAAGTACCTGCTGCGCCACGCCTTTGAAGACGACCATATACTCCCTGACGAGATCCTGTGGCGGCAGAAGGCGGCTTTTTCCGACGCGGTCGGCCATTCCATGGTGGACGATCTGAAAGCCTATGCCGAAACCGTCTACACCGACGAGGCGTTTCGGGCCGGGTGCCGGAAGTACGCGTATTGTCCGCCCTTTACCAAGGAGAGTCTGCTGTATCGGGATATTTTCGAGAAATATTATCCCGGGCAGGCGGAGATGATCAAAGACTTCTGGATGCCGAACCCGGAATGGGAGGGCTGCAAGGTGGACGATCCCTCCGCCAGAGTGCTCTCCAATTACGGAAATAGCGGTATATAAGGTATATAAGACTTGCGGCCGCAAGGCTTTTTGTGTATACTATCCCTATTCTGAGAAAAAGAGGCGGATGATATGGATTTACGCGCCCTTCACTATTTCGTCGTGGTGGCAGAAGAGCTGAACATCACCCGCGCGGCCGAGCGATTGAACATGAGTCAGCCGCCGCTCTCCGCCCAGATCAAGGGCCTGGAGGAAGAGCTGGGCGTGCAGCTTTTCATCCGGGGCAAGCGGCATCTGACAATCACGGACGCGGGCATGCATCTGTACCGCCGCGCGCGTCAGATCCTGGAGCTCTCGGAGCAGACCCAGCAGGAGCTTATGTCCATGGAAGGGCTCTCCGGCGATCTGAACATCAGCCTGGTGGAAGGCCGCGCGCCGTATCTGCTGGCTCGCTGGATTTCCGGCTTCCGTTCCGAGTTTCCGCGTGTGGCCATCCACCTCTGGAACGGCAGCGGTGATGAGGTCATGGAGCGGGTGCAGCGGGGCCTGGCGGACCTGGCGCTGGTGGCTACCCCCTATAATGCCGAACAGCTGGACGGCTTCTCCGTCGGGCGGGAGCCCTGGGTGGCCATGATGTTCAAGGATCATCCCCTCGCCGCGGAGGAGGGACAGTTCCTGCCGCTGCGCAGGCTGGTGGGGCAGCCGCTGTATATCCCCAGCCGCCGCTCCCGTCTGGACTCCATCCGGGCCTGGTTCGAGGAGCTGGGCGAAGAACCCACCATCGCGGGCGACCTCTCAAACTATATCGATGCGGTCGCCCTCTCCGAACAGAACGCCGGGATCTGCATCTACCCGATGACCACCTATAACGTCAGCGATCTGATTGTGACGAAGATCATCACGGAAAGCGCCCGTCAGGTGGAATACGCCCTGGTCTGGAAGCGCAACGACCGCCAAACCGAACTCCAGCAGGAATTCATCAATTATGTGCAGGACTGCATGGAGGAGGAGCGCCGCGGCACCCAGCCCTATATCATGCCGGAGCGGGAGTATTTCCCGCCGGAGGATACCAAGTACCTGTGATCCAAGGTCAGAGAAGAGGTTCTATCATGAAGGAAGCGAGTAAGACACGCCTTGAGCATGACTCCATGGGAGATGTTGCCGTTCCCGCGAATCGCTACTGGGGTGCACAGACACAGCGCAGCCTGGAGCATTTTCCGATAGGCGTCGGGAAGGAGACCATGCCTCTGGAGATCGTCCATGCGTTTGGCCTGGTCAAACACGCGGCAGCGCGTGTCAACCGCAAGTTATGTGCAGGACGAATGACGGCGGAAAAGCTTTCCGTGATCGAGCAGGCGGCAGAGGAAGTGGCTCTGGGACAGTTGGACGACCATTTCCCGCTGGTCGTCTGGCAGACAGGCTCCGGAAC
>ONQW01000222.1 GCA_900320025.1 uncultured Lachnospiraceae bacterium
AACATGGTTCTGCCAGGGACGTTTTTATACGCAGAAAACAGAGTCCGCGCAGGAATGCAGTTCATCCGGGAAAATTCATCCACAGGATAGTCCATCCGGGTTTCCCTGTGTGGATGCCGCGGGGCGCGCGGCAGGAGGTACCAGGATGCAGCTTAGAATCAGGCCGTCCATAGAGGAAGTGGTGAAGTTCGCCGCGGAGGAATGCGGCGGGAGCAGGCCGTACCGCCGGTATCCGGTGAGCACGGAGATCTTCGCTGATGTCGCGACGCCGATTGAGGTGCTGCGGAAGCTGAAGAATGTGTCGGCGCACACGTACATTCTGGAGTCCGCGGAAGCGCAGGAGCAGTGGGGCAGATACACCTTTCTCGGATATGATCCGAAGTTGGAGATCACCTGCCTGAACGGGCGGATGACGGTGGGAGATCTTTCCTTTGAAACGAACAATCCGGCGGCGTATATCCGGGATATTCTGGATCAGTACCGCGCGCCGCGGATGGATTACCTCCCGCCGTTCGCCGGCGGCCTGGTCGGCTATTTTTCCTACGATTTTCTGAAGTATGCGGAACCGTCGCTGCATCTCGACGCGGAGGACAGCGAGCAGTTCAAGGATGTGGACCTGATGCTGTTCGACCGGGTCATCGCGTTCGACAATGTGGCGCAGAAGATCATTCTGATCGTCAACATCGATCTGGCGGAGCCGGAGACCGCATACCGCAAGGCGGAGCGGGAGCTGGGGGAGATGGCAGACCTCATCCTGACCGGAAAGGCAAAGGAGGAGCCGGCGGGCGTCCTGCGGTCGGAGGTGCGGCCGATGTTTGACCGGGAGCAGTACTGCAGCATGGTGCGGAAGGCGCAGCATCATATTCATGAGGGCGATATTTTTCAGATTGTGCTCAGCAACCGTCTGGAGGCGGACTACGAGGGCAGCCTTCTGAACTGCTACCGGGTGCTTCGAACCCTGAATCCGTCGCCGTACATGTTCTACTTCTCCGGGACGGATGTGGAGGCGGCGGGCGCCTCTCCGGAGACTCTGGTAAAGCTTGAGGACGGCGTATTGCACACATTTCCGCTGGCCGGGACGAGGCCGCGCGGAAAGACGCCGGAGGAGGACGCGGCTCTGGAGCGGGAGCTTCTGGCGGATGAGAAGGAACTTGCCGAACACAACATGCTGGTCGACCTTGGCAGAAACGATATCGGCCGGATCTCCCGATTCGGCACAGTAACTGTCGAGAAATATCATGAGGTGCTGAAATTTTCCCATGTGATGCACATCGGATCCACGGTGCGCGGAGAGATCCGGCAGGATATGGGAGCGCTCGACGCCGTGAATGCTGTCCTGCCGGCAGGAACCCTCTCCGGTGCACCCAAAATCCGTGCATGCCAGCTGATCAACGATCTCGAAAACAACAAGCGCGGGATTTACGGAGGCGCCATCGGATATCTCGATTTCACAGGCAATCTCGATACCTGCATCGCAATCCGGCTGGCATACAAGAAAAACGGAAAGGTCTTTGTCCGGAGCGGCGCCGGAATTGTGGCGGACTCCGTGCCGGAGAAGGAATATCAGGAGTGCATCAACAAGGCGAAGGCGGTGGTGACCGCACTGGAGGCGGCAAATGATCTTGCTGATTGATAATTACGACAGCTTTTCCTACAACCTGTATCAGCTGATCGGAGAGCTGAATCCGGACATTCGTGTCGTCCGGAACGATGAGCTGACGGTGCCGGAGATCGCGGACCTCGGGCCGGAGCGGATTGTGATTTCGCCGGGTCCCGGGCGCCCTGCAGATGCCGGCGTCTGTGAGAGCGTGGTGCAGGAGCTCGGCGGGCGGATTCCGATTCTGGGCGTCTGTCTTGGAGAACAGGCTATCTGTGAGGCATACGGCGCAGTCGTGGATTACGCGCACCGACTGATGCACGGCAAGCAGTCCATCGCGGCGCTCGACGGGACAAGCCCGATTTTTGCCGGACTTCCGGAGCAGATACCGGTCGCGCGGTATCACTCGCTGGCGGTCAGGCCGGCTACACTTCCGCCGGAGCTGCGCGTCATCGCCACCGCGGAGGACGGCGAGGTGATGGCGGTCGAGGATCGGAAGAAGCGGGTGTATGGCCTGCAGTTTCATCCGGAGTCGATCATGACGCCGGATGGAAGAAAAATTTTGCAGAACTTTCTGAACGAGGAGGAGACATCATGATTAAGGAAGCCATCATCAAAATTGTAAACAAGGAAGACCTGACCTATGAGGAGGCCAGGACGGCGATGCTCGAGATCATGCGCGGGGAGACGACGCCGACGCAGAACGCGGCGTTCCTTGCCGCCCTCTCGACCAAGTCGGCGAAGGCGGAGAC
>ONQW01000123.1 GCA_900320025.1 uncultured Lachnospiraceae bacterium
GACGATACCCTTCGAAGCCGCGCAGGTCCGCTTCAAACTCCACCGTTTCCATCACGCTCCGGTTGACCGCGAAGATCGCCACCTGTTCCTCTTCCTCGTTGTAAACCGACACCGCATCCACGTCGGAGACATGATCATGCCGCGAGGTCGCATGATCCCCGCCCGAGAGCACCGGATGAAGCGCCACGCCGCGGCCGTATTTTGACACCAGGAAGAACGGATAGAAGATGGTCTGTCTCCAGGCCGGGCCATTCTCCTCTGTCATGATCGGCGCGATGACATTGACCAGCTGCGCCAGGCACGCCACCTTCACCCGGTCGGCGTGCTGCAGGAACTTGATCAGGGCGAGCGCGTCCACAATCGCATCCTCGTAGTTATAAATATCCTCCAGCAGGTGCGGGTGAGATCTCCAGGGCATGTTCCTCATGTCCTGATCGTCCTGCTGTGTGGAGTGATACCAGACATTCCACTCGTCGAAGGACAGATTGATGTTCCGGTGGCTGTGCTTTGTCGCCTTCACGTAGTCACAGGCCGCAACAACGGAATTGATGAAATAATCAAGATCGTCGCTTGCCGCGAAGAAGTCCGCCGTGTCGTCCGCATAGTTGTTCCAATACTGATGCAGAGAGATGTAATCCACGTAATCATAGGCTTCATCGAGGACACCGGCCTCCCACTTTCCGAACGTCGGCATATCCACATTGGAGGAACCGCAGACCACCGTCTCGATGGAATTGTCCATCGTCTTCATCGCCTTGGAGGTCTCCGCCGCGAGATGCCCGTACTCCCGTGCCTCCTTGTGCCCGGTCTGCCAGGGTCCATCCATCTCATTGCCCATGCACCACAGCTTGATGCCGTACGGATCCTTGTCCCCGTGCTTTTTGCGGAGATCCGCATAGTAGGAATTGGTATCGAGATTGCAGTATTCCAGCAGATTGAGGGCATCCGTCACCCCGCGCGTCCCCAGATTCACCGCCATCATGATATCCGTGCCGGCTTCCTTCGCCCACTTGGAAAACTCGTTGATCCCGATTTCATTCGGCTCATACGTCCGCCAGGCCAGGTCCAGTCTCGACCGGCGCTCCTCCTTCGGTCCCACGGAATCCTCCCAGCGGAAGTTCGAGACAAAATTTCCACCCGGATACCGCACAATCGGCACGCCAAGCTCCTTCACCAGCTTAATCACATCCTGGCGGAATCCGTACTTGTCCGCGGACGGGTGTCCGGGCTGATAGATACCCGTGTATACCGCTCTTCCAAGATGCTCGATGAACGACCCGTAGATCCGCTTGTCCACCTCTCCGATCCGGAAATCCTTGTCCACAATCAGCTTTGTCTTGTTCATAAGTGTCTGATACCCCTTCCATCGTTTTCTATGAAATTTGTATTGTCCTGCTTCTAATCCCCCGCAGTACTGCTCCACAGTTTACTGCAATGTTCTGTATACTCCAAGAACCTCTGAGCATCTTCTTTCCACTTTTATATCTGTCAACTCTCCGGCCTTCTTCTATCTGACGATCACCTCCGCCCTCTCACGTCCTCGCCTGTCTTACACCTCCGGCAGTACCATCTCATAAAAGGCCTTCAGCACCTTCGCGGGGTCCTGACAGTCTGCGGTCATGGCAAACACTGCCTGTTGCTCCGGAAAAACGATGGCATACTGACCGTATTTCCCATCCGCGCGGAAAGAACCCTCAGGACCCAGCCAGAATCCATAGGTATAGCCATCCGCGCCTTCCGGTCGTTTCACCGGGAAAGAAACCGGGTGTGACACCGCCTCCACAAATTTTGCCGGGAGAAGCTGTTTCCCCTGGTCCTCTCCTCCATGCAGAAGAAGCACGCCAAAAGAAAGAAGTTGTTTCGTCGTTACCATCAAACCGCCTGCGCCGAAATTATTTCCCAGCGGATCCACTTCCCACGTTGGGAACCAGTATCCCATTGGTTTCCAGAGTGATTCGTACAGAAGCGATGCAAGATTTCTTCCGCTTCTTCTCGCCACATGGATACCGGCCAGATACGGTCCAACATTGGTGTATTGGAATACGGTACCCGGTTCATGAACGAATTTCTGTGCCAGAGAGAAACGCACCCAGTCCGGCGTTTTCATCACGGGTCTCGAAGCTCCCATGAGCCACGGTTTCTCCTGCCCGACTGTCATAGAAAGCAGGTGACGGAATGTCAGACGGGAAAGCTCCGGAGAAACCTCCTCCGGCAGCTCCTCCGGAAAGCAGTCGACGATCCGCTCATCGGGAGAAACCATCCCTTTCTGCGCCGCTGCCGCAAACAGCGCGGCGGTGAAGCTTTTCGTCGCGGAATATCCATTTCGCAAGCAGTCCTCATCCCTGTGGATGGCGAGAAGTTCTCTGCTCTCCCGGAATAAAAACGCATTCTTGATTTCGAAGCCCCGCGTTCTCTGGTCGAACGCTGCCCATGCCTTTTCTACCGCTGATGTTCCGCCTGCTGCCATCGCTTTGGCCTCCTCCGTCTCTCCGAACAGAGCGCGGACACACCCCGCCGCGTCGTATTCCTTCGTGCCCATTCCATATCCGATCGCCGCGACCTGCATGAGCGGCAGCGGACTGAATTTTGCCGCAAAATGCTTCAGCAGCGCAGCGCCGGTCGGCGTGCACATCTCCTCCCGGATATCTCCGGCAAAAATTGGAACCCCTCGCAGAAGATACGCTGTGGCTGGTGCCGGCACCGGAAGAATGCCATGCGCGCACTTGACCTGCCCGCTGCCGACCCGCACCGGCGAGACCACAACCTGCTCCGGCGCCAGGCGATCCAACAGCAGACACACCGCCGTCACATCCGCGACGGCGTCCATCGTCCCCACCTCGTGAAAATGAATCTCGCTCACAGGGACACCATGTACATGGCTCTCCGCCTCCGCGATCAGGGAATAGACCGCGAGGATGTTCCTGCGGACTTTCTCCGGCACCGGCAGGCCTCCGACAATTTCTTCGATCCGGTGCAGGCTGCTGTGGTGGTGGTGTTTCTTTTCTTCGTGTGCGGACAGGTTCTCCGATTCTTCCTGTCCGTTCACCTTCACTGTGACGAGCGTCCCCCGGATGCCGCATCTGGTCACCGTTTCACTGGAATAGACAACGCCCGGTATGCCGAGTCCGTTCAGCTCTTTCAGGAATGCTTCCCTGTCCGGAAGAAGCTCCAGAAGCGCTGCCGTCAGCATATCGCCCGCAGCGCCCATGCTGCAGTCCAGATAAAGTGTTCTCATCTCCTGTTACGCCCCCTCCACAATCGCGAGGTCCCAGGCCGGGATCGTCAGCATTTCTCCTGCTGCCACCTGTCTGCCGGACAGCAGCTCCTGCCCGCCTGGCGGTGCGGCCGCTGTCTGCGGCGATCCGGAATAATTCAGCAGATACGTGATCTCCCGTCCCTCCTGATTGACGCCGCGGCGCACGATGAGCGGGAATCGGAGCGCAGGCATCGGAATTCCCGCCTCCTTTACCGTGTCCTCCAGAATTTCCGCGAGCAGTTTCTCCGGGACGCCGCAGCCAAGGTAGGTCGCGGTGCCTCTGCCATACGCGTGTCTGGTGACCGCCGCGTATTTCCCCCAGTCAGGATGGTCGTACCTGGCGAGCACCTCGAGGCCCTCCGTTCCTTCCTCCGGTTGCAGCAGCTCCATGAACCAGTGGACGCTCGCTCCCTCAGTGCAGAACCGGCTGCTCTGCAGTCCGACCTCATCCGGGAACGTGAAATGAGAATAGCGGACTCCCGTCACACGTGCCAGCGTATGCGGCGTCTCGTCATGCCACACCTTGACGTGCTCGTCAGCAAAGCCCGACTTGAACGTCACAAAGATATGTCCGCCCTGCTCCACGTATTTTGCAATGGTTTCGAGCAGCTCCTCCGATGCCGCGTACAGCGCCGGAATCACGACGAAATCATACTCCTCCATGCGCTCCGCGTTCTGCGGAAACAGAAAATCGCACTCCACATTCATGCGGTAGAGCTGATTGTAGACCGCCATCATCACATCGTTGTAATGCACGCCGTTCGGATTCGGACCCGTGCCGTCCACGCAGAACCAGTCGAGCGCCTTCAGTGCAGTGTTGCTGACCAGAATTGCCGCGCGGTTTTTCTTCTTCAAATGAAGAAGATGCGAGCCGATTTCCTTCCACTCCTGCCCGATCCGGCAGCACGCCCGGTACGTGTCATTCTCCTTGAAATCCTGCGACAGAACACCCTTCCAATAGGTTTCGATCGCATTGTGCAGCGTGTGCCAGTGCCAGTACTCGACCATGTCGGCGCCGCCCGCCAGATGCGAGTAAGCCTGTAGCCGCAGCTGCCCGTCGAAGGGCAGCCAGTTCGGGAAGCCCTGGCATTCCGTCTCGAGAACCAGATAATTGTCCTGCTTCACAGAGCGCGTAAGATCTCCGCCGAACGCAATCTCCATGCCGGTAAGCTGATTCTGCGACGGATGGTAGATGTCCGTTCCCACAACGGTCATCGCCTTCGCGTCCTCGAAGACATCGACCTCGCCGTTCAGTCCGTAGGAGTATCCCTTCCAGGAAAAATCCGTGTTGTGAGTGATGAACTGGTCCTCACGGAGATACGGCTCCACGATCTGACGCTGCCACATCAGGAAATCCGCCGCCAGCTTCCGCTGGAATTTTGCGAACTCCGCGCCGAGGCTGGCGTTGATCGTCCCTCTGACATCCGGAAAGTCTTCCCACGTGTTGATCCGGTTGCTCCAGTAATCGAGTCCGAATTCCGCATTGAGCTGATCCAGATCTCCGTGGAACTCCTCCTTCAGATACTGCACAAAGGCCTGCTGGACATTCCTTCCGCAGGTATCGTAGGCCTTCGTCTCATTGTCGAGCTGCACGCCGATCACGCCGGGAAGACCTGCGCACTCCTCCATCATCTTCCGGATCACCCGCTCCGCATAAAGCCGGTAAACCGGGCTTGTGATGTCCATATTCTGGCGCCACCCGTACCGTTTCGGTCCCTCGTGCGTGACCGCGAGCACATCCGGATATTTCCTGACCAGCCAACCGCATAGGTGGGCGTCCCGAGAATGACGGAAATGCCCGCCCGATTCATCGCTTCGATCACCCGCGTCACATGATGAAAGTCAAAGACGCCATCCTGCGGCTCGCAGGTGCTCCAGGTGCTCTCCCCGATCCGCACCACATTCATACCGGCCTTTTTCATCAGCCGGATGTCCTCCTCCAGCCGCTCGCACGGCATATACTCGTCGTAATAGGCTGCGCCATACAGTAAATGATCCATAAATCCTCCCCGATTTCAGTATTCCTGTGCACGCACCTCGTCCAGATATCCAGATTCAGGAAATCATCCCGGGTGCCGAATAGTTACATCATACCGTTTTTCAGGTCCTGATACACTGAAAATCTGTCAAATTGTATCAGAATTTTCCGTCCCAGCTATATCCTCTGTCTGTTATACTAATAGCAGGCGCTTTTGGCGGACTTTATTCCATGCAAATTTAAGCAGACGCGCCGGGGGGAGTATTACAGCGATGAATAAAAAGACATATCCGGTTCCGGCTCCGATGACGGAGGAAGAACATCAAAAGCCAATGAAGCGCAATCTCTGGACCTATCCCATCGGAACCGTCGGGCGGGACATGATCTATCAGCTCTTCACGAATTATATTCTGACGTTCGCGCTCTTTACGCGCGAACTCTCGGCCGCCCAGCTTGCTGCGATCACCGGCATCATGATCGGCGCCCGCATCTTCG
>ONQW01000125.1 GCA_900320025.1 uncultured Lachnospiraceae bacterium
TTTCTCCTGCTCGTCTGTTATGTTCAGATTCCACTGCTGAACCAGCTCAGGAAAATGTTTCACGTGAAACATATTATCAAAGTCTTCAAATGAAATAGCCGTATCATCTGGGACTTCTATGTGATGTTCCTGGATACGATTACCTTGTATGTCAGTCATTCTTACCCCCTATGACATGCTCCTTGCAGCAGCTTTTGCTCTTGATATCCGTGGATGGCTTTTGGTGTGTCTGTCTCATTTTTTCCAGATATACAACGAGCACAGAGATATCCGCCGGTGTCACACCCGAAAGTCTGGATGCCTGTCCGATTGATGTAGGCCTGAATTCCTTCAGTTTTTGTCTTGCCTCCAGACGGAGACTTTGTACCTCATCATAGTCTATGTTTTCAGGAATATGTCTGTGTTCCAGCTTTTCAAACTGAGCAACCTGTTTTTTCTGCCTCTCAATATAGCCCTCGTATCGGATCTCAATTTCGACCTGTTCTATCACCGCTTCCGGCAGTTCAGGACGTTCCTGATCGATCGGCGCGATGCAGCTGTAGCTCAACTCAGGTCTGCAGATCAGGTCTGCAAGCGTTATGCCGTTATTCAGCGGAGCCGAGTCGTGTTGACTGAGAAAACGCTGTACTTCCGGCGTTCCACCGATCCAGGTTGTCTTCATCCGATGGATTTCCTCTTTGATCCGTTCTTGCTTCCACAATACATAATCGTATTGCTCCTTGGTGATCAGTCCGACGCGATATCCGTATTTTCGCAGTCTGAGATCCGCATTGTCCTGCCTGAGCAGGAGACGATATTCTGCTCGCGATGTCATCATCCGATATGGCTCACGGTTATCCTTATTGACCAGGTCATCAATCAAAACTCCGATGTATCCTTCCGATCTCTCGATGACAAGCGGCTCCTCTCCTTTGATTTCCATTGCCGCATTGATGCCGGCGATCAGTCCCTGTGCTGCAGCTTCCTCATATCCGCTGCTCCCATTGAACTGCCCGGCACAAAACAGGCCTGTGATCGTTTTTGTTTCCAGGGTTGGTTTCAGTATATTTGCATTGATACAGTCATATTCGATGGCATAGGCATTTTTGACAATTTCACAATGCTCGAGTCCCGGTACAGTCCGATACATTTGCTGCTGGACATCATCCGGCATAGAGGAAGACATGCCATCCACATACATTTCATTTGTATTTTTCCCCTCCGGCTCGATAAAAACCTGATGGCGGTCATGATCAGGGAATTTAATCACCTTATCTTCAATGGAGGGACAATATCTGGGCCCAGTTCCTTTGATCATGCCGGAGTATATCGGCGAACGGTCTATATTATCACGTATTATTTTGTGTGTATTATCGTTTGTATAAGTGAGCCAGCAAGGCACCTGTTCAATCTGAACACTCTCCGGGTCTGTCGAATAAGAGAACGGGATGACGCGCCTGTCCCCCAGCTGAATCTTCATTTTAGAATAATCGAGACTTCTTCCGTCCATTCGTGCAGGCGTACCGGTTTTAAAACGGCGAAGTGCAATACCGTTTTTTCTGAGACACTCGGAAAGCCAGGTAGATCTCTGCATACCATTTGGTCCTGTCTCCGTGATGGTTTCTCCAACCAGACATCTGGCATTCAGGTAAGTTCCGGTGCAAAGAATGACTGCCTTACACGTATATATCGTGCCGGGAAAAGTTTTGACAGAGACAATTTTGCGCTGATCACTTTTGTCCTGTATGCCAAGATCAGTGACTTCAGCCTGCCTGATGTGCAAATGGGACTGTGATTCGAGCACTGAGCGCATTTCTCTGGAATAGGCCGATTTATCGGCCTGTGTGCGCAGTGAATGGACTGCCGGGCCTTTGGAAATGTTCAGCATTTTAGACTGAATGAAGGTTTTGTCAATATTTTTGCCCATTTCTCCGCCGAGCGCATCAATCTCCCGCACCAGATGCCCTTTTGACGATCCTCCGATATGAGGATTGCAGGGCATCATGGCGATGCTGTCGACGTTCATGGTAAATATCGTTGTATCAAGACCAAGTCTGGCGCAGGCGAGCGCAGCTTCACAGCCCGCATGTCCGGCACCGATGACACAGACATCAGTTTGAATGGTATAATCCTGCATTGAAACACCTTTCCTAACTAAACCGCGAAACTGAAAGCTGCGAAACAGCTGTCTGGAATTCCTCCAAATTATTGGAAGCTGCAAAGCAGCTTTTGAAGAACTCTACCTACGGCAGAGTTCTTCCTTTACTTGCCCAGACAGAACTTCGAGAATATTTCCTCTACAAGGTCGTCGTCGACCTGTTCTCCGAGAATTTTCCCAAGCTCACTGTATGCATTCATGAGATCGAGGGAAAAGAACTCTTCGCTCATGCCGTCCGCAATGGACCCGCGGACAAGTTCAAGGGATTGGACAGCGTTTCGAACAGCCTCGCGCTGACGTTCATTTGTGAGGAATACCTCGTTCCTGCTCTGCAGTTCGCCTGCGTGAAACATCTCTTCCATCGTTTGCTGCAGTTCCCTCCATCCCGTCCGGTCCTTCATGGAAAAGAGGATGCAGGGGATACTTCCTTGCTGGATGTTTGCCTTCTTGTTATCAAAAGTTATCCCCTTCTCAATCGGGACTAATTCTTTGAAAAGAGTCCGGATATCCTGAACGGTCGTCTGCGGGGAAAGATCGGACTTATAAAGATCGGATTTGTTGAGAAGAAGGATCGCTTTGCCTCCCTCTCCCACTCTGTTCTCAACAAGGGCCGCGATTCTCCGATCCTCCTCCGACAGCTTGTCCGCGCTGTCGAGGAGAAACAGAAGCAGATCCGCGGAATCTGCTGCCTGGATTGCGCGGTCGACGCCAATTTTCTCGACAGGTTCCTGTGTCTCATGAATACCGGCAGTATCGACAAGATTCAGAAGAAGGTCTCCCACCCGGACCTGTTCTTCAAGTGTATCCCGGGTTGTTCCGGCAATATCTGTCACAATGGCACGGTCTGAATGGCTCATGAGATTCAGCAGGGAGGATTTTCCAGCATTCGGTTTGCCAACAATGACCGTCCGGATTCCTTCCTGCAGGATACGACCGCTCTCAGAATCTTTCAGCATCTGATTCATATCGCCGATCAGATGCATCAATTTTGCATCCAGCTTCTGCGGATATCCCGTCGTATCATAATTTTCCGGATCATCGAGCGCCGACTCCAGGAATGCCAGTTCGTACAGAATGGAAGAACGGTAATTCTGGATTTTGTCAGAAACAGAACCCTCGAGCTGCTCGAGAGAAACCTTTCTTGCAAATTCGCTGCGGGAGGAGATCAGATCCATGACCGCCTCTGCCCGGGCGAGGTCAATCCGCCCGCCGAGAAAAGCGCGCTTGGTGAATTCCCCGGGCTCTGCCATCCTCGCGCCGTGATGCAAAACCACCTGCAAAATTCGATTCAGCAGGTAGACCCCGCCATGAGAATTGATTTCCACGGTATCCTCTGTTGTGTAGCTGTGAGGATGTTTCATGACAGAAACCATGACCTCATCGATGATCTCATCATGATGCGTCGCGGATTCTGTGGAACAGGCATTCTGCATGTCCGGATCAATAATATAGCCAAAATGGATGGTGTTTGCCGGGTAGGTGGAAAGACGCCGTCTCATTCTGCTGTCCCGGAAAAGAAGGTCTCCGATTGCGATCGCATCCGGGCCGCTGATACGGATGATGCCGATGCCGGCCTCAGTCATAGCGGTAGCGACAGCAGCAATCGTATCCTCCTGATGATTTTCAACTGGCAGCGCCATATATACCTCCATGCTGCGCTTTTTGCGGCACCCGCGTGAGAAACGCCCGAATGGGTTTTCTCACGGAAATGGGACGGGAATCTGAACTCCGTCCATTATAAGGAAAGCCGCTCCGATACAATGGACAAAATTCCATTGTATCGGACACGGCTGTTATCAACTTCCATCTGTCCAATCCGTCTCTGGCTGCAGATATCATTCTTCGTCCGTCTTCTCCGCACTTCTGCGACGGGCATAGCCATAACCACTTCCGTATCCCGGTCTCTTAGGACTGATCACAACCTTGCGGAAAGGCTCCTCCCCCTCGGAGTGCGTCGTGACATAGCGATCGTTCTGAAGTGCAGAATGAATGATGCGCCGTTCATACGGATTCATCGGCTCAAGTTCAACCGGGCGTCTCGTCCGTTTCACCTTGCCGGCAATATTTCTCGCGAGGATTTCCAGTGTTTCCTTGCGTCTCGCCCGATAGTTCTCGGTATCCGCCTTGACATGAATATAGGATTCTACGTCTTTGTTTACTACAAGTGAAACCAGATACTGGATGGAATCCAGTGTCTGCCCGCGCTTACCGATGAGAATCCCCATGTCGTCGCCGGAAAGGTCGATGGAAAGCGTATTCCATTCCGGATCAAAGGTCATGGAAATTGTGACCTCCATCTTCATGTCATGAAAGACATTCTGAAGGAATTCTTCAGCCTTTCCCTTGATCGCCGCAATCTGTTCTTCCGTGAAACGCTTCTCTTCGGGAATCGGGGTCCGATTTTCCTCCGGCTGCTGTTCCTCCGGTGCAGAACCGTCCTTTTCTGCCTGCATGAGGTTTTCAGAGAACGCTCTGTTCTCATCGCTGCGCTCATTTTCGCTGCGATACCGGCGGCCATCCGAACGACGATTATCATTTCCGGTGCCCCGGCGCGCATCATATTTATTGCGCCGATCATAGCCCCGTCCATAGCGGCGGTTTCCGCGCTGCTCATAGCGGGTATCTCTGTCCTCTGCGTGTGCGGCGTTTCTCTCCTCTTTGTTCTCGTCACCCTGATGCACAGGAGCGCTGGTATCCCAGCGGATCGGGGAGACATATTCCGGGCTTTCCTTTTTGTCTGCCGCATCCGGCTCCGCAGCATCAAACGCAGAATTTGATGCAGGGAATCCTGCAGTCAGATCCGGTGTCTGATCAGCC
>ONQW01000252.1:0-2053 GCA_900320025.1 uncultured Lachnospiraceae bacterium
TTCTGCCGTCTCCGCTGCGGCCGCCTCCTGCAGCTCCTCATGCGTCGGCTCCGCGGTCCTGCGTGTATTTTGCACGTCAGGGATCTGAGAGACCGGGATCGCACTGCGCTGCAGATTTTGATAGAGGCCTGCTGCCACAAGGCAGATGGCCGCAGCTGCTGCCATCGTCCCCCAGACGTTGATGTGGCGGTGGAACGACTCGTCCGAATTGCGGTCAGGCTCGCGCCGCCCGCTGCCGCGGCCCGGGAAAAACCCCCGCCACCCTGGCCGGACTCCATGTGTGCGGCGGACACCGGCTGGTTCCTCCTCATCCGATTCCAGCTCGTCAAACTCCGGCAGAAGCGCATCCTCCCCGAGCGTATCCATCTGAATTTCTGTGAAATCATCCGGTGTGTCAGGACGCGTGCCAGGCTTCACATCAAGATCATCCACCTGGCGGCTGATGGACGGTCATCAGAACGAGAACCCACTTTCCGATCGTCCGCAGGCCGCCCATCAGACTTTGACCTCGCTGCAAGCCATTCATCAGGCTCCTGCCCCTCCGCAAATCGTTCGTCGTATTCCTGCTCTTCTGCAGGCTGACCCGTCTCTTCTGTGTGAATAGAATCCGGCTCCATTCCGAAATCCAGTTTCTCCCCTGCCTCATGGATATATTCCGGGTCAACATCACTGAGCGCCTTCAGCACCTGAAACGCCGCCTGCTCCGCGCTGTCCTCCGCTTGAAGGTGATCGTTTTGATCCTCCGCATGCTCCGCGCTGCCTTCTGCCGTCGCCCTGGCACCGGCGGCCGGACAATTCTGCACATGCCGGACTGTCCGTTGCTCCTCCCCGTCTCCAGCTCCCTGTTCCCGGCTGATTTCCTCCTGAAGTTTTCTGCGAAGCTGCTGCTCGATGTCCTGTTCCGCGCTCATTCCTGTTTCCTCGTTTGTTTATTTCCTGCCCCATGACAGGTTAAGCATGATAATCCGTCCCGGCCAGATACTCTGCCAGCTTCCTTCGCGTGCGGAGAAGAGACATTTTGACCTTGCCCTCCGAGACACCAAGCCCCGCAGCGATCTCCTTCACCGGCTCCATGTACCAGTACCGCTGCAGGAAAATTACACGGGCATCCGGAGAAAGCCCGCCCAGAAATCCGTTCAGCAGCTCCGTCAGCTCCGATCCCTCCGTCTGCAGAATGGCCTCTGCCTCTGTGACATCCCCCGATGCCAGAACCTCCGCAAGCTCCTCCAGCGCGGCTGCCGTCTCCCCGCCGCCGCGCTTCCCGGCGTGCAGCTTCTCATAGCGGTGCAGCGCGAGATTTCTCGTGATCGTACCCAGAAATGCAGACAGAATCCGCGGCCGCTCCGGTGGGATCGAACTCCACGCCCTCCACCACGTATCATTGACGCACTCCTCCGAGTCCTCCCGGCTGTGCAGCACACGAAAGGCAATCGCGCCGCAATACCGCCCGTATTTTGCACTGGTCTGCGCGACGGCTGCCTCGTCCCGATTGAAATACAGCTCGATGATCTCGCTGTCCTCCATGACCCCTCTCCTGTATCTTTACCCAGAAAGACCCTCTTCTGCCACGAAAAGTAACGAAATTGTCCCTAACGAGTTTAGCTTGTTTGGGACAATTCTGCTGCTCCTCTCAGGAGAGTCTCCGGATCCGTTCCTTCATCTCCTCATCGCCGGTGCAGTCAAGGACCATGTGGCAGCAGTCAAGCGCCTGCCGCCGCCAGGCCTCCGCGCCGGTCCGGCGGTAATTCTGCTCCGCTTCTTCCTCCGCCCTGACCAGAAGCGCCATCGTCACGTTGCTAGCTGCAAGCGGTATTTCCGCCCTGGTGAGGCGCGCCTGCAGTTCCTCCACCGAATACGAGGGCATCTTCGCGTTCAGCGCCGACTCCAGAAAGCGGATTTCACTCTCCGCCTGTCTGCTCTCCTCGAAAAATGTGCTGTACCGGTACAGCACCTCAGCCAGTTCCGGATGATAGCTCTCCAGATGATACCAGCCGAGCCACCGGTAGTACTGCGCCATCTCCGCCCGTGTGCAGCAGTACGGATACACCGCCTT
>ONQW01000252.1:2079-2767 GCA_900320025.1 uncultured Lachnospiraceae bacterium
TCCTCCGCCTGCTCATAATACTGTGCGGCCGCCACAATCCCGCCGCGCTTCTCCTCATCTTCTGCCTTCTTCAGGAGCGGAGAAACCTCATCCTTCTCACTCAGCGCATACTCACCCGGCTGCTCATAA
The DNA here is from genome assembly GCA_900320025.1 of uncultured Lachnospiraceae bacterium. Lineage (GTDB taxonomy): Bacteria > Bacillota > Clostridia > Lachnospirales > Lachnospiraceae > CAG-791. The sequence continues at coordinate 2,209 of ONQW01000252.1, forward strand.
TACTCATACAGAAACTGCTCCGCGATATGATAGATGCAAACCTTCTTCACTGATCTCTCCTGCGTCCCCGCCGGCAAGCCCCGCGTATGCGGAACACTGCTTCCTTCACCCGCATGTCACGGCAAGATGCCCGTTCTCCTCCGCCGCGTCGCAAAATACGCGGAATACGCGCCGGATGTACTCGTCGACCGGTCTTTCCTGCCACATGTCTGTCAGCCGCACCGCGACATCTTCCGGATACTCCGTGAGGCAGTCATAGAGTGCGTCGAGGTTTTTCCCGTAATATGCCGGGAATTCCATCTGTTCCTGGAGGTAGGTCTGCACCTGCTCTTTGGTGTCGAGCGGCCCGAATTCCAGATGAATCCGCCGCCTGGTTCTTTCCGTCTGATCGCACACCGGATTATATTTCGCCGTCCACCGCGGAGAAAACGTCTTCCCGCCTGACACAAATTTTTCCGCTTCTTTCTCCAGATTCATCATTTCCGCCATCTCTGCCACCGCACACCGGGCAATCCGCAGCTCGTCAATAGAGTCTCTCAAAGGTCCGGTAATGATCGTC
>ONQW01000126.1 GCA_900320025.1 uncultured Lachnospiraceae bacterium
TCCTCCGCCATCTTGATGCCGCCGTACGGCATGAATGCCCGCTTTAACGGCTTGTCGGTCTGGAGACCCACAATCTTCTCGAGATCCTTCTTCTCCGGATCAATATAGCCCGGCCCGTACGCCGTCAGCCCGGAAACGACCTCCGTCTCGCAGTCGAGCACGCCGCCCCTGCGGCGCTCCTCCTTCTGCAGCGCCTGCACCTCGTCCCACAGCGTCTGCGTCGCCGCGGTCGGTCCGGCGAGGAAACTCTCGTCCCCGTCGTAAGGCGTGTAATTGTTCTGAATGAAATCCCGGACATTGATGTCGTCCGTCCACTTATTTCCGGTAAATCCTCTCCATGCTTCTCTCATGCCTGTCCTCCTCGTTTCTGTCAGCCTTTCCTGCCGCCGGCTGTCTTCAAAATCTCCTCCGCAGCCTTCACACCGGCTGCCGCCGGAGATTCAACACCTGTCAGCGGATAGGTAAGCCCCAGCTTCTCCCACTTGTACGCGCCCATCGTGTGGTACGGCAGCACCTCCACCCGCTCCACATTGTGCAGCGTGTCAAGAAACGCCCGCTCCCTGCGGAGATCCTCCGGGCTGTCCGTCCAGCCCGGCACCAGCACCTGCCGGATCCACATTGGCTTGCCGACCCCGTCCAGATACCGGATCATCTCCAGAATGTTGTCGTTCGGTCTCCCGGTCAGTTTCCGGTGCTTCTCCGGATCCATCTGCTTGATGTCCACCAGGAACAAATCCGTCATCTCCGCAAGCGCCTTGAATTTTGAAAACCAGGGTTCCTCCTTCGTGAAGGGCTCCCCCGCCGTGTCGATCACGGTGTGAACGCCCTGATCCTTCGCCTTCTGGAACAGCTCCAGAAGAAAGTCGATCTGCAGCAGCGGCTCACCGCCGGATATCGTAATGCCGCCGTTCTTTCCCCAATAGGGCCGGTACCGCAGCGCCTGGCTGAGCACCTCGTCCGCCGTTCTGCCGGTACCGCTCCGTTCGTCCCAGGTGTCCGCATTGTGGCAGAACCTGCAACGCATGCGGCAGCCCTGCACGAACACCACAAACCGGACGCCCGGTCCGTCCACGGAGCCGAAGGATTCCGTGGAATGAATTCTTCCCATCACTGCCATTTCCGCGCCGCCATCTCCTTTCTACTGCCAAGATCCGTCCGATATTCTTTTCTCCGACACTCTTTCTCATCGGACACTCTGAAGATAACAGACTTTCGGGAGATGTTCCTTGATTATAGTCAAGGAACATCTCCCCACTCATCATCAAATTATCCGGGATTCACATTCGAAATGAATGTGATTGTGGCAGCCATATGGGAAATGAATATGATCGGCAAAATAAATAGAGCAGGACAGATGAAACCTGTCCTGCCCAACACGATGAATCCGCAGTCATCTCGTGCTCCGCACTCGATGATGTGCGGTCGCCAGAAACGGCGGCTTTTGTGAACAATCAATCATTCTGTACTTCACTTGTTTTCGTCAGCCGTGCGACAAACTCTGTCGGGGTGCATACAGGAACCGGTGCCTTACTATAATCCCTGGTATTCCTCGTCACAATACAATCCATACCGGATCGCACTGCTGTCTCGACCATCACAGCATCCTCAAAATCGGCAATTTCTGCCGAAATTGCCTTGCGGATGTCCAGGGCTGTAGTATCCAACAGACCAAACAGCGCACATAGCCTGGTCAGCACTTCACGCGTTGTTTTGTCGCTGTGCGTCTGCCTGTGTGTGAGGTAATAAATATCCGTAATGGCCTTTGCCGTCAGAAAACCTTCAAACTGCTGGTTCGCACAGAGCATGAATATTGCCTCCGCATCCCTGCAAAACGGTTCCCGGCTTTGCAACGCGTCAACAATGACACAGGTATCAATGACCGCTCTCATATTCGGTTCAGCCTTTCTTCCTGCGCTTCTTCCAGCGTCATATCAGAACGAAGAATTCCAAACAGTGATTTGGCAATATTTACTCTGTCCTGATAGGGATTGGAGAGCTTAGCGACAACCTTGCCGTTACGGGTGACAAAAATATCTTCCGTCGCTGCAAGTAAAAGATATTTTCCAAGATTGTTTTTCAATTCTGTCGCGGTAATCGACATATTTATTCCCTCCCTCCTGTTAAGTTCATCTATATAATATCATATATCGGACAAAATTCGCTCATTTTTCGTACGAAATACAGTTTTGATCGTTCGAAATCTTTCTATCAACATCGCGAATGAAAGGGATTTCTCACCTGCATTTCGATTTTCAATTCAGCTGACACCGCGGCCGCAGGCGAATCCATGTGCCGTCCCGCGTCCAAAGCTCCTCACGCCTTCCTTACAAATTCCGCCAGTCTGTCCCGATCAGTCACGCGCAGGCGGCCGCGGCCCTTCCTCTCGATCAGCCCGTCCCTTGCGAGTTGCGCGATGTTGCGGCTCACGGTCTCCGTGCGGAGATTGACGGAGGCGGCGATGTCCTCCAGCTTCAGATGAATTTCACCGCCGAGACAGCGGCGGTCCCGATACAGCAGAAACTCCGCGAGCCGCTTCCTCGGCTCGCGGATGGACAGCAGCAGTGCCTTCTCCTCCGCCTCATCAAGCTCCGTGCTCAGCATGCCGATCAGATTCATCGTGACCTGCGGGTTCTCCCGGAACACCGAGAGAAGCTCCTCCCGCGGAATCTCGCAGAGCTGCACATCCGTCAGGCAGATCACATCGTAATGATAGACATGATCCTTCAGAAAGATTCCGTGCCAGACCGCCTGTCCATCGTGCAGCACATCCAGAATATGCTCCTCTCCGGAGGCCTCGGAGCGGGAGATTTTAATCTTCCCGCTCCGGATGATCAGTGCCGAGCGGATCTCATCTCCGTTCGCCACGAGAAAACTCCCCCTGGCATGCGAAGAGTGCACCGCCTTGCCGATCAGCTGCTCCTGAATTGGCGCCGGCAGATCCCGGAAAAGCCGGATGTTCGAGATGCAGTATCTGCCCTGTTTTCTGAAACCGCACGCACAGCTGTCTTCTTTCATACAATTCTCAGTCCGATCCACAATTCGGGTGTCCCGATCCATGCAAAGAGGATTCTTCGTCTTTTCATCATATGACCGGAAAACGCCCCGCACATCAATGGCGACAGTCATGTGTATACCGCAGTCTCTACCATGATTACCGCACCTTTACAACCTCACCAGCCGTAATCCCGTTTTCGTTGAACGAATCCACACGCACCCAGTATGCGTCCTGGTCCGCCGACAGCGCCCGGATTTCGACCGTCTCTCTGCCGAACACGCGGTAATCATGATAGAGCTTCTCCGGATCATGCCCCCAGAGTACCTCATAGCCGGTGCCGTCTCCCTGCCAGGAGACCGTCATGCCCATCCGGTCCTCATCGCGGACCGCAGAGACAGCTGCGGCCTTTGCCGGCGCGGCGCCGTTCCCGCGGCCGAACACGCGAAGGCCCGACACACATGCCTTCTGCCCATAGGGCAGCTCCGTCACGGTGAGACGGACAAAACGTGCCCTGAAACCCTCTGGCCGGACGACCAGGTCGTGCGGCAGGTCCGTCTCCGCTGTCCGTTTGTCCTCCAGCACCGTGTAGTGCGCGCCATCCTCGCTCGTCTCAAGCAGCCATCTCGTGCGGAATTCCCGCTCCTCGATATACCGCCCGCGGCCGGGATCGCCCTGCACGCTGGCTCCCGCCGGCAGCTCCTTCACCGTGCCGAAGTCGTCGGCAAAATTCACCTGCACAGCATTTACCGTGCAGTCCTCCCCCAGATCCACCGTCAGCGTCTGCGCGGTGTCGTCCGCGGCAGCCTTCCACCAGTTCTGCACGTTTTCATTGACTGCGTTCGCTGCCGCCTTCTCCGGGCACTCCTCGCTGGACGCCGTGACCGGCTTCCCGTAGGAGAGCAGCATCCAGTCAGGCTCCGCGAAGGGATCCTTCGCAAGTCTGTCGGCGTCCGTCGGCCAGTCTCCGTACCGCTGATTGCAGAACAGCTCTCCATCCCGGTCAAAGCCGGCCGGCCAGATGCCGATGCGCCGCTCAAATGTGTGATTCACCGAGATTCGCATCGTCGCGGTGTGCCACCAGCTCCCTTCCCGATCCTGCATCGTGGAGCCATGTCCCGCACCGGGCATAAATCCGCCCGGCTCGTAGGAGAACGGATTGTTCACCGCCGGCCGGAACGGCCCGAGCGGCGAATCTCCCTCATACACGCCGTCCGCGTAGACATTATATTCCGCACCCGGGCAGGCATACTGCAGATAATACCTGCCCTCGTATTTTGTCATCCAGGCACCCTCGATGTACGGCGCATCCGATAAGGCCACCTTTGCCATCTCACGCTGCTCCGGCGGCAGAGTCCCGATCGCCTTCTCCACCATCTCCACAGTCACCTGGGACGGCTCAAGCCCCGCCTGCTTCGCGATCATGGTCTGCATGATTTTGAAGACCGCGCCGCTTCCCGCCTTGTGATGATGATCCTCCCCGATCCGTTCATATCCCAGCCTGTCATGGCTGTCGCCGATGAGAACCTTCGGCTCCCCGATCCGGTGCATCGTCTCCGGATCGAGTTCCACGCCCCAGATCGGCGTGACATTGCTGCATCCCCAGTAGAAATATAGCTTCCCGTCGTCATCCGGAAACAGATCCGGGTCCCAGAAATCAAACGTCCCCGGGATCCGCTCAAACTCCCCGGACTCCGGATCCTTCGTGCGGTAGAAATCGCAGATCGTTCCGCGACGGCTCGCGCAGAAATACATCCAGTCCCCGACGGCGCGCACATCCGGTGCATAATCATACGTCGGCACATTCTTAAGCGGCACCTGCCGCCAGTTCACCATGTCCTCGCTGACCAGAAAGCCGCAGGTCATGCTCGGGAAAATGTAATACTTCCCCTTGAACAAAATCATCGACGGGTCCGCCGCCTCACGGTTCAGCGAAAACCCGCCGTCCTGCCCCTCA
>ONQW01000043.1 GCA_900320025.1 uncultured Lachnospiraceae bacterium
TGGAAAGCCCGCGGTGGTTATCATTGATGAATATGACACCCCGATTCAGCAGGGACATCTTCATGGGTATTATGATGAAGTGATAGGATTTCTCCGCAATCTGTTCTCCGGTGTCCTGAAAGACAATGCGGATCTTGCCTATGGCTTTTTAACCGGAATTCTTCGTGTTGCGAAGGAGAGTATCTTCAGCGGACTGAATAATCTCAAGGTCAACACAATTATGGATGATCGATATAGCGCATACTTTGGATTTACCAGGGATGAAGTGCAGGATCTTCTCATGGCATATGGATGCGCTGACCACTATGAAGAAGTGTGCGACTGGTATGACGGATACCGATTTGGAAATAGTGAAATATTCAATCCATGGTCGGTCATCAACTATGTGGATGACGGATGCGTGCCCAGAGCATTCTGGCAGGCTACAGGCAGTAATGATGTGATCGGTGAGATTATTCAGAATGCTTCACCGGAGGTGACGGAGAATTTGAGAAGTCTCCTTCAGGGCGGACAGGTTACCACATATATAGATACGAATGTGATTTATCCGGAGATCAGTCAGAATCCATCGACAATCTATAGCTTTCTGCTGGTGGCTGGGTATCTGAAGACTGCAGAAATTATGCCGCGCAGTGACGGCAATTTTGTCTGTCGCGTAGCCATTCCTAATAAAGAAATCTCTCTGGTATACGAGAAAGAGATCATTTCAAGACTTTCGATGCCGGATTCTGAATCGACTGCGGCTAAAATACAGCAGGCACTGATGATCGGAGATATCCCGTCTCTGACGAGCAGTATAACAGACTACATGCTGAAGACCATCAGTGTTCATGATACAGCAGGAGAAGCATTTTATCAGGGCCTAATGCTTGGACTGTGCGCCATCTTGAACAATCGATATGAGGTACTGTCCAATCGGGAATCAGGACTTGGACGCTTTGATATCCAATTATGTCCGCTTGATCAAAATCTGCCCGGGTATATTCTGGAACTAAAAGCTTCAAGGAAAGAGAATGGAAAATCGCTGGATTCTCTGGCTGAGGATGCATTAAATCAAATTGAAGAGAAGCAGTACGATCAGGAAATGAAACAAAAGAGAGTCAACCGTATCATCAAAATCGGTATTGCGTTCCACGGCAAGAATGCGGCTGTCAGGTATCAGTAATTCTGGCTCTAATTGATTTCGCATCTGAAATTTGATAACGACAGTAGAAAAGATGTACAAAAAACGGGCGTCCAGTCGTTAGTCATGGTTCACGGCTGAATGCCCGGAGACTCTTCTGAATTATTCAAAATTCGTTTTTTCTGAGCATCCTTGATTCTGATAAGGCTTCTTCATCTCTGTCAGCGCTATCTCAGTATCTCTGAAATGTTCCGCAGGATGCCTTCCGCCACATCGGGTTTGTTCATGGAGTAGACGTGGATATGGGTCACACCATTGGCAATCAGATCGATGATCTGGTTGGAAGCGTAGATGATGCCCGCCTGTTTCAAGGCTGCGGGGTCATCGCCGAAGCGGTCCACGATGGCCTTGAGGGAATCGGGCACGTTGGTGCCCGAGAGCTGTACGGAGCGGCCGAGCTGTTTCCTGGAAGTGATCGGCATGATGCCGGCCAGAATCGGCACGTTGATGCCCCTGTCCCTCACGCGGTACAGAAAGTTATAGAAGGTCTCGTTGCTGAAGAACATCTGGGTCGTGAGGAAGTCGCAGCCGGCGTCAATTTTATCCTTTAGATGCTGCAGGTCCTCCTCCTTGCTGGAGGACTCCGGATGCTTCTCGGGATAGCAGGCGCCGCCGATCGAGATCGCCTGACCGTACTCTGTAGAACGGATATAGCGGATGAGGTCGCTGGCGTGCAGAAATTCCTTCTGCTGGGAGCCGTCCTGCGGGATATCGCCGCGCAGCGCCATGATGTTTTCAATATGGTGGCTGCTCTGCAGATCCGAGGCAACCTCCACAGTGAACCGCGGGGCAGTGCCAGCGGCGCCATAGGTGACGCTGACAAAATCTGGATGCAGGGCGGCAATCTTGTGCGCGGCCTCCAGAGTAGCCAGCAGGCCTTCCTCCTTCTTCGGCGGAAAGACCTCAAAGGAGAGAGTTACCTGATTCTGCTGCAAAATATCCTTGATTTTCATGATAATGTTTCCTTATCCTCGTGCCGTACTGCCGTACTGCCGTACTGCCGTGCTGTTGTGCTGCTGTGCCACTGCATGGCATCTTCTATTCCCCGGTTCCCTGACCGGCTTGTCGATCCGGTCTCAGTTCTGCATGGCAATCTGCTGTCCCTTCGCCAGTTCGTAGGAGACAAGTGCATCTCCATCCAGATTTTCATGATGCATATCCACACCGCTGATCTGGCTGTTCTCGTAGGTGGTGTAATAATAAATACCTTTATCCATATTGCAGCAGCTGCTGTAGATCGTGTACTCGCAGAGTTCCCTGCCATCCTTGTCCGTGCCGAGCCGGCAGCAGCCCTTCTGCTGCTCCACAGAGCCGAGGATTTTGAAGAACTGGCTGATGCTCTCGGATTCGCTCTCGCCGGAGATGGAATTCATTCTGGTAAATGCCACTTTCACGAAGCGGGAGGCGGAGGAGAGATCGCCGGGAATTCCCATACCGCCCATACCGCGGCTGTATGGATTCATCTCCACGCCCGGAATCAGGCGGTTCTCCGGAAGAGAGGCGGAGGCATTCATATAATCCTGCAGGTGTGTCAGTTGGTAATCGAAGGTCGGGTTATTGGTCATGACGCCGACCGGATTGTCGTAAACCACCGCTCCCTTTGCAGTCTGCTCGAATACGATCACTTCCTTCTGGTCAGCGATCATCCAGTGCAGAGGAGACGGCGGAAGCTGCTCACTGAAGGCAGTGTCGGTGAGATTGATCCGGCTCAGATACTGGCGAGCCTCCTCCACAGTGGCGCACTGTCCGAGGATCCATGGAATAAATTCGAAGGATGCGATGTTGTCCTTTCCATCCTCCGGCTTGGTATAATGCGCATTCCCGGGGAAATTCAGCCCGGCCATGCTCAGCCCCTTCTCGTTGGTGGCATCGTAATAGAGCGGATAATCTCCGACGACAAATGCCATGCCGATCAGAGCATAATGCTCCTTCAAATCCCCCGCGTGCCGCATAGGCAGAACCTTTCGGCGGGGAGTGATCGTGACAGATTCATGATAGGAAAACTCCAGATCCAGATTGCGCCCGAAGTAATGATCCTTCGAGGTGTAAGTAGCTGCAGTACACATAAGATGCCTCCTTTTCTGACATGGCAGAGATTCTGCAATAGACGGAGATTGCGGATACCGTAGTCCCATGATCACAATGACTCATGATAACAACGTCTGCGAACTATTCTTATTATGTAACTAATATTAAAGCAGCGAACATGAAATTTGATCCGGCAGCAGCAAAATTTTTTTGAAATGGGACGCTGCTGAATTGAAGCAGGCGGTTGAAATGGAACACTGGATACGCCATGTACAAACAGCTCGTTCCGTGGCTTTTGATGACAAAATTCGGGCGGAGTAGTTTATCGTGGCTGCGGTCAGTGTCTTCTGGGGACTGCGGTCAGTGTCTTCTGGGGACTACGGTCAGTGTCCTCTGGGAACCTGGTTCAGACGGTCCTTTTCATAGGTGCAGTCTGCGATGGCAAGCCGGATGAAGACGACAGCCAGCACCGGGATGGCACCCATGATTGCGCGCGTGTTCCAGAACCGGCAGAGAATCGCGGAAATCAGACAGCCGAGAAAGAAAAAGAGGATCATGGAGCCGTGCATTTTCCAGCGGAGAGAGGCCTGATCGTCCTGATCCCGGATTGCTTTCACGAGGTTGCTGCCGGTCTGGCGCAGATGGTTGGTGATGAAGACCGTAGCCATCGGGACGCCCTCATTCTGCCGGAAGGTGTTGAAGCGCATGGAGCAGACAAAATTCAAGGTCACCTGACAAATCTGATTCGGCCAGGACGGCGGCATCAGCCCCAGCAGCACAGCCATGGGGATCTCCAGGCCAACCATGATGGTGTCCCAGCGAAGCATCTTGTGCTGCGCGCGCCGGTACAGCTTCACTTCCTTTGCGAGAATTTCGGAGACCACCGCGCCCATCAGATATGCAGAGATGGGAAGCAGCATGTACAGCGCCTTTTCCCACTGCATGTTTCCGATGTCGAGGGCAAGCAGCACGACGTTGGCGGTCTGCGCGTTGCAGAACACGCCGCCGCGCACAGAAAAGGTATAGGCGCCGTAGTATCCGCCTACGAAGATGAGCATCCAAAAGACCCAGTGCCGTTCACATTCCAGAAAATAATTGTCTTTTCCTTTTTCCATACCTATACTCCATGCCGCGTTTTTTTGCGGCATCCTCAGGAGAAATACCCGAATGGGCTTTCTCCCGTATCGAAACCTATACCCCGCATTCGGCAAAATCCGCGAATGCAGTTTTGCCGAATGCGGCAGCCGGTGCGCCAACAGGCATCGGACATGCCTGTACTCAGAACTTGTTGTTCACCCATTTCCCCTGGCGGAAGCGATTGCTCATGAAGAAATAGCGCGAGAGCTGGTCGGAGAGAACGCCGAGCCAGATTCCCATGAGGCCAAGGTCAAGCACATACACGAGAAGGATCGTGACGACAGAGCGGATCAGGGTGACAGAAATGGTCGATGCAATCAGTGTGTAGCGCACATCGCCGGCTGCGCGCAGGCAGGCGCCGTAGATGACCTGCGCGATCTGGAAAAAGGTGATGACGCAGATGAAGCGGGATATCATCACACCCATATCAAGAATGGCACGATCATCGAAAAACAGCCGGAAAATGCCCCTTCCGCCGAAGAGCAGAATCCCTGCGATGCAGGCTGAGATGAAGAGACCGATCTGCTGGCAGATTTTGCCGTACAGTTTGGCCTCCTCTTTCTTGTTTGCGCCGAGTGCCTGGCCGGAGAGCGCAACGCCGGCGGCCTGCATGCCGTCCGCAAAGGAGAAGGACAGGCCGAGCAGATTCATGCCGACATTGTGCGCCGCGAACGCATCCGTGCTGATGCGGGCTGCGACGAAGGCGGTGACCAGGAAGCCCACGCGCATCAGCAGATTTTCCGCAAGCATGTTGGAAGCCAGTTTTCCGATGATACGAAAATCATAGTGCTTCGGGCGGATTTTCTCCCGTATGATATATGGCAGACTCACATAGGATTTCTTCATATACAGAGAGCCAAAACTCATGGCAGCACCGACGATCGTTCCCAGGACGGTCGCGATCGCGGCACCCGTGCAGCCGAGCGCGGGGAAGCCAAAATGCCCGCCGATGAGGCAGTAGTTGAAACAGATATTGGTGATGCTCGATGCGACATTCGTGGTCATGGAGATCCGCGTATTGCCGCTGCCGCGCTGCGCCGCATTGAAGAGCATCTGGATCATGCTGAAGAAGGTGCCGCCCATGATGATCCGGAAATAGGCGCTCGCGGGAGCATGGGTATCCGCATTGCTCCCGGCGATGCGGAGAATCGGTTCAGCCCACACGACAAAAATGACGCTCACGGCAGCGCAGATCAGGAGAGACAGCAGAAGGGCCGTCATGAGCGTCTCATTCGCGGCTTTCTTGTTTTTCTCTCCTTTGCGGCGCGCCACAAGGGCCGACACAGCGACATTGATCGCGAAGAAGGGCGTGAGGCCGATGAATTTTGGCTGATTGGTCAGGCCTACCGCGGCCACGGCGTAGCTCCCCATGGAAGAAACCATCATGGTGTCGATCATGCCGGCCAGCGAAGTGAAAAAGCTCTCGAGCACGGCCGGCCAGGCCATATTCACCGCCTCACGGAGCATTCCACGTTTCTCGGCGCGTGTGAACGTTCGTCTGCCTGTCTGATCTGCAGATCTTTCTGATATTGCGTCTGATAATGTATCGGACCCGGCTGCGCTGACTGCGGTCGCTATACTCCCTCCGCCCGCTGCATTCGGACAATCTTCTCTGGTCTGATGATCCATAACTCCCCCTGCGGCACCTTATCCCCGATTCAATGGAATATTTATCAAATGAAATACGCAATTCTTATCTTACTTCCAGATTCGGGTTCTGGCAAAGAGGAGCAGCCCTGTTTCATGATTGTTTATAATCCCTGTTTCATGTTCGTTTCAAAAGGGGCAGCGCTGTCTCATGCTCGTTTCCAGTCAGGCGTGATACAAATCATCCAGCGTCAGGAGGGCTATGTCGTTATTCTGTATGGAGTCAAACCAACTGGTGTAGCCGCTCAGAGAGAAAAACAGAAACCGGATGATGCGGTACTTCCCGCTGATGACAGCGGAACGCCGCAGAAGAGTATCATAAACATTTTTGTCGATTTTTTCATTTTTGAATTTACATTCGCCAAGAACAGCTGTCTTATCCAATTCAGAAATGCCGACCACATCAATGTCTGCCGACTGCTGCACTTTTTCTGATCCCCGCAGCAGAATCTCTGTTCCCCACCAGGTTCCGACCTCCGTCAGGGTATTTCCGAATGCGCCGCAGATTCCCTCCTTTAAGGTGTAATACCGGCACATTTCCTCGAAAACACTCCCCATATAGTTGTGAATCTGCGGTTTTACAACCCGGTCAAAATAAAGATCTCCCTGACCAATCTCGATGATGCTTGTGGCTTTGGGAATAAAGGCATACCAGAATCGGAACATCTGATCCTTTAAAACATATTGTGTTTTTTTTCTGTTTTTCTCTTCCGTAATACATTTTTTCTTCGTGATCAGACCAACCTGGATCAATTTATCCAGTGCGTAAAGAACGGTTGAGGAATTTTGCCCGATTTTCTGGGAAATTTCATTTACAGTATTGGAGCCGGAAGCGATTTGTTCTATCACATTATTGACCAGTGCGACATCGGTAAACTCCTGGGCCAGCAGGTTTCTGGGTTCGTCGTACAGATAGCCGTCTGTATTAAAAAACTGTGCTTTGATGTTGTCGTCCGCGCTGCCCCGCGGATCGATCATGGCAAGATACTTTGCAACGCCTCCGGTGATGCCATAAATAATTGCCTTATCTTCTGCAGAATAATCTGGAACAAACTCAGCTGCCTCCAGATAATCAAACGCCTCCAGACGGATTTGCGTGTTCCGTCTTCCAAATAGAGGACTCTTTTCACTGAGCACTTTATTTTCCATAAAACTCAGCGAGGAGCCGCAGAGAATGATCATCATATCCTGCTCTGACCATCTGGTGTCGATGTACTTCTGCAGAACAGATAACAGAGCGCCATCATCCTGGGCCCAATAAGGCAGTTCATCGATGACCAGAACCAGCTTGTCCCCACTCAGGCGATCAGTAATAAAATCCAGTATAGCCTCAAGAGAGGGGAAGCTGACACCAGTCAGAGATGGGTCAAGAAGTGAAACAACCTGTTGACAAAATAATTCCAGGTTTCGGGCCTTTCCCACTTTTGTCGCGGTATAGAAAATTGCCCGCTTATCTTTCAGAAATTCCCTGATCAACGTGGATTTGCCAATTCTTCTGCGTCCGTAAATCACAGTCATGCCGAATCCCTGCTGATGGTACAACTTTTCCAAACTTGACAATTCCCGCTTCCGGCCAACGAACATAGCAAACCCTCCATGAATACCAAATTAATTCAGTTCAATTTGACTCAAATCGATTTGAGTCAAATTGAACTGAATTAATCATAACATCTACTATTGAGAAGCTCAATCACGGAAGAAAGTAAGCAGGTGCCGCTATTTCTGCGGTGTCGCAAAAGATGCGGCAATAATGTCCCGATCCGGGAGGAAGCTCATTCGGGCATTTTCCCTCGGCTGTCGAAAAGAGCACGGCACGGGCATTATTATCACACCACTTTTGAAATGTAATTTTTCAAAAGCCTGATTGACTCTTGCGTGCTCGTGTGTCATACTCATTATGACGAATGACACACGAGCACGCAATATATATTATGTGCAGACTGACCTTATGTATCCCGTATCTCCATGAAGTGCATGGCATTTTGACGGACAAGGCTCACAGGAGAAAAGAGTATCTATGGTCACAATTAATGACATCGCAGCGGAGGTTGGGGTTTCCCGTGGAACAGTGGACCGGGTGCTGAATCACAGAGGACGCACCTCTGCCGCCACAGAAAAGAAAATAGAGGAAGCCGCAAAGCGGCTGGGTTATCAGAAGGGACGCGCAGGAGCCGGACTCGCGGCAAGGAAGAAGAAGCTGCAGTTTGGGTTTGTCTATATTGATGTCAAAGAAGCATCCTTTCACCATATCGTCTATGCCGCGGCAAAGAATAAGGCGGAGGAGTTGTCGCAATACGGTGTGACGGTCCACTATTTTGCAATACACGGCTTAGACGAATCGGAGATGATCCGATTCCGGGAATTTGTCCTCGGTCATCCCGAAATCTCCGGGTGGGCTGTGCCGGGAGAATATGCAAGAGAAATCAGGAATATCCAAAGCGAACAGGACAGAAGTACGGTCCCTATCATTACCTACAATCTGGATTCCGTTAAACCGGAGGACAGGCTCTGTTATGTGGGCTGCGATTATCGGAAAGCAGGTAGGATGGCCTGCGGACTGACCGCATTGATGAGCGGGACTGACGCGCGCGTTCTCGTCATTTCGGATGACCCCGGCGGGGTGCGCAGTGAAAAGGAGCGGCTTCAGGGATTTCGGGAAGAGATGCTTCATTATCCGAACATCGAAATTGTTCGTGAGCTATACACGGAGGAAAGGGAGGGACTGGACGCGCCGATGCTCAAGAAGCGGGTGAGAGAAACACTTTCGGAGTATCCGGACATCACGACGGTCTATCTGATCAATCCGGGGGATTACAGCATATGCAATGTGGTCAGTGAAGCGGCTGGTAACACCAAAAGGGTGGTGATTACCAATGACCTTGTCACCGATGAGCAGGTGGCCATGATCCGGGATGGACGGATCACGGCTACCATCGATCAGGAGCCGGAACTGCAGGGGTCAAGACCGCTGGAAATCCTTTTTGACTATCTGGCGATGGACAGAAAACCGTTGAATGACTGGGAGAAAAGAAAGCTGTCCATCATTATCCGGCAGAATCTGGATGAAGACTTTCATCCGCTGGGGGAGAAGTATCATCTCGTCCATTAATCAGAATGCCTGTGCAGATATCCGCTGCCATGGAGGCGGAGCATCCGCATTGCAGAGAAATTGTAATAATTGTGGCGCGAGGCAATGAAAAATGGTGAAAGAAAATTTTAACAGAGGGTGGAGCTTTTCCAGATCGTCCGGGACATCATTTGAAAATCTGATTCCCGGCACTGGCGCTTCTGAGGAAAAGGTGGATCTTCCGCATGATGCGTCCATCTGCACAAGCCGGAATCCGGAGGAGGCCGACGGAAGCGGGAATGGCTATTTCCGTGAGGAGAATTATGTCTATCGGAAACAGTTTGAACTGGATGCAGACGATGTGGAAAAGATTGTGACGCTGGAATTTGAGGGTGTCTATCAGAACGCATTCGTGTATGTCAATAACACCTTTGCAGGAGATCATCCCTACGGCTACGGCAATTTCTATCTGGATATCACGAAGTATCTTGTCTTCGGTCAGACTAACGAGATCAAAGTAGTGGTTAAAAATGACGTTCCGAGCGGCAGATGGTACACCGGAGGCGGCATTTTCCGCGATGTTAATCTCATGGTGGCTGACAGGATCCATCTGATTCCGGATGGAATTCATCTGTCGACGGTAGATGCGGAGCATGATCTTGCGGTGATCCAGGCGGAGTCCGTCCTCTGCAATCAGGGACTCGGGGTGAAGGACACCAGACTCCGGATCGAGCTGCTGGACGCAGAAGGAAAGCTGGCCGCTACGGATGAGGTGCCGGTGACCATGACCGAGCAGGACAGAAAGGTGCAGCGGCAAAGGCTTTACGTGGACAACCCGCATCTGTGGAGCGATAATACGCCCTACCTGTATACCTATCGGGCAACTATCCTGATGGATGGAGAAGTAAAGGATACGGAGACGGGCACCTTTGGTATCCGCAGGCTGCAGCTGGATCCCTGGCATGGACTGCGGGTAAATGGCAAAGTGATGAAGCTGCGCGGAGGCTGTCTGCATCACGACAATGGCATCATCGGCACTGCCGAATTTGCCCACGCAGAAGAGGTTCGTGTCAGGAATCTCAAGAAGGCAGGCTTTAACGCCATTCGCAGCTCCCATTATCCGATGAGCCGCCGTCTCCTGGATGCGTGCGACCGGTATGGCATGTATGTCATGGATGAGTTCTCAGATGTGTGGACTTCTTCCAAGGTGGCATTTGATTATGCGGCGCATATGCCGGAATGGTGGGAGATGGATGTCACCAATATGGTGAACAAGGATTTTAACCATCCGTCTGTCATTCTGTATTCGATCGGCAATGAGATACCGGAAACCGGGAATCGGCTGGACGTGCAGTGGGGAAGAAAGATTGCGGACCGCATCCGGACGCTGGACAGCACCAGGTATACGACAAACAGCATGAATCTGCTGCTTTCGGTTATGAATGACCTGCCGAAGCTTCTCGCGGCGAAGAAGAAAGAGACCGGTGCGTCGAACATGGCCGGAGGGGAAATCAATGAGATGATGACCAACATCGGTGCCCAGATGGCGCTGATCACGACCAGTGATTTTGCCGGAAATGCGACGGAGGAGGCATCCGGTGAGGTCGACATCACAGGACTCAATTACGCGGCACAGCGTTATGAAAAGGACGGGACAAAATATCCGAACCGGATCCTTGTCGGATCGGAAACTTTCCCGATGGATCTCGATGTGAACTGGGACCTGGTGAGCAGGCTGCCGTATGTGATTGGAGATTTTGACTGGACCGCCTACGACTATCTCGGAGAGGCCGGGATAGGGAAGATCAGCTACGGCGATCCCAGTGGGAATGGCATGAGCTTTTATGCAGGATATCCTTATAAAGCAGCCTACTGCGGAGATCTCAACCTGCTCGGAGATCCGAGACCCACAGCGTTTTGGAGGCAGACGATCTGGGGAGTGCGCCATGCACCTTACATTGCGGTCTGCCCGCCGGAGCATTTCGGGGAGAAGGTGAACAAGACCCAATGGGCGATGACCGACGCGGTGCGCTCCTGGAACTGGAAAGGGTTTGAAAACCAGCCGGTGAGGATAGAGGTATATAGTGACGCGGAGTCGGTTGAGCTGCTGATCAACGGAAATTCTGCCGGCATAAAGCGCCCGGGTGTTTTGGAGGATGGATGCGGCAAGAAGAACATGGCGGTATTTGAGACAAAATACATTCCGGGCAGCGTAGAGGCGGTTGCGCGAAACGATGGCAGGGAGACCGGCCGGGATATACTCAGAACTGCGGGGGAGAAGCTGCATCTCGAGGCGCATGCAGATCAGGAAATCATTCCGGCAGATGGCAGCGATATCGCTTATGTCGAACTGGAGCTGCAGGACCAGAACGGTATTCGAAATCCCGAAGAGGTGAAATCCGTCTCCGTGCAGGTGACGGGGGCAGGGTATCTTCTCGGCTTTGGAAGTGCCGATCCGAAATCGGAGGAGAATTTCTTTGACACCACAGCGAAGACCTTTGAAGGAAGGCTCCGCGCGGCAGTCAGAGCAAGAGAAAAGGGAGAGATTCATCTGACATTCTCTGGAGATGGTATGGAGGACGTCAGCATCACGGTCAAGGCGGAATAAAGGTTTGAAAGTGGCGTCGATACGCCACTTTCAAACAGCAGCAACGGTGCTGACGCACCGGCTGCCGCATCCGGCAAAACCGCATTCGCGGATTTTGCCTCAGCGAGATATAGATATGAGGAAAGGAATGAAGAGATGACAATTTATGTAGACATCAATGCACCGAAGAACGGAGACGGAAGGAAGGAGACTCCGTTCCGATCCATCAATGAGGCGGCGCATGCCGCGGTTGCGGGAGACGAAATTCTGGTGGCTCCCGGCGTTTACAGAGAAAATGTGGAGCCGATCCATGGCGGAACCGAAGATGCGCGGATCACATATCGCAGTATCGAGCCGCTCGCGGCGGAAATAACCGGTGCGGAGGAGGTGAAGACCTGGACGCCTTATCAGGGCAATGTGTGGGTCTGCCGTATCAAAAACGGCGTGTTCGGAAAATATAATCCCTATACTACATTTGTGCAGGGCGACTGGTATTTTGGCCCGGTGAATAAGCACACCGGCGAGGTATTCCTCAATGACCGGATGCTGTATGAAGCGGCAACGCTGGAGGAGTGCATCAAGGGAGAGGTGTACGCACCTTCCTGGGAGCCGGAGTTTTCCATCTACAAATGGTATACAGAACAGGATGCATCGACCGATGAGACGCTGATCTATGCCAATTTCCAGGGAAAAAATCCCAATGAGGAAAACGTCGAGGTAACTGTGCGGCGTGAGTGCTTCATGCCGCAGAAGAACGGAGTCGGATACATTACGGTCAGCGGCTTTACCATTGACAAGGCAGCTACCACATGGGCTCCGCCGGCCGCATATCAGGACGGCATGATCGGTCCGCACTGGAGCAGAAACTGGATCATTGAGGACTGCGAGATTTACGGAAGCCGGTGCGCGGGCATCTCCCTTGGCAAGTACTGCGATCCGGAGAATGACCACTATTTCACCTACAAGCATGTGAAGAGTCCGACACAGATGGAGCGGGATGCCGTCTGCCGGGGACAGTATCATGGATGGCTCAAGGAAAACATCGGCCATCACATCGTCCGCCGGTGCCACATTCATCACTGCGAGCAGGATGGCATAGTCGGCCGTCAGGGCGGCGTGTTCTCCATCATCGAGGACAATGATATTCATGACATCAATAACATGCAGGAGCTGGCCGGCGCGGAGATCGCGGGCATCAAAATGCATGCGGCGATTGACGTGATCATCAGGCGGAACCGGATTCATGACTGCACCATGGGAGTCTGGTGTGACTGGGAAGCTCAGGGCACAAGAATCAGCCAGAATCTCTTCTATGATAATCAGGCGCCGGAGGGCGCCAAGGGCATCATGGGCGCCATGATGAGCCAGGACATTTTCATCGAGGTGGGGCACGGGCCGACCCTGATTGACAACAACGTATGTCTCTCAAAGGTGTCGCTGCGCATGGCGACGGAGGGTGTCGCCTGTGTTCACAATCTTTTCCTGGGTGCGCTGACATCGGTCGGAAGCGGAACGGATTTTGAGGTGGATGGCAAAAATCAGCCGAGATACACCCCCTATCATATTCCGCACAGAACAGAGGTTGCGGGCTTCATGACGATTCTCCACGGGGATGACCGGTTCTACAACAATATCTTTGTGCAGAGCCATCCGATCGAGGAGGTGGAGCAGAAGGAAGACATGGGAATGCTGATGGCTGACAATCAGCAGGTTGGCACCTCGGTCTTCGATGAATATCCCACGTATGAGGAATGGTATGAGCCGTTCAGGGAGCTCGAGGGGAAACCGGCCAAGGAATTTGACATGATGACGCTGATGGGACCGCATTTCAGACATCTCCCGGTCTGGGCCGGCGGAAAGATAGCTGCCTTTAGGACCATCTGATCAATCGGGCCTTCACCAACAATGCCTATTACTTTTCTCATATCAGTTCCGGAACACCTCCCAGATAACCATTG
>ONQW01000127.1 GCA_900320025.1 uncultured Lachnospiraceae bacterium
GGAAGCTTTGACCGTATCGTGGCGGCGCGGAGGGAGCGGGAGCGCGCGGCCGCCGGCGCGGAAAACGTCGCGGAGGAGAGCGGCAGCGGCGAGCATGTACCGCATGTGGTTTTCGGTGCGGCGCCTGCCTCTGTGCGGGAGAGCACAGGGCATCTTGCCCTCGACGACACGTCCGACCTGCATCTGGATCTTCCGGATCTGAATGAGGCGACGGGGCGGGACGCCCTGGGCGACGAGGCGCGGTACATCGATCTTGCAGTGTGCTGTCCTGTCCCGGCTTTCCTCGGAAGTGTCAGGCAGGAAGTGGACGGCGTGATTTTCTATGGGTTTCGGGAAGATCTCGGCCATCCCGAGCACTACGATCCGGGACTGGAGGAAGTGTTCGCGGATATTTTGCAGGATTACAGGCCGGACATTGTCCATATCTTCGGCACGGAATTTCCGCACACGCTTGCCATGGCCCGTGCGTTCCGCAATCCAGGACGCACTCTGATCGGCATTCAGGGCCTGTGCTGCAGCATTGCGGACGCCTATATGGCGGATCTGCCATACCGCGTTCAGCGCCGCGCCACCTTCCGGGACCGTGTGCGGCGGGATTCTCTGCGTCAGCAGCAGGCAAAATATGTGCGGCGCGCGGCAGCAGAGGCGGCAGCCCTCCGACTGACCGGACATGTGACCGGGAGGACGGAACTGGACCGCAGGGAGACGGGCCGGATCAACCCGGAGGCGCTGTATCATCCGATGAATGAAACGATGCGCAGGCCTTTTTACGCAGGGCAGTGGGATACCGACCGCGCCGAGCCGTACAGCATATTTGTCGGGCAGGGCGACTATCCGCTCAAGGGGCTTCACTACATGCTCCAGGCGATGCCGGATATTCTTGCGGAATTTCCGAAAGCAAAACTCTACGTCGCCGGCATTTCCGTGATCGGTCCGGTCGGCGGTCTGTATCAGGACGCGCATCGGGTTCCGGAGTTTCTGCGGATCACTTCGTATGGAATTTATCTTCGGAAGTTGATCCGGGATCTCGGTCTGGAGGGACATGTTTTCATGACCGGTCCGCTGCCGGCGGAGGCGATGAAGCAGCGCTTTCTGGACTCTCAGGTCTTCGTCTGTCCGTCGATCATGGAAAATTCCCCGAATTCCCTCTGCGAGGCCATGCTGCTCGGGATGCCGGTGGTGGCGGCGCGGGTCGGCGGCATCCCGGATCTCATCACGGACCGGGAAAATGGACTGCTGTTCCCGGGCGGAGATCCGAAGTGTCTCGCGGCCTGTGTGAACCGCGTGCTTGGCGACCGGCAGCTCGCGTTTTCGCTGGGACACAGGGCGCGCAGAACAGCCCGGGTGCGCCATAACCCGGACACCAATTTCAAGCGGCTGGTCGAGATTTACCGGTCTATGATGGCGTAGGGGGCACTCCCGCGCGGACGCGGCGGGAAATACAGTCGGATGTGACATGAAGTTTATTTTTGTCTCTAATTACATCAATCATCATCAGATTCCATTCTGTGAGGCGATGCGGCGCCGTCTGGGGGAGAATTTCTGTTTTATTCAGACGGAGCCGATGGCGGAGGAGCGGGTCAGAATGGGCTGGGGCGTCGACCTTGCCCGGCTTCCGTACGTCCGGGTGCTCTATGGCGAGCCGGAGGCGGTCGGGCAGCTCGAACAGGAGATTCAGGACTGTGATATCGCGCTCTTCGGCTGGACGGAGCGAGAGGACCTGGCGCAGAGGAGACTGTCCGCCGGGAAGCCGGTGATCCGGGAAAGCGAGCGGCTTTACCGCGAGGGACAGTGGAAGGCGCTGTCTCCGCGGGGACTGCTCCGAAAGTATCATGATCACACGCGGTGGAGAAGCGCAGAAGCCTATCTCCTGTGCAACGGCGCGTATGTCGCATCGGATTTTGCCATCGTGCATGCTTATCCGGGGAAAATGTTCCGATGGGGGTATTTCCCGGCGCTTCGAACGTACACAGAGGAGCAGCTGCGTGCGTGGAAGGGACCTGTCTGGAGAGGGGAGCCGGGGCCGCTGCGTCTGCTCTGGGCAGGCCGGTTTCTCGCGCTGAAGCACCCGGAGTTTGCCGTGCACTATGCGGCGCATCTCCGGGAACAGGGCATACCGTTTCATCTCGATATGATCGGAGAGGGAGAGCTGGCGGATGCGCTGCGGACCTGTGTGAGGCAGAGCGGACTGGACGGGAACGTGACATTTCACGGATTTCTGCCGCCCGGAGAGGTACGTGGCTATATGGAGCGGGCGGACCTGTTTCTGTTCACCAGCAACCATCTCGAGGGTTGGGGCGCCGTTCTCAACGAGGCGATGAACAGCGGCTGCGCGGTGGTGGCAGGATCCGAGGCCGGCGCGGTGCCGTTCCTTCTCCGGCAGAATCAGAACGGCCTGATTTTCGATGGAGAGAACGAGGGCGATTTTACCGCGAAGACGGATTATCTGATCAGGCATCCGGAACGGATTGTGGCGCTCGGGATGGAGGCGTATCGGACGATCGAAACGACCTGGAACGCGGACTGCGCTGCGGAGCGGCTTGTGCGGTTTGCGGATACAGTTCTGGGAGGCGTTCGGGAAGGCGGGTTCACCGTACCGGGGGACGGGCCGATGAGTCCGGCGCAGGTGCTGCGGCCCTTCATGAAGGTGCCGGAGATTTGGGGGCAGGACCGCGGCATCTGACGAAAATGCAGGAAGCACGCGGCGGGAGTGTGGAGATGAATTCACTGGAACAGGCAGGACAGGAGCAGGGTTGGCAGCCGGATATTTCCGTCGTCGTACCCGCGTATAACGCGGAGCGGTTCCTGGCGCGCGCGGTCGATTCCATCCGCCGTCAGACGATGAAAAATATTGAAATTCTGCTCGTGGACGACGGATCGACGGATGGAACAGCTGCTCTCTGCCGCTCGCTCGCGGCAGAGGACAGCCGGATCCGGGTTCTGACGCGGCAGAACGGCGGCGCGGCAGCCGCACGGAACACCGGGATCCGCGCGGCATCCGGGCAATATGTCTGCTTCGTCGATGCCGACGATTATATTGAACCCGATTTTTGTGAGAATCTGCTGGATGCCGCCAGGAGGACCGCGGCGGCCGGCGATCATGCGCCGGATAGATTTCTGGTGCAGGCCGGGCGGGACGAGGTGGATGAGAAGCTCCGTCCGCTCGCGGCGGATCTGCCTCTTCCGGAGAAGGCATATTTTGTCTCATCCCACGATTTCATCGAGGGACTCCTGCTTTATACCAGCGACAGCTCCTACTGCACAAAGCTCGTGCCGCGGAAACTACTGCTTGCGCATCCATTCCCGGAAGGAGAGACGGGGGAGGATTTTGTCCTGCATCTGCAGATGCTGCCCGATATCGACGGGGTTCTCCTCATCCCGAAGCCCGGGTACCACGTCGTGCACCGGGAGGGCTCCGTCACCCGCAGGAAATATGTCTTCTCCCGCGCGTATGAGGACGTGGTCCGCCACGCCGACCTGGTTGAGCGCACGATTGTTCCGCGCTATCCGGACCTGGCGCGGCAGGCCGTCCGGTTCGGGCTATACGTCCGCCTCGACTACATGCTCCACGTGCCGGTTGACGACATGCGCAGGGACAACGCCTTCTACCGGCATGTCATCCGCTACCTCCGGAGCCATGCCGGCGAGCGGCGCAGAAGTCCCTACCTCACCGCACGGGACAAACGCGAGCTCCTTCTTCTCACATGGGCACCTGTCCTGACACGCAGACTGCACCGCCTGAGTATGCGGCTGCGCGGAAATTGTCCCTGACGAGTTTAGCTTGTTCGGGACAATTTTTGTCCCGAACAAGCTAAACTCGTCAGGGACAAACTATGGAATTCTGAAAAGGTGCGCTCTATAATGAGGGGGATTCCAAGCAGAGACTTGAGTTTGCCGCTGCTATTTGTTGCAGGGCAGCGGAGCAGGAGGTAGCGATGGTACAGAAGAAGGATATTGACTGGGGAAGCCTTGGCTTCAGCTATGTGGTCACGGACAAGCGTTATGTCGCGAATTATCGGAACGGCGCCTGGGATGAGGGCGGTCTGATTTCGGACGACAAGGTTGTCATGAGCGAGGATGCCGGTGTTCTGCAGTATTCCCAGTCTGTCTTTGAAGGACTGAAGGCGTACACGACGGCGGATGGTCATATTGTCTGTTTCCGCCCGGATCTGAATGCGGAGAGGATGTACAATTCCGCGCTGCGTCTCGAGATGCCTCCGTATCCGAAGGATAAGTTTGTCGAGGCGGTGAAGCAGGTGATCGCCGGCAACGAGGCCTGGGTTCCGCCGTATGGCAGTGGTGCCACGCTTTATATCCGTCCGTATATGTTCGGTATCAGCCCGGTGATCGGCGTGAAGCCGGCGGAGGATTATCAATTCCGTATTTTTGTCACGCCGGTTGGACCTTATTTCAAGGGCGGCGCAAGGCCGATTGACATCAAGGTATCGGACTTTGACCGTGCAGCGCCGCGCGGCACAGGCAATATCAAAGCGGGGCTGAACTATGCGATGAGTCTGCATGCGATTGTGCTGGCGCATAAGGAAGGCTTTGCCGAGAATATTTATCTTGATCCGGCGACGAGAACGAAGATTGAGGAAACCGGCGGGGCAAACACGATTTTTGTCGATGCAGACGGAAATCTTGTCATTCCGAAGAGTGATTCCATCCTGCCGTCCATCACGCGCCGCAGCATTCATTATGTGGCGGAGCATTATCTTGGACTTAAGGTGGACGAGCGCGAGGTGTATCTCGACGAGGTTCACAACTTCAGGGAAATGGGGCTGTGCGGCACTGCGGCCGTGATCTGCCCGGTTCGTGCCATCAACGATCATGGGAAGGAGATTGTCTTTGAGGACAATAACCATGGCGTGATGGGACCGGTGCTTCAGAAGCTTTACGATACCCTGACCGGCATT
>ONQW01000128.1 GCA_900320025.1 uncultured Lachnospiraceae bacterium
CCGTCCGGACTGTCTCCGCCGCGGGTCGCCGGATCATAGGTGGCGTGAATGACCGTCACCTTTCCGTCCGCATCCTTTTCGCAGCCGGTGCAGCGGACAAAATACGCGTTCATGAGCCGGACCTCATTGCCGGGGAACAGGCGGAAATATTTCTTCGGCGGGTTCTCCATGAAGTCCTCGCGCTCAATCCAGAGTTCCCTGCCGAACGGCACCTCGCGGCTCCCGAGCTCCGGGTTTTCCTTATTGTTTTCCACCGGCAGAAGCTCCGATCCGCCCTCCGGATAATTGTCGATCACCAGCTTCACCGGATCGAGCACCGCCATCATCCGGCGGCAGGCCGGCTTCAGATCCTCGCGGATGCAATACTCCAGCATCGCATAATCCGAGACCGAATTTGCCTTCGAAATACCGGACAATTCCACAAACCGGCGGATCGAAGCAGGCGTGAAGCCGCGTCTGCGCAGTCCCGCGATCGAGACAAGCCGCGGGTCGTCCCATCCGTCGACAATTCCATCCTCGACCAGCTTCTTGATATATCGCTTGCCGGTGACGACATTCTTCAGATACATCTTCGCGAACTCGATCTGGCGCGGCGGATTCTTGAAGATCCCCGGCTCGCGCACCACCCACTCATACAGCGGGCGGTGATCCTCAAACTCGAGCGTGCACAGCGAATGCGTCACGCCCTCGAAGGCATCCTCAAGAGGATGAGCAAAGTCATACATCGGGTAGATGCACCATTTATCCCCGGTGTGCTGATGATGCAGATGCGCCACGCGGTACAGAATCGGATCGCGCATATTGATGTTCGAGCTCGCCATGTCGATCTTCGCGCGGAGCGTCTTCGTCCCGTCCGCAAACTCGCCTGCCCGCATGCGCTCAAAGAGGTCGAGATTCTCCTCCACGGAGCGGTCCCGGTTCGGATCGTTCCTGCCCGGCTCCGTCAGTGTGCCGCGGTGCTCCCGGATTTCGTCCGCCGACAGATCGGAGACATACGCCTTGCCCTGGCGGATGAGAATCAGCGCGACCTCGTACATTTTGTCAAAATAGTCGCTGGCATAGAAGAGGCGGTCCTCATAGTCCGCACCGAGCCACTTCACATCCCGCTGAATCGCATCGACAAATTCATTCTTCTCCTTTGTCGGATTCGTGTCGTCAAAACGCAGGCTGAACTTTCCGCCGTATTCCTTTGCGATTCCATAGTTCAGCAGAATAGACTTGGCATGGCCGATGTGAAGATAGCCGTTCGGTTCAGGCGGAAAACGGGTCTGCACATGATCATAGACCCCCTCCGCGAGATCCTTGTCGATCTCATGCTCAATGAAATTCCGGCTCTCCTTCTCCTCCTGTTTCGCCGCAGTTCCGTCTTCACGAATTTCCCCGCTGGCAGAGAGACGATCATTCCCGTTCATTGTGTCACGATCTGTCCCGCAGCAATTTTTCTCCTCTGACATAATCTTCATCCTTATTGGTATTGTATAGTAACTATGCAGCACCTCACCCGGGACTCGCACTGCGAATCCGGGATGAGGTGCTGCGTCGTTTCGGTATTGTCGGTTCTGTTTTTATACCCTGTACCGCTTCCCTTGCGTTACCCGGGTTCAGTCATTTGCATCGGAAGAGTAGTTCGGCGCTTCCTTTGTGATCTGAATGTCGTGCGGATGACTCTCGCGCAGCGCGGCCGACGTGATCTTCACGAAGCGCGCGTTCCTGCGCAGGCTTTCCAGATTCGGCGCGCCGCAGTAGCCCATTCCGGCGCGGATGCCGCCGATGAGCTGGAATACAGTATCCTCGACGCTTCCCTTGTACGCCACACGGCCCTCGACGCCCTCCGGCACGAGCTTCTTGGCGTTTTCCTGGAAATACCGGTCCTTCGAGCCGTTCTCCATCGCGGCAATAGAGCCCATGCCGCGGTAAACCTTGTACTTTCTTCCCTGGAAAAGCTCAAACGCGCCGGGTGCCTCATCGCAGCCCGCGAAGATGGAACCCATCATGCAGACGCTTCCGCCTGCCGCCAGAGCCTTGGTCAGATCGCCGGAATACTTTATGCCGCCGTCCGCGATGATCGGAATGCCATACTTGTCCGCGACCTCATAGGCATCCATGACCGCCGTCACCTGCGGAACGCCGATGCCGGTGACAATGCGGGTCGTGCAGATGGAACCGGGTCCGATACCGACCTTCACCGCGTCCGCGCCGGCCTCGATCAGTGCCTTCGTGCCCTCTCCGGTCGCCACATTGCCGGCGATCACATCGAGATCCGGGAACTTCTCCTTGATCATGCTGAGACAGCGCAGTACATTGGCGGAATGGCCGTGCGCCGAATCCAGAACCACGCAGTCCACCTTGGCATCGACCAGTGCGGAGACGCGGTCCAGGACGTTTGCCGTGATGCCGACCCCGGCCCCGCAGAGAAGCCTGCCCTGATCGTCCTTTGCAGCCAGAGGATATTTGATCGTCTTTTCGATATCCTTGATCGTGATAAGACCCACAAGATTGTAGTCGTCATCCACAAGAGGAAGCTTTTCCTTCTTCGATTTTGCAAGAATTTTCTTGGCCTCGTCGAGTGTGATGCCGCGCTTTGCGGTGACGAGATTCTCCGAGGTCATGCACTCGCGGATCGGACGGGTGAAGTCCGTCTCAAATTTGAGATCCCGGTTTGTGATGATGCCGACGAGCTTTCTGCCCTCCGTGATCGGCACACCGGAGATGCGGAATTTCTGCATCAGATCCTCCGCATCCTGCAGCGTGTGCTCCGGGGAGAGGGAGAAGGGATCCGTGATGACGCCATTTTCGGAGCGCTTCACCTTGTCGACTTCCTCGGCCTGCTGCTCAATGGACATATTCTTGTGAATGATGCCGATGCCGCCCTGCCTTGCCATGGCGATCGCCATCCGGCTCTCCGTGACGGTATCCATGCCGGCGCTCATCATGGGAATATTGAGCTTGATCTTTTTGGTCAGGTGCGTCGTGATATCCACCTGGTTCGGCACCACGTCAGAATACGCGGGGATCAGCAGTACATCATCAAAAGTAATACCTTCCTTAGCAATTGTGGCCATACAGGCTCCTCCTTCAAGTCGATCTGATTATACTGTCACGCCTCAGTCAATATAGAACTTTCTCGGGAACTTCTCATGCAGTGCCTGCGCCAGCTCCGCATCCGGCTCGATCAGGATCCGCTTGTCCGCAAAATACAGCGCGTACCGCGGGTCGGGCTGTTTCTCCATCCTGGAGCTGTAGTCGAGTGTCTTGAGATCCTTGTCCTTATTGCGATAATTGTCGAGATGATAGGAACGCACCGGTCCGCCGATCTGCATCTCGTCGAGATTGTACGTGCCGAGCTCCTTTCTCGCCTCCTTCTTCATGATCCGGGCGACATGCAGCTCCTTGTCAAAGTATGAATACTCATACTCAATCTGTGTCATCCGGCTCATCCACCATGTGACAAAGACAAGCACCACGCCGATCAGAAGCGGGATAAATCCTCTGACCAGGCCCATCATCAGGAAAAGAGCCGTCACGATCCAGAGAAACACATACAGCACCTTCGTTCCTGCTCCCGCCCGGCTGGGCACCACATTTTCAATTACACCGCGTTCCGATGAATCCATACCTTCCGATCTCCTGTCAATTGATGATTTGAATGTCTCCCGACCCTGTATAGAGACATATGGGCACGCGCCCAGACTGTCTGTATCGTAAACTACTCACTTTTTGATTGCAAGCCCTTCCGGGCAAAACAAACCCGGGCTGCAAGTCCTTCCGAACAAAACAAAATCGGACTGCATGTCCTTCCAGGCAAAACAAAATCGGACAGGACAGATAAAATCTGACCCGCCCGATACGGCAGTCCTGCGGCCGTTTCTATTCGTGCTCCCACAGGAAATCGATCATATAGCGCGCTTCCTGAAGGTGCTTCGAATTGCCGATCACACCAACAATCGGCACCGCGTTCTGGTAAAGCCCGGATTTGGTGAGGTACGGGCTGTCCGTCATAATGATTCCGACCGGAATCGGATCCTTCATGCTCTTCGGATCCGGCTTTTTCCAGGTGCCCCTCTGTTCTGCCGCGGCCGCCTTTGTCTGGTCCGTGATATCCGCGATCGTACCGGAGACAAACGGCTTATCCGATGAACCGTCCGCCGTGTAATTCTGCCTTGCCTCGATCACCGCGCCGTCCACATAATAAAAATACGGCTCGTATTTTGCAATCTGCTTCTCGTTCAGGACATCCCGGAGATCCATGTACATATCCGCTATGGCATAGCTCTCGTAATTCCAGGCGTCCGCGCACAGCACATCGACCTGCTGCGCGGCCACATAGACCATGACCTTCTGAGCCTCTGCGATCTCGTACTGATCCGTCGATCCGCCGGGTGTGATATGTCCGCCGGTGCTCAGCATCAGCGAACTGGTCTTGAGATTGACTCCCATGTAGTCCGCCAGCGGCTGCTCGAGCCACTCCGACGGATCCTGATAGGCCTGCCCGCTCTCGGCATTTAGCAGGATCAGCCCCGCCGCCTGCGGCTTATTGGTCACCCAGGTGCGGATCAGCATCACGAGCAGGACAATCATGCCGGCAAAAATAATCACCGGTATCTTATAGTAACCCCAGAACCAGACCAGCTTCTCCTTCCCGCTCTTCCCCTCGAGCATCTTCTTCTGATTTTCAAAATCTTCCTTCAGCGTCATGCCTCGTTTCCTCCCGCGCTGAGAATCCTCCCGAAAGAACTGCCCGGAATACATCCGCCTGCAGCCGCCGTCTTCCGCGAAGCTGCCTGCACAGAATCCTTCGTTCAAATCCTTCTGTCACAACTGCGTTGTGACAAATATATCATAAATCGCGCGGATTGCCGTCTCAAAATCCTGATTATCCACGGCAATGATGATGTTGAGCTCG